>DAISVV010000009.1:0-32048 GCA_036840015.1 Micropepsaceae bacterium
CACCCGCTAACCCGTACTCATTGCAGGACTCGACTTCTGCATCGCCGCCTCCCGGACGCTTGATCCGTCCACCGACGTCAGCGTTGCCGTCCCCGACGGTGCCGATGTCGCGCGGGGCGAGCCTATTGCCATCATCAAGGGTCTGGCCCGGCCGATCCTCTCGGCCGAGCGCGTCGCTCTCAACTTCACCGGTCGCCTGTCAGGCATCGCCACCGCAACCGCAACCCTCGTTGCGCTCGTCGCCGGGACCCGGGCCCGCGTCACCTGCACCCGCAAGACAACACCGGGCATGCGCGCCTTCGAGAAATACGCTGTCAGGTGTGGCGGCGGCTTCAACCACCGCTTTGCCCTTGATGACGGGATCCTGATCAAGGACAACCACATCGTTGCGGCCGGCGGGATCACCGGCGCCATCCACGCCGCACGCCGCTGCGCCGGGCACATGGTTCATGTCGAGGTCGAGGTCGATCGCCTCGACCAGCTCGAGGAGGCCCTCGCCGCCGGGGCAAACTCGATCCTGCTCGACAACATGTCGCCCGAGCTGCTGCGCGAGGCTGTCCGCCGCACCAATGGCCGCGCCGTCCTCGAGGCCTCCGGCAACATCAACGCCACGACGATTGCCGCCGTGGCAGCAACCGGCGTCGACCTGATCTCTTCAGGGGCCATCACGCATTCAGCCAGGTGTCTCGATGTGGGGCTGGACTTCCAGTCGGCCTAGTTCGTCGCCGTCTCGGGCGCGCCCGCGCCCTTCGCCTTGAATTCGTTGAAGAAGGCCTCGAGCATCTCGACAGACGCGATGCGCTTGACAAGCGTGCGGTAATCCTCGCTCGACACATCCGGGGCACTTGTCAGCATCGCAAAGGCATTGGCATCCGGTGACGCCTGCATTTTTGCCGAAAACCGGGAACGCACCCGCTCAAGCGAAGCACCGTCTCCCGCAAGCGAATAGGCAACGCATGCACGCATCAGCGTCATGCGCTCAAGATCATCAAGCGGTTCGTCTCCCGCGTAGCGCTCACCGAGGATGTCTTCAGCCTTCGCCGCCGCCTCGGGCCAGCGCTGCGCATCCCACAGGATATCGGCCCGCAGCTGTTCCGCATCCTCGCTGGTATGCGCCTCAAGCGTCTCCAGCGCCCTGTCGAAGTCCTTTGTGTCCGAATGCGCGCGCGCCTCGACCAGGTCACGCTGCTCGATCAGGTCATCAGGCAGGCGCGTTTGTCGCGTACCACGAATGGTCTCAAGCGCCTTCGACGGCTGCTTGTCGAGCAAATAGATCACCGCAAGGCGCACGGCAACAGCCGACTTCGCCACGCCTTCGAGCCGGTTATCAACCTGGTGCTGCAGCAACTCGGCGGCCTGTGGTAGCAGATCAACGGCGACCAGCCGCTCGACGAGCCGCCGGATCATCTCGTCGCCCCGCACGCCGACAGGCGTCAGTTCCTTGTAATCGTAGAACAGGCTCAGCGAGTCCAGTGGCGACAACTGTTCAGACTGGGGCCCGATGAACAAGGATTCGAACATGCCCGTCATCTGCACCGCAGCCGCCCGGGCCTCCTCGCTGTCGCCGAAGTTCCGCACGGCCAGCCGCATGGTTCCCATCGCTTCACGCAGCTGGTTCTCGGCAACGTAAAGCTGCCCAAGCTCGCTCAGCGTCCTGATCTCAAGCTCGTCGCCGCGCCACTGGAAGCGAAGCTGCTCCAGCCGGTTGATCGCTTGCGCACGGGTGATCTTGTCAGCCTTGAGCTTGCCCAGCGTCCCCTCGAGCGCCGCACGCGCGGCAACAGGCCGGAACCGCGACTGCTCAAGCTTCGCGAAGGCCTCCAGGGCCTGCTCCTGCCTGTCCAGCGCACTTTCAGTGAGCGCGCGGACAAGCCCCAGCTCGGCTGTCACCGCCGCATTCAATCCGGATGAAGGTACATTCTCCAGCGCAAGCTTTGCGCCCGGCGCATCCCCAAGCTCAAGGGCGGCTTGTGCCAGCGCAATCCGCCCCCGCGCATTCCAGTCCGGGGGATAATCAGACATCACCTTCATTGCCGCGACAAGATTGTTTCGTGCCTCGCGCCAGTCCTTAGCGCCGGCTGCCGCAATCCCGCGCCAGAGGGCGAGGTGCGGATCACTCCCGAGAGAGTCGATCGCAAGGTCTGCCGACGCTTCCGGATATCGCGCCATCTCGATGTTCGCCAGCCCCCTCAGTACACGGAAGGACACATCACCCTCAGCCGTCTTGTCTGCATGGCCGATCATCCGCAGTACGCCGAGGGCCTCGGCTCCAAGCCCGTTGGCCACATAACGACGCGCCAGCGCAATCCGCTGCGGGCTCATGCCATCAGGCGATCTCGCCGACGCAGCGATGTGCTTTGTCAGCACCTGGTACAGCGAGGAGTCGGGAACGACATCGGCCCCAAGATAGGCGGCCGCCGCCTGGCTTGGCGCGGTCGTAGTGGTTCTTGCCGACAGCTTCAGGGCGTCAATGAATTGCGCCGTCGTCACGTTCAGCCCCGCAGGCCGGGCAATCACCGCCTCGTTGCCCTCGATCGACACGGTAAGGTCATCAGCAACCGCCTGAATGGCAATGCCATGACGTGACGGCAGCGCTGCGAAGTCGACAAACCGTCGCCCTTCAAGCAGGCCGCGCGCTGGGGCATGCCCCATGACCACGGCAATCCGGTCCTCCACATCAGGATCCTTGAGCCAGAGGACCTGCGTCAGTCCCGGCATCGGGATGCGGATGCGCGTCTGTTCGTCGGCGGTTTGACGGACCACCTGCAGTCGCTCCGGCAGCTCGGGGACAGTGTTTCCGACAGCAAGGATCCAGCTGTCGCCCGCAGCCGACAGGCTCACCGACATCGACAGCGGCGCCGCAAGGCGGAACGCCGTGACACCCGGCGCCACCTCCGCCGCCTGCGAAAGCACCCGCACCGGAACGTTGGGAACGTCCTCGATGGCGCTGAGATCAACCTGTGTCGGGCTTTCGGTCACGACCCAGACCGCAAGCCCCCGGCGAAAGACGGCAGCTGCCGGCAGCTTCACGAAGGGAAGTTCGATGCGAAGCATCGAGCCGAAGACCTGAGCCCGCGCAACGCCTGGCACCGCCGGCGTCGCCGTTTCAGCGGGCGAAAGCGCCGCAGTGAGATCTGACTTTCCAAGGCGCAGGACTTCCGGCAGCGGATCCGCCGTCTGCAGCGGGCTTGTTGCGGCCTCCGGGGACGGCGCAGAAACAGGGGTAGCGGCCGTCGCAAGCGTATCGCCTTGCTTGCCATCGGGCTTGGCAGCGGCTTCCGTCTTGGCCTCCGGCGCACCCTTGCGCTTGGGACGATCAAAGGCAATTTCGTCGGCAGGGACGCGCGGCGGCGGAGGCGCCTGTGCAATTTCCGCGCCCACGATCACACGAGGCGCACTGGCGGCAGCTGCGGTCTTCTCCGCGACGGCAGTCGCATCCGACTTGGGCTCCTTCAGGAGGACCGCAATCTCCCCGCTTGCGCTGACATCACGGAACTCGGCCTCGCGATCAATGTCGAACTCGATCGTGAGCTTGTCACGCTCTGCGAATGAGCGCGCACCTGTAATCCAGGCCGGCGGATTCTCGGTGAAGCGACGAAGGTTTACCTTCGCCGCCTTCGAGAAAGTCACGACAAGCTTGTCTCCGTTGACACGGAAGGAGTGCTCCACGCGACCGGGGAAATCGAACTGCAGCCGCGTGCTCTTCTCGCGTTCGCTCACCAGCACCGTCAGCTCGCGATTGGGCGAGGCACTCTTGGGAACCGCGACAGCCGGAGGATCACCACGGAACGACGGCGGCAGGAGGTCGAAAGCATGCCGCACACCGAGATTCGTGCTCTTCAGCCGGACAGGCCCCTTGAGTGCGATGCGCAACCCCTTCCCGTCCGCATCCTGGCGCACCAGCGCTGCATAGGGCTCAAGCGTCTTGGCAATCGCACCCACATCCACGTCGAACGGTTTGTCAAACCCGATGACCAGGACCCCGTCGACCAGCTGCGCAGAGCCATTCACGTCATCAGGCCAGTCGAAGAGGATGCGGGCAAAGCCACCCTGCACGCTGGCCTCGACCTTCGCAACCTGCGGCACGTCCTCTTCTGCCCGGGTCCCCGTTACGAGGACAAGCATCAGGCAAAGCATCGTCAATAGTCGCAAGAAACCCATCGCGCGCTGGAGGCCCTGTAACAACACAGACTAGCGTTGACGCAGTTAAACGGCCGTTAAGCTTCAGCCATTGGGGGCTGGCGGAGCCGGGGCCGCACCTGCAGGCGCAGGCGGGACGGCTGCCGGCGGCGGGACCGGTGCCGCGGCAGGCACGGGGGGCGCATTCAGCGTAACCTTGAGCCTCCGCGCCAGGAGCACGGTCAGGTCCTGCGCACGCGCGGGCTCCATGGCGGCCAGCACGGCACCGATCTTGGCAGGCTTCATCCGTGAGGCGACATCCACCATGATGCTGCGCTCCAGGCGATTGAAGATACGGGCTGCGTCCTCGGGCTTCATGGACTCATAGGTCTTCACAAGCCCCGCGATCTGCGCCTCTTCCATCTCGTTGCGCTTCGCGACCAGCGCCTCGAGTTTCTGCTCGAGCTGCTTGAGCTCGGACAGCTTGCCGTCAATCTGCCGTTCGGCAGCAGCCAGCATCTTTTCGCGAAGGACAACGTCCTTCTCGCGCGCGTCCAGTGCAGCCCGGCGCTCCGCAAGCCGCTCAAGCACATCCGCCTCGCCCCGCGAACTGGCAAGGGGAATGTCGCCGCGCGGCGCTGCAGGCGCCGGTTCCGCCGCCGCAGCTGCCTCGGCCGCAGGCTTGGCCGGCTCCGCCACCGGCTTTTCAGGCGCAGCGCCTTCCTTGGCCTTGTCAGCAGCTTTGGCGGCACTGGCCTCCGCTGCAGGTGCAGCAGGCTCCGGTGCCGTGTCGGCAGCCATGGCGCCGATCCTCAGGCACAGAAGCACACCGGCAGCGCCGATCAGCGTTGGCAGCAGGCGGACACGCGACGACATGGATCTGTCCTATCGTGAAGCAGCGAGGGAACGCAGTGCATCGAGCGCGGAAGCCTGCCGCACCTCGGCAGGAGGTCGTGGCAGCGACACCTCGCTCGGCCGGACATCGGCGAAGGCTTCGGCCCGCGCAACCGGCGCAGGTCTGCCCGTTCGCTCCGTGGACTTCAGAAGTCGCGCCAGTTCGTCACCGGCTGCGCGCGCACTGCGGATCTGCTCCTCGAGCTCCTGGCCTGAGGATTGGGCAGCAAGCTTCAGACCCTGGATCCCGGCTTCCGCCCGTGCCGCCGCAACGTTGAGGTCGCGGATCACGCCGGCAAGCTCATGCTGGACGCTGCGCACGGATTGCAGCCGGCGATCCAGCCGGTAGGCAACATAGATCGTGGCACCCAGGAGGATGATCACGATCCCATCAATGAGAATGGCTTCGCTCATGGATCAGGTCCCGTTCGAGGTTCTGCGGTCGAGGAACTGGTTCTCCACGCGCACGGCGACCTGATGACCGATGCGCCCCATGCGCCCGGCAAGCAGGCCAACCCCGCCGCAACGCAGCTCGATGCGCGCCTCTGGGCCCACATTGAGCAGCAGTGTCTGTCCCACCTCCAGGTTCATGACCTCGCTCAGTGACATGGGCAGCTCGTCGAGCACGGCTTCAAGCTCGACATTCGTGCGCCAGAGCTCGGTAGCAAGATGGCCCTCCCAGATCGAGTCGCGCCCGAACTTCTCACCCATGAACATCTGCAGCAGCAGCTCGCGGATCGGTTCCAGCGTCGCATACGGCAGCAGCAACTCGATCCGGCCCCCACGATCTTCCATGTCGACACGCAGCTTGACCAGCACCGCCGCGTTGGCAGGCCGCGCGATGGCGGCGAACCGGGGATTGATCTCCAGCCGGTCCAGCAGGAATTGCACGCGTGCCACAGGATCGAACGCGATGCCCAGGTCCTGGAGCACCAGCTCCAGCAGCCGCTTCACGAGCATGCGTTCGATGGTTGTGTAGGGACGGCCCTCGACCCGCATGGCCGCCGTACCGCGCCGCCCGCCGAGAAGCACATCGACGATTGAATAGATCAGGCTTGAGTCGACCGTGAGCAGTCCGTAATTGTCCAGCTCCTCGGCCCGGAAGACCGCGAGGATCGCAGGTAGCGGGATGGAATTCAGATAATCGCCAAACCGCACGGACGAGATGTTGTCGAGGCTGACTTCCACGTTGTCCGAGGTGAAGTTGCGCAGGCTTGTCGTCAGCACGCGCACAAGCCTGTCGAACACGATTTCAAGCAACGGAAGGCGTTCGTAGGAAACAAGGGCCGAATTGATGATGGCCTGGATTCCCGTGCGCTCTTCGCCGTCGCCGTCACTGGCATCAAAGCCCAGCAGCGAATCAATCTCATCCTGGTTCAGGATGCGATCGGACGTGCCGGCGCCAGTACCTTCGCCACCGGCAGCATCGGCCCATTCTGCCGCCAGCGCCGCATCCTGTCCGGCCTCGGCATCGGCATCGGCTCCGCCTTCCGCAGGTTTTCCCGCAGCGGCCCCGGCCTGTGGCTCCTTGCCGGGTACATCTTCCATTTGAATTTCGTTGCCGTCACCCGCCATTGGCCATCATCCGTTACTGTACGATCATTTCCCTGAACAGGACGCCCTTCACCTGCACTGGTGCCGCGGCAACATTGATGCGCCGCAGCAGTTCCTCCTTCAGGCGGAACAAGGCAGCCGACCCGCTCAGGTCTTCCAGCCGAAGTTCCCTGAGATAGGTCTGCAGCTGGTCGATGATCCGGGGCATGATCGGCTCAAGCTTCTGTGCGACCTCTTCCTGCGTAGCCCCCTCGATCTCAAGCGATACCGCAAGCTTCAGGAAGACAGGCTTGCCGCCCTGCGAGGACACATTGACCAGGATGTCGGGTACTTCAAAGAAGACCGGATGATGGGCATCGCCCGCCGCCGCCTTCTTCTCGCCATGGCCGCCACCATGACCGTCGCCACCGTCGGCCACTTCTGCCCCTTCAGCCGCCGGCTCCTCGCCGCCGGCAAACATCAGGAAATAGACCGCGCCGCCGATTGCCAGCAGCAACACAGGCGCAGCGATCATCAGCACCTTTTTCGAGTTAAGTAATGCAAAGCGCTTCTTCGGCTTTGCATCCTCGGCGCCATCTGGCTTCTCGGCTTCGGTGCCGGACTTCTCTTCTTTCTTGTCCTTGGCCATGGACGGCCTTCTGCTCCGTATACTGAATGCTTACCTTTCGGGTCGCTTAAGATGCCCGCAGCCTGGTTAAATTTCGGTTCGTGCCCGGCAGGTTTTGCCCGGCAGTTCACGCCATCCTCTCGGCTGTCTTGACCATGGCTCCCGCAGATTCCTGCCGTTTTTCCGCTGGCACGCCGGATGCAGGAGGCAGCGTCAGGTGCAGGCGATCCTGCCGGCACCAGCGGAGTGGTGGCCGCAATGCACAATTCCTTGCTCGTCGGACTGACGGCGCAGATGACCCTGCGCCGCAACATGGAAATCGTCTCGAACAACCTCGCGAACGTTTCGACGTCCGGGTTCAAGCGCGAGACGCCTGCATTCGAGGAACTCGTCGTTCCCGTGCAAGCCGACAGCGCGCAGATGCGCAAGATCTCCTTCGTCCGCGACTGGGGCGTCATCCGCGACATGTCGGGCGGCCCCTTGCAGCAGACAGGTGCCCCCCTCGACGTCGCCATCGAGGGCGATGGCTTCATGGTCGTGCGCACCCCCGACGGCGAACGCTTCACCCGCGATGGCCTTTTTCAACTCGAAGCTTCCGGCAAGAGCGTGAACGCCACTGGCTGCCCCGTCCTCTCCGAGGGCGGCGAGATCACGATCCCGCCCGGCGAAACCGCAATCCGCATCGGGCAGGACGGCTCGGTGTCGACCCCCCAGGGCATCATCGGGAAGATCAGGGTGGTGAGCCTCTCCCACGCATCGATGCGCAAGGAAGGCGGCAACCTCTACAGGTCCGATGAACAGCCCTCTCCCGCCACGGACGCACGCGTCGTTCAGGGAGCGATCGAGAGATCCAACGTGCAGCCTGTGGTCGAGATGACGCGGATGATCGAGATCATGCGCGCCTACCAGAGCTCGACTGAAACGCTCAATGCAACCGATGACATCATTCGCCGCGCCGTGCAGCGCCTTGGCGAAGTGAAAGCCTGAAGGAGACCCCCAGCATGAGATCACTGGCCATTGCCTCGAGCGGCATGCTCGCCCAACAGCTCAACGTTGAGGTGATATCGAACAACATCGCCAACATGAACACGACCTCGTTCAAGCGCCAGCGGGCAGAGTTCCAGGACATGCTCTACCAGACGCTCGAGCGCATGGGCGTAAGCTCTTCCGACCAGAATACGCTCATTCCCACAGGCGTCCAGGTCGGTACGGGCGTGCGGACAGGGTCCGTCTACCGCGTGATGGCCCAGGGCAACCTGCAGCCGACCGAAAACCCCTACGACCTGGCCATCGAGGGCCGCGGCTTCTTCCGCGTGCGCCTGCCGACCGGCGAAACAGGTTACACGCGCACCGGCGCCTTCAGCGTGAACGCGGCCGGCGAGATGGTGACATCCGACGGCTACATCGTCGAACCGGGCATCAACATCCCCGATGGCACGATCAAGGTCACGATCAACGCGCAGGGACAGGTTTTCGCGCAGCTCGCAGGCTCGACAACTGACACGAACGTGGGACAGTTCGACCTCGCGACCTTCGCCAACGAAGCTGGCCTCGACGCACAGGGCTCAAGCATTTTCCTCGAAACTGCAGCCTCCGGTTCCGCACAGGTTGGAACACCCGGTACTGCCGGGGTGGGTACACTGCGGCAGGGATCTCTGGAAATGTCCAATGTGAACGCCGTGCAGGAGATCACATCGCTGATCACCGCCCAGCGCGCCTACGAGATGAACTCCAAGGTCATCACCGCATCCGACGAGATGCTGCAGATGACATCCCGCCTGTCGAACTGATCCTGGGGACGTGAACTGACATGAAGAACATCATCCGGACCTCGCTCTTCCTCGCAATGGCCTCAGCGACCCTCGGCTCTGCCCCGGCAGGAGCGACCACGCTGAAGCAGGCCATCGCCGACGCCATCAGTGCGCGCATGCCCGCACCCGGACGCTACGAGGTCACGCTCGCATCACCCGACGTCACCCTCGACGAGAGGGTCTCGCTGCAGAACGGCCGCAAGCTCGAGCGGCTGAACTACAATCCTGCCAACCAGGCCTTCCAGGCGACCTTCGTCTACCGCAACGACCTCGGCAACGAGGAACGTCTTGCACTGGCGGGCACGGCCTGGGCCGTCATTGCCGTGCCGGCCCTGGTGCAGGACGTGGCCGCCGGTGACACGGTTTCCAGCGCCAGTCTCGGCACGATAGAGGTGCCGGCAAGCCGCACCACGGCGTCGATGATTACGGCTCCCGACATGGTCGTGGGCCAGGTTGCCCGCCGCGCCGTCAGGGCCAACACGCCGCTCTTTGCAATGGATTTCGCAAAGCCGGTGATGGTCCGCAAGGGTGACACGGTCACGATCGTCGCCGAGATGCCGGGCATCCGCATATCTGCCCAGGGCAAGGCGATGACGAACGGTGGCAAGGGAGACGTCATCACCTTCATGAACACGTCGTCCCGCCGGTCGGTCGACGCCCGCATCGTCGATGCCGGCACCGCCGTCATCACCGCACCAGCCCAGACAGCATCAATCAACTGAACAGGATCCCGTCATGAACAGGTTCAATGTGGCAGTCACCCTGCTTGCCTGCCTCGCGGCCACCGGCTGCACGACCGTAGACCGCCTGAATGCCGTCGGCCAGGCACCGGCCCTCACCCCCATCATCGATCCGCGTGACCGCGACGGTGACAGGCGGGTCACGATGCCGATGCCGCGCCAGGATGCGCAGCTGCGCCAGGCAAACTCGCTCTGGGCTTCCGGCGCACGCTCGTTCTTCAAGGATCAGCGGGCATCCAAGATCGGCGATATCGTGACCGTGATGATCGACATCTCGGACAAGGCCGAATTGTCGAACCAGACGACCCGCACACGCACCTCGGAAGAATCGGCAAACATGTCGAACCTCCTCGGCCTCGAGGATACGATTGCCCAGAAGCTGCTGCCCGGCGGCTTTACGCCCGACGCGGCACTCGACCTTGGCGCCGACTCGACCGCGTCAGGCCAGGGTTCGGTCAATCGCAAGGAAAAGGTCGAGCTCACGGTCGCTGCCGTGGTCACGCAGATCCTGCCCAACGGCAACCTCGTGATCCAGGGCCACCAGGAAGTGCGCATCAACTTCGAACTGCGCGAGCTCTCCGTCTCCGGCATCGTGCGACCCGAGGACATCAGCTTCATGAACGAGATCAAGCACTCCCAGATTGCCGAGGCGCGGATTTCATACGGCGGCCGCGGCCAGCTGACCGACGTGCAGCAGCCCCGCTACGGACAGCAGATCGTCGACATCCTCTTCCCGTTCTGATGCCGCCACCACCGGCATGGGAACAGGACAAAGGCCGGGAGCGCTCCCGGCCTTTTTCTTTGTCTCAGTCGTCGCGGTAGACGCGCTCGCGCCGCTCATGGCGCTCCTGCGCTTCAAGGCTCAAGGTCGCAATCGGCCGCGCCTCGAGCCGCCGCAGGCTGATCGGATCGCCCGTGTCCTCGCAGAAACCATAAGTGCCCTCGTCGATGCGCCGCAGCGCGGCATCGATCTTGGAAATCAGCTTGCGCTGCCGGTCGCGCGCCCGCAGCTCGTTCGCGCGTTCCGCCTCCGTCGACGCCCGGTCTGCAAGATCGGCATGCGAGAGCGTCTCCTGGGCAAGGTTGTGCAGCGTCTCCTTGGACTCGCGAAGGATCTCTTCCTTCCAGTTGAGGAGCCGTCGGCGGAAATACTCCCGCTGGCGTTCATTCATGAAAGGCTCGTCCTCGGACGGCCTGTAGTCAGGAGACAGAATGACACCCATGACCCCTCAACTCCCCGATAATCGGAAGCAGTGAAAACGCGGCGGAATATATGGATCAGCCCCATGGTCAGCAACAGCCGATTTATGGGGGAAAACCTGATGTTTTCATGACAGGCCTGACGCTACCGGGCACCCGCGTATTGCAGCTTTGCAAGCTCCACTCGCGCACGCAGGTCGATATCGTCGAGAACCTGCGAGAGGCCCGGGTCGACGAAGTCCTCGCGCTTGGTGTTCGCAAGGCCAGCCAGACGCTTGAGCGTACTTTCGCTGACGGCGCCCTCAAGCAGGCCGCGCCGGATCTCGTCCAGCATGTCCAGCATGTCCCGCCCGCGACGCACGGCCCTTTGTCGCTCGCCGGCTGGCGATGCAACGCCTTGGAGGGCCAACAGCGCATCCACGCCCGAGAGGGACGCCGTCGATGCAACCTGCGCAAGAGGCTTTGTGTCCTCGGGAACGGCAGGCGCAAAACCGGATGGACTGGCCCCGCGGGCCCGTGCGCCGGATGCCCGGTTCGTCTCGATCGGCTTGTTACCATCGACCTTCATCAGCCCGCCAATACCCTTGATGTGAACATGGAATATCCGAAGTCATCCAATCATGAAGCATCGCAGTTAAGATGGGTTGAAAGCGCCGGGCAGATTGTGCCCCCCAGCCCCCTTTTTGCCGGTTCACGGATCATGAACAGGGCGAGGAAACCGCCGAAAACTGGCGTTTCCCGTGTGGCATGACACTCGCTTTGCAGTGACCCGTAACGTGCGCTCAGAACGAGAACGGGAAGTTAAAGCCATGAACCGCCTGCTGGGAATCCTGCTGGGACTTGCGCTGATGGCAGCCGCCGCGCCCGGCGTCTACGCCTACTCGCGCATCAAGGACATCACCGACATCGAAGGCGTTCGGGAAAACCAGCTCGTGGGCTACGGCCTGGTCGTCGGCCTCAACGGTACCGGTGACAGTTTGCGCAACGCACCGGGCACGCAGCAGAGCCTCCAGGCCATGCTTGAGCGCCTCGGCATCAACACACGCGGCACCAACATCTCGAGCGGCAACGTGGCCGCCGTGCTGGTCACAGCCAACCTTCCCCCATTCTCAGCCCAGGGCACCCGCATCGACGTGACGGTCAGCGCCATTGGCGATGCCAAGAACCTCCAGGGCGGGACGCTTCTCGTCACCCCGCTCCTCGGTGCCGACGGTAACGTCTACGCCGTGTCACAGGGCCAGATAGCCATCAACGGCTTCGCAGCCCAGGGACAGGCCGCCTCGGTCACCAAGGGCGTTCCCACCTCGGGCCGCATTGCCGCCGGCGCAATCGTCGAACGCGAGGTCGCATTCGACCTCTCGGCCATGCGCTCGCTTCGTCTGTCGCTGCGCAATCCCGACTTCACGACCGCCCGCCGGGTGAAGGACGCCATCAACAACTTCATGGGCTCGCCCGTGGCCGTGGCCGATGATCCGGCGACGGTGCGCCTGACGATTCCCGCCTCTGCATCAGGCAACATCGTGGGCCTGCTGACGGACATCGAGCAGATCCGCGTGCAGCCCGATCAGCCTGCCAAGGTCCTGATCGACGAGGCCTCGGGCATCATCGTGATGGGCGCCGACGTGAGGATCTCCGCCGTGGCCATCGCCCAGGGCAACCTCACGATCCGCGTCACCGAGCAGCCCGATGTGTCGCAGCCCGACCCCTTCAGCGACGGCCAGACCACAATCATTCCCTCCACCGAGATCACGGTCGACGAACAGGCAGACCGCAAGCTTGCCGTCCTGAAGGCCGGTGTCAGCCTCCAGCAGCTCGTCAATGGCCTCAACGCCCTCGGAGTCAGCCCGCGCGACATGATCGCTATCCTCCAGGCAATCAAGGCCGCCGGCGCCCTCCAGGCCGAAATCGAGGTGATGTGACGTGGCAGTCTCGCCCATCGACGCGACAAGGCTCCAGATGAGCCACGCCCCGGCGCCGACGGTCACGAACCGCAGGCTCGAGGACGGGGCGCGTGAATTCGAGGGCATCTTCATTTCCCAGATGCTCGAGACCGCCTGGTCAACCGTCCCCACCGACGGAATGACAGGCGGCGGCATGGGCGAGGAGATCTTCCGCTCATTGATGATCCAGGATATCGGCCAGCAGATGGCCCGCCAGGGCGGCATCGGCCTCGCGCCGCACATCCACGCCGAGTTGCTGAAGATGCAGGAGGCCCGAAAGCCATGACCACCCACACCGAACGCGCCGAGCAGCTGCTGGCCCTCGCGACCCGGCTAACCTCCGTTTTGGAGGAAGACGCGGCGATCCTGCGCTCGCGCCGGCCCGCCCAACTCGCCGGGCGCCAGCAGGATCGCGATATCCTGATGCTTCAATACACCAAGGCCGTCGGCGAGTTCCGCAAGGCCCACGTCAAGGGCTCCCTGCCGCCCGCCCTCCGGCAGAAACTGGCAACCGCAACAGAGAAGCTGATGGCCGCCACACGCGAACACAGCAGGCTGCTGCTTCGCTTCCGGCACGTGACCGAGGGCATGCTGAAGGCCGTGGCCAATGTTGTCGTGGCGCAGGAGACCCCTGCAGTTTATGCCAAGACCGGCGCAATCTCGAACGCAAACACGAGCCACCGGGCGTCGGCCCTGACGCTCAATCAGGCTGTCTGAAGACTTCTCTGATTACCGCAGGAACGCGGACTGGTACGAATTGGATGCGCGCTGGTCAAGCTGCGATCCCGTACGCAAGCTTGTTCCCGTGATCGTCATGTACGCCATCTTGATCGTCTCGATTGCCGAGCCAAGTTGATAGACCATCGTCTTGGACCTGATCTTTTCCTCCAGGTTCATGCCCGACTCCAGATCCAGAGAAAAACGCCTGAGTGACGCCGCCGTCGACGCGATCTGCTTGTTCGCATCAAGCCTCATGGGCTCGAGGCCAAGCCCGGCAAGGGCATCAAGCCCGGCGCTGCCAGCAATGAGCTCGACCGTATTGCCCTCGTTGGCGGTGATGCGGATGCCATCGCCGCCTGTCCGCGACACGACAGCCGTACCCTTCAGCAGCATGGCATTGTTGATCTTCAGGGCGAGCGACCGCATCGTGTCACCGGCCGCAACGGTGACCTTCAGCTTGTTGCCGTCGTTCACCCGCAGGAAGAAGTGATCACCTGCACGCAGGCTCGAGCCTGCCGTGATAAGCCGCGACTCATCGAACGAAACCTGGCCACGCGGCAGCCCCAGCCTGTCGAGAACCGACGAACCCTGCGCATCCACCGTGATCGTGTTGGCGGCACTGAACGAGCCAACACTCTGGAATTGATGCGTCCAGGCAACAGCACCGTTGGCATCAAGCTTGCGGACATAGGCATCAGGATCCGTCGGCGTGCTGGTGCCATCGAGGCCTCCTGTCGTCGCGCCGGACACATAGACCGCCCCATTGCTCGCAGCCAGGCCAAGACCGCTGTCCTGCCCCGATGTACCGACATAGGTTGTGAACGACACAGCAGCCGAGGCGCCGGCGTCGACGATTTTCGTGACGAAGCCGTCCGCGCCACCCGCATGGGCCGCGACAATGGCGGCGCTGCCACCGGCGTCAAGCGATGCATTGGTCGTGGATCCTGCAACATAGACCGACGAACCGTCGACGGCCACCGCACCAACGTTGCCTTGACCGATCGCGCCAAGGTTCACGCTCCAGGCCGGCGCCGACGTACCGTCTGACAACCCGATCTTCCGCACGACGGCATCACCGCTCTCGAGCGACGTCATGACGGCATGTCCGTCGGCCGTGATTGCAACGCCCGTCGCCCTGTCACTTGACGCGCCGCCGAACTGCCTGACCCACTCAAGCTGCCCGGAGCCCGTGAGTTTCATGAGGTATGCATCCGTTGCCCCACCATGCGTGACCGCGGACGACATCGCCGAGGATGTTTGCCCCGCCACCAGCAGCGAGCCGTCAGCCGCAAAGGCAAGCGCGTTCGCCGTGTCATCCGTCAACGGTGCGACCTGCCGCACGAAGACTTCCCTGCCCGTCGCATCGAACTTCGCGACAAAGCTGTCACCCCCGCCGCCGATCGCAGAGGACGTCAACCGGTCCGTGATCCGGCCGGCAATGGCGACGGCCCCGCTTGAATCGGTCGCCACGGCGAAGCCGGAGGCTTCCGCGGACGAACCCAGGAGACGGGACCAGACAAGCTGCCCGGCACCGTCATATTTTCGCAGGTACACATCCTGGCTGCCTTGCACGGCGCCACCACCCATGTCCTCCGTGGTGCTGCCGACCACATAGACATTGCCCTGCGCATCTGTCGCGGTACCCCGCACATCGACCGCACCACCGGTAACGGTGATTTTGCGGGAAAAGGCCGCCGACACGCCTGTGGAATCGTCCGACAGCTTCGTCAGGAGGCCACCCCGGTCCTTGCCTGCACCAACAACCGCACCCACGAAAACCGCAGGCTTCGTTTGCTCCGCCGCAAAGCTCATCCGCTCGGTGGCCACGGTCTGGATCGACAGCGAGATGCGCTTCGGGTCGCTTGGCGCCTTCCCGTTTTCGACAGTCCTGGTGAAGCGCGAAACGGCGCCCGCTTGCTCCAGCTTTCCATTCATGTAGGCAATGAGGCTGTCGATCGAGATCGTGCCGCCGATTTCGGAAAGATCCATCGCCACCGTCAGGTTTCCGGCTGCGCGAGCGATCGTCACGTTGAACTTTTCGTTGCCCTGCAACCCGGCGATCGCGTCCGTCGGCTGGCCAACGACGATCGGCGGGGCGACATAGACCGACGGCGTCCGCGCCTTCCTGAAGCCCGTCTCGACCCTCGACACCTGCGCCCCAAAGCCAACCGTCAACTCATCGAAGCCCTTCTCAGAAAGGAAGGTCCTGACTTCAGCGAGGCCATTGACGAAACGCGTATTGAGGCCATTGCGCTCGCTGGCCAGCACGCCGTCATCCGCCGAACGGTTTGCAAGCGCCTGCAGCCTCACGAGCCCCTTGTAGAGGGCAAAGAGCTTCTTGTGGTCGTTGTCCACACCGGGTTTGCTGATCGACAGGTCACTCAGGTCCACGAAGGACTTCGTGGCCATGGCATCGTTCAGCTTCGCGATGTTGGTTGTCAGCGGACTCTTCTGGAACCAGGGCGCATACTGCACGGACACTGGCGGCGGCTTGCGGCTGGCAGCCTGCGCAGCAGGCGCAACGGGCAATTTCGAACGGTAGTAGTTGTTCAGCACCGACATGTCGAAGCCGGAGCCGGAACTACCGTTGCTGAGGATGCTCAAACCGAGGAAACCACCCATGATGACCCCATTGTCGGCCCAAAAGGCTTAAGGCGCTGCTACTGGCCGCGTGTGCTGTAGGCCGTGTCGAACGGACGTTCAGACAGCCTTAACGCTTTGAACAGCGTGACGCCGCCGCGTGACACGGTCAGCAGCGCAAAGGACTTTCCCTGCGCCCGCTCGTTCCTTAACAGATCCTTGACGGACTGCCGCGCCACGACCGCCTTCTGTCCGACCTCCACCACAAGGTCACCCACCCTGATGTCGGCCTCTGCCGCGGGCGACGCCGCAGCCACCACCCGCACGCGCAAGCCGGGACTTGCCGAGCCAAGACCCAGGCGGGCCCGCAGCGCAGGCGTGAGTTCTTCAAGCCCCAGCCCGAGCAGCAATCCGCGCTCGGCCGCCACGGTGGCGGCAGAGGCCTTCGCGGCCCCACGTGCGCCCGGACGCATGCCCACCAGGATCATCGCGGGCTGCGCCTGTCCCCTGCGGGTGACTGAGACCTTGAGCTGGCTTCCCGGTTCTGCTTCCGCCACGCGTCGCTGGAACGCGCGGGCATCCACGATGACCGCGCCACCCGCCTCGGTGATGATATCGCCGGGCAGCAGGCCAGACTTTGCCGCAGGACCTGCCGGAACGATACTGCCGATGAGCGCACCCGTGCGCTTTGGGATGCCAAACGCCGATGCAAGATCCGGCGTGAGGTCGAGGGCGCTGGCGCCGACCCAGCCACGCTGCACGGTGCCATGCTTCAGGATGCGGCCAATGACGAATTTCAGCGTATTGGCGGGAACGGCAAAGCTGATCCCGGCCGAGCCGCCATTTGGGGATACCAGGGCGGAATTCACGCCAATCACCTCGCCCTTGAGGTTCATGAGCGGCCCACCCGATGAGCCCCGGTTGATCGCAGCGTCGGACTGGATGAAATCCTCAAGCGATTCCGTTTCAATCTGCCGGTGGCGCGCGCTGATGATGCCTGCCGACACGCTTCCCCCCAGGCCATAGGGACTGCCGATCGCCACGACCCAGTCACCAGGACGCGCGCCATCTGAGTCGCCGAGCGCCAGCGGCTGCAGCACGCGGTCACGCGGCACCCGCAGCAGGGCAAGGTCGCTTGGCCCGTCTGCACCTGCGAGGCGGGCAACCCGTCGGGTACCGTCCGGGAAAGTGACATGGATCTCGCTGGCACCGGCGATGACGTGGTTGTTCGTCACGACAAGGCCCGAGGCATCGACGACAAATCCCGTGCCCAGCGATCTCCCGTCATGGCCATCCGTGGCGGGCGCACGCAGCGCCGAAATGCTCACGACCGATGGTGCAGCCCGGCTCACAAGCCCGGCGAGATCCTCGGGCAGCCCCTGCCCGACGGCTGGCACGCAAACCCCCGAGAGGCCGACGGCAAACATGATGCTGGCAAGGGTGTGAACCAGTCCTGGCAACCGCACGACAGACCCCGAAAACAAGAACAGCGCTGACCTCATGATCAGCGCTGTTCGTGGTAAATATTCGGTTTAGCTGCCGGCTATCGTCCCGTCTGGCCCTTCTGGAAATACTTGAAGAAGGGGCTGTCCGGCGAGATCACGAGCGTGGTGTTGCTCGAACCCATCGACTGCTCGTAGGCCGTGAGAGACCGGTAGAACTCGAAGAACTCCGGATCGCGCCCATAGGCCTCGCCCAGGATGCGGTTGCGCTCGGCCTCGCCTTCACCGCGCAGGATGTCGGACTGCTTCGTCGCATTCGCCTTGATGATCGTGACTTCCTTGTCGGCCGCCGACTTGATGCGCTGCGCCTCCTCGTCACCGCTTGCACGATAGCCTGCCGCCTCGCGCTGCCGCTCGGTCTGCATGCGACCGAACACGCTCTCAAGGTTCTCCTTCGGCAGGTCGGCCCTGCGGATGCGGACGTCAACGATCTCGATGCCAAGCGCGCCCGCCTGCGAACGCATCTGGTCGCGGATCGATGTCATCAGGCTCTGACGGTCAGCCGTGAGCAGCGCAGCGAAGGGCCGCTTGCCAAGCTCGCCTCTGAGGCTCGAGCTCAGGATCGACGACAGCCGCTGCTGCGCCAGTGCATCCGTGCGCAGCGACTGATAGTAGCGCAGCGGATCCGAGATCCGGTAGCGGGCAAAGGCATCGACCACGATGCGGCGACGGTCGGAAGCAATGACTTCCTCCGGCGTGGCATCGAGTTCCAGAATGCGCTTGTCCATGACGATCACGTTCTGGATGAACGGGGCCTTGAGCGCGAGCCCGGGCTCCTTGATCACGCGGACGGGTTCACCGAACTGCGTGATGAGTGCAAGCTGCATCTGCTGCACCACGAACACCGACTGGAAGACGACCACCGCCAGGACGCCCAGTCCGATCAGGGCGTATGTAAAGAACCGTTGCATGTCAGTTGCCTCCCTGCGGTGTCGTGTCAGCACCCTGCGAACGGCGCAGTTCGGGCATCGGCATTGGCAGGTACTGGATGATGCCGCTCTTGTTCTCGATCACGATCTTGTTCGTGTTGCCGAGAACGCGCTGCATCGTCTCGAGATACATGCGCTCGCGCGTGACCTGCTTGGCATTGCGGTACTGGTCGAGGATGGAATTGAACCGTTGCGCTTCACCCTGCGCCTCGGTCACGGCCTTCTGTTTGTAGGCTTCGGCGTCCTGCACGATCTTGGCCGCTTCACCGCGCGCCTGGGGAACGATCGTGTTCTGGTACTTCTGCGCCTCGTTGCGCCGCTTCTCCTGGTCGGCGCGCGCAGCCTGCACGTCGCGGAACGCATCAATGACCTGCACCGGCGGGTCGACCTTCAGCAGGATGACCCGCGTGACGGTGACACCGGCATTGTAGGAATCAAGCGTGCGCTGCATCAGCTTCTGCACTTCCTGCTGGACAACGACGCGACCTTCGGTCTGCACGGTTTCAATCTTGTTGTTGCCCACGACCTCGCGCATCGCGCTTTCGGCAACAGCCTTGATCGTGTTTTCGACGTCCTTCACCTCAAAGAGGTACTTCTCGGCATCAGCCACCTTCCAGAACACGTCGAAATCGAGGTCGACGACATTCTCGTCACCGGTAAGCATGATGCTCTCCGCCGAGATGTCGATGGACGGCGCATCGGCGTCACCGCTCTCGCGGATGAAGCCGACGCTCAACTGGTTCTCGGCCTCGACATTGGGTCGCAGCACCGTCTCGATCGGATAAGGCAGGCGGATGTGAAGGCCCGGCCCCAGCTTGTCGACATACTGCCCGAACCGCAGCACCACGCCCTGCTCGGCAGGCTGGATCTGGTAGACGCCCGTCAGCACCCAGAGGAACAGCAGGCCGCCGCCACCCAGCGCCAGCATCATCGAATTGGGGGACTGGTTGGGGAACCAGCTGCGCAGGTATTCGCGCAACCGCTTGAAGATGTCTTCGAGATCGGGCGGCCTCACATTGTTGGGCCCGCGCCCGCCACCGCCGCTGTTCGATGGACCTTGGCCCCAGGGCCCCCTGCCGCCACCGCCGCCACCGGGGGGCCAGCCCCCGCCCTTGTTGTCATTCCAAGGCATAACGCTCTCTCATCTCCCTCGGCGATCGCTTCGGCACCGGTTGGGCATACCGTCCCTGCATGTCGCAGGAAAAGGCCACGCTTCCCGAATGGGCGAATCAATCGACACAAACCACAATGGATGTACCGCCCATGGCGGTTTATAAGTTCCTAAAGCCTTCACCCGCAACAACAGAAGAGCCCGCTGGCAATCGGCCGTCGCCTCACTTAGATGGCGCGGCGATGGAACGCTTCAAGGGCAGGAAATGATTGGCAAAACGATGTCCCCGGTAACGACAGACCAGATCCTGGAAGCCCTTCGCGGCATTATCGATCCGCTAACCGGCACCGATGTGGTGACACATGGGATGATCCAGGGCCTTTCGGTGAAGGACGGCCATGTGACCTTTGCCGTCGAAGTGGACGCAAAGGATGGAAAGAGCCGCGAACCCCTGCGTCAGGCATGCGAGAAAGCGATATTGGCCCTGCAGGGCGTAAGGTCTGTGTCAGCGGTCCTCACCGCCCACCGCCCGCCCGCCGCCGCGCCCCAGCAGCAGGAAACCAATCGCCAGCGTAACCCCAAAGGAGTAGGCACGATCATCGCGGTTGCCAGCGGCAAGGGTGGCGTCGGCAAGTCGACGGTAACCGTGAACCTCGCAATTGCCTTGAAAAACCTCGGCCTTTCGACCGGCATCCTCGACGCTGACGTTTACGGACCGTCGATACCCAAAATGCTGGGTCTCAAGGGGAAGCCCACCTCGAAGGATGGGAAGATACTCCAGCCCATGCAGGCCTGGGGCCTGAAGACCATGTCTCTGGGTTCGCTCTTGAACGAGGAGCAGCCGGCGGCCTGGCGCGGTCCCATGGTCATCACAGCCATCACGCAGCTGCTCTTCGAAGTCGACTGGGATCCCCTCGATGTCCTTCTCGTGGACATGCCGCCAGGCACCGGAGATGCACAACTCACCTTGGCCCAGCGGGTTCCACTCGGCGGCGCTGTGATTGTCTCGACCCCCCAGGACATCGCATTGATCGACGCGCGCAAGGGCATGGCCTTGTTCCAGCGGACCCACGTGCCGGTACTCGGCATGGTTGAAAACATGAGCACCTTCGTCTGCCCGCACTGCGGCAATGAGACCCACATCTTCGGTCACGGCGGGGCCCGTCAGACCGCCGAGAAGATCGGCTGCGACTTCCTCGGAGAGGTTCCCTTGCACATCGCGATCCGCGAGACATCCGACGGCGGGGCCCCGATAACGGCAACCCAGCCGGAATCACCCCAGGCAAAGGCCTTCATGGCCATCGCGGCAAGGATCGCTGCAAAACTCAAGGCCGGCACGCAGCGCCAGGCACCGACGATCAGCTTCGAATGAAGAAGGGGCCGATGCGCCACCGCGCATCGACCCCCTTTGGCCATCTTCAGGCAATGAGGCTTACGGGCGGCCCTTCGTGAGCGTCGCCTTCAGCTTGCCCTGCGGCGTTGCAACTTCCCAGCTGTCGCCGACATTCTTGGCGCCGGGGAAGTCCGAGCACTGCTTCGCCTCTTCCGGCTTCGGCGCCGGCATGGTCTGCGAGAAGCAGAGCTTGCCACCCTCGAGAGCCCACGTGCCCTTCACCTCCGAACCGTCGGCCATCTTGCGCGACACCTTCTTGTCCGCGTCGTAATAGATGCGGCCAACTTCCTTGCCATCCGGACCGGTGATGACAACGGTGTTGCCATAACGGCTCGCCATCGGGTCATCGGCGGCGATGGCCATCGAGACACTCATGGCGGCAACTGCAAGACCGGCAAAAATGCGCTTCATGTGTATATTCCCTTCAATGTCTGCCAAATCGGTCCATCAAGGACGCGACGCGGATTTAGGTGATCACATCCTGTCCGACAAGTGAACAGAATGTTGGAAAGCCCCACGGCCCGCTCACACGCGGGGACTTACACCCCACGGTTGATTTGCAGGCGCAGCAATTCGGCCACGCCCGCTCACGGGCCTCAGCGCGCATGGTTCAGCTTCAGGCCTGGCCGCGGCCACTGCATCTCGACCAGCTTTCCCGTTCCCGAAAGGGTCACGATGGCGGTCTTCATGTCCTTTCCGCCGAAGCAGATATTCGTCACCAGCGGATCAGCGAAGGGATGCTGCTCGTAGGATCCATCAGGCGCAATTGACGAGACGCTGCCCGTCGGAAACGAGATCGTCGCCACGCAGATCCGCCCATTGGCCTCCACCGCAAGCGAATCGAACAGCTGCAGGCCCGGCAGTCCGCAGACAAGATCGCCATTCAGCGGACCCGTACGCGGCGCAACCACACCCGGGGACACGATGTCGAACTTCACGAGCCGCCCCTCGTGCGTCTGCGCGACATAGAGCGTCTTGCCGTCCGGCGACAGCCCGCACCCGTTGGGGTTCATGATCGGGAAGACAACCTCGCGCACATGCGTGCCATCCGCCTTGGCATAGTAGACGGCACCGCGATCATGCAGCCGTCCATAGCTCTTGCCGAGATCCGTGAAGTAGAAGCCGCCATGCGTGTCGAAAACAAGGTCATTCGGTCCGTTGAACTTGAGCCCGTCACACGCTTCATACAGGCGCTCGACCTTGCCGGTCTTCAGGTCCACCCGCTCGATGCGGCCGCCCGAATAGTCATGCGGCCTGTCGCCAGGGATCAGCAATCCGCCGGCCTCGTGCCACTCGAAACCGCCATTGTTGGTCACATAGACCGATCCGTCAGGACCCAGCGCCGCCCCGTTCGGACCGCCGCCCAGGGTCGCAATCACCTCGGCCTTCCCGTTCCAGACGCGCGTGAGCGTCTGCCGGGCAATCTCGACAAGGATCACGCTTCCATCCGGCATCGCAATCGGGCCTTCGGGAAACCTCAGGCCGCTGGCGATCTCACGCACGCTCATCCAGGAATTCCTTTCGCTCTAGAATGATGAAACTATAGCCGATCGGCTGCGCTGTTGAAGGGGCATGCTCGGCCTCGGTACGCGCATGCCAGGCGCTGCGGTCAAGGGCCGGAAAGAAGGTGTCTCCCTCGGCGCGGATGGCTACCTGCGTCAGGTAGATGCGTTGCACGCGCGGCAGGGCGAGCGCATAGAGTTCGGCTCCGCCGATGATCATGATTTCATCAGGCACCTCCGCGCGGGCAATCGCCAGCGCGGCATCGAGCGACGTGGCAACGACACCGCCCTCTGCACGATAGGCCGCATCGCGCGTCACGACGATGTTCGTACGCCCCGGCAGGGGCCTGCGAGGGAAGCTCTCCCACGTCTTGCGCCCCATGATGATCGGCTTGCCCATGGTCCGGGCCTTGAACCATTTGAGGTCCTCAGGCAGCCGCCAAGGCAGGCCACCATCGCGCCCGATGACACCGTTCTCGGCGATGGCAACGATCAGGGAAAGGACGGCACCCGTCATGGGCGACCCGCGCGCATGAGCGCATCATCCGTCAGGCGGAACACGGTCCACTCATTCATGGGCACCGCGCCCAGCGACAGGTAGAAGTCGATCGAAGGCTTGTTCCAGTCAAGGACCGACCACTCGACGCGGCCGCAGCCTTCGCGCACCGCGCGTTGGGCCAGGTGCAGCAGCAGCGCCTTCCCGCTCCCCTTCCCGCGCAGCGACGGCAGGACGAAGAGATCCTCAAGATAGATGCCGTGACGGGAGCGAAAGGTCGAGAAATTGTAGAACCAGAGCGCAAACCCCGCAGGCGCGCCGTCCCACGCTGCAATGTCGCAGAACACGCGCGGCTGCGGCGCAAACAGCGCGGCAGCAACGTCCCTCTCTGTGGCGTCGACTTCATGGCCAAGCTTCTCGTAGCTAGCCAGTGCCTTGATGAAGTCCATCACGAGCCCCGCATCGGCAGGGATCGCCGGCCTGATCGTGAGCCCCCCGTTCACACCGCCACCGGCGCAGCGATGTGGGGATGCGCCTGGTAGCCCTCCAGCCTGAAGTCCTCATAGCGGAAGCCGAAAATGTCCTTGATCTCCGGGTTGATGTACATGCGCGGCAGAGGGAACGCGGCCCGCGATAGTTGCAGCTCGGCCTGCTCGATGTGGTTGAGGTACAGGTGCGCGTCCCCGAAACTATGGATGAATGCGCCGGGCTTCAGCCCCGTCACCTGCGCCACCATCATCAGCAGCAGCGCATAGGATGCGATGTTGAAGGGCACGCCCAGGAAGATGTCCGCCGAACGCTGGTACAGCTGGCAGGAGATGCGGCCCTCCGCGACATAGAACTGGAACAGGCAGTGGCAGGGTGGCAGCGCCATGCGGTCAACATCCGCCGGGTTCCACGCCGTCACGATCAGCCGCCGCGAGTCCGGGTTCTTGCGGATCTGGGCGATCAGGTTGGATATCTGGTCGATCGTGCCGCCGTCACGCGCCGGCCACGAACGCCACTGCGCCCCATAGACAGGGCCGAGGTCACCCTTCTCGTCCGCCCACTCGTCCCAGATGCGCACCCCGTTGTCCTGCAGGTAGCGCACATTCGTGTCGCCCTTCAGGAACCAGAGCAACTCATGGATGATCGACTTGAGGTGCAGCTTCTTGGTTGTCAGCAGCGGGAAACCGTCTTCGAGCTCGAACCGCATCTGGTGCCCGAACACCGACAGCGTGCCCGTGCCGGTGCGGTCGTGCTTCTTCACGCCGTGGCGAAGGACATGTTCCATCAACTCGTGATACTGGCGCATCGGCTCACCGTCTGGCTGGAAACAAGTTTAGCGCGTGCCGGTATTCTCCCAAAAGCCCGGAAAACCGTCCAATCCCCAGCCTTCAATTTTTAACGCAGACCACCTATATAGGGAGTGCCGGGCAACCGGCTATGGCGATAAACGCGCGTGCAATAAACGGATCGGACCCGGGGGCGGTACCCGGCACCTCCACCATCCCGGCAGCGGACCCGGCACAAGGGGACTGCCCGGCTGATGGGGGTGAAACAGGATCGACGAACGCGTAAAGACGTTGCTTTCGCTCGGCATGGTTCCGCCGTTATCGGGCTAATCGTACATGTGCCAACGATAATGAAATGGTACTCGCTGCCTAACCAGGCAAGCGCGGTTCGGAGGGGCACCGGGCAACAGAAGCCCCTCCACTTTTCCAGCACCCCTTCCTCACAGCGATAGCACCAGCCGCCCGCCGACAGGCACTGCAGCCCAGCTGACCGCAAGAGCGTCGATGGCCATGCGGATCGCAATGATGTCTTCACCCGTCAGCGCCACGGGCTCGTTCCCGCGCGCCGCACAGTTCGTCAGGTAGAGATCGATCACTTCGGCCGGATCCGGCCGTCCGCTCCAGCTGTCGGCCTGCATCGTCTCGACCAGCCGCTCCAGCGCATCACTCACGGCCTCGGGCAGCATTCGAAAGCCCACGCCCTCACCGGCCACATGGCGATGCAGGAACCCCCGACGCGAAAGCGCGGTCTCGACGGCATGGTGGAACATGTCATGGGGGATCGGTGGCTGCTTCGGGCAAGGCGTCTCGGTCCAGGTGCCGTCACGCAGCACCAGCATGGCATCATGCTTGCCGGCGCGTTTCTCGAAGATCACGTCTGCCATGGGGGAAGCGCCCTCAGGACCGCGTCGGGCGCATGGGTGCCTGGACGATCCACATGCAGGCTGCAGCGATCACGCAAAGGATCCCGCCCGCCGCAAGTGTGGCAGGCGCACCGATCGCGTGCGACACCCAACCCGCAAGCAGGGCACTGACCGGCGCCATCCCGATGAAAGACATGACGTAGTACGCCATCACGCGTCCGCGCATCATGTCGTCTACCGTGCCCTGGATCAGCGTATTCGTGGCGACACCCATGGCCATCATGCCGAAGCCGGCCGGCACCAGCAGGAAAAGCGACAACCAGATGATCTCCGACATGGCAAAGGCCGCAAGCGCGCCCCCGAACAGCGCCGCCGCAAGGCACGGCACCACGGCCATCTGCGCAGGCCTGATCCAGGAACTCACGATGGCACCCGCCAGCGCACCGGCGCCCACAGCCGACATCATGTAGCCCAGGAGGTCCGAACTGCCGTGCAGCACGTCACGCGCGAACACCGGCATCAGCGTGAGGTAAGACGTACCGAACAGGCTCGAGAGCGCAAGCAGCAGCAGCATGGAACGGATGCGCGCATGAGCCGTGACATAGGCGAACCCGGCCTTCAGGTCGCTCAGGGGATGGCTGGGCTCGCGAACGGGCTGCGGCTCCACCTTCACCATGGCAAGGCTCACGATGACGGCGACGTAGGACGCGGCATTGAGGGCAACGCACCACCCCTCCCCGATGGCCGCCACCAGCACGCCCGCAAGGGCCGGGCCCACCAGGCGCGCCAGATTGAACATGATGGAATTCAGCGCAATCGCGCGCGGCAGGTCCGCCCGGCCCACCAGCTCCACCGTGAAGGACTGGCGCGTCGGCACATCGAAGGCGTTGGCGACGCCCGACAGGAAGGCAATCACCACGATGTGCCAGACCTCGATGGTCCCGGAGATTGCGAGGATCGCAAACAGCGCAGCACAGGCCATCATCGCGGCCTGCGTGAAGAAAAGTATCCGCTGCCGCGGCAAGCGATCGGCAACAACACCGGCAAAGGGGGTGAACAGGAGCATCGGCCCCTGTCCGGCAAAGCCGACAAGCCCCAGCAGCAACGGTGAATCGGTTAGCCGGTAGACAAGCCACGCCTGCGCGATTGCCTGCATCCAGAACCCGACAAGCGAAATCATCTGCCCCACGAAATAGAGGCGATAGTTGCGGTGCCGGAACGGGACCAGCAAGCCCTTGGGCCGTGCAGCCTGTTCGCGCGGATCAGAATTGGTATCGGGTTCGCTCAAGACGGCTGCACATTAGGGTCCTGCGAACGGATGGAAAGGGGCGCCGGCGTCGCAGCCCGGCACCCCATGACCATCTTGCGGAACTAGCGCTTCGAAAGCAGGTCGCGGATCTCGCTGAGAAGCTTCACCTCGGCCGACGGTTCCGGCAGAACAACAGGCGCAGGCGCGGGCTGGCGCTTCAGCTTGTTCATGCCCTTCACCACGAGGAACAGGACAAAGGCGATGATCATGAAGTTGATCATGACGGTCACGAACTTGCCCCAGGCAAGCACGGCTCCCTGCTTGCGCGCTTCGTCAAGGACGGTGGCGGTCACGCCCTCGTTCAGGCCGATGAAGTAGTTCGAGAAGTCGACGCTGCCCAGCGCGCCGATCATCGGCATGATCATGTCCCCGACCATGGAGTCGACGATCTTGCCGAAGGCGGCGCCGATGATGACGCCGATCGCAAGGTCAACCACGTTGCCCTTGAGTGCAAATTCCCTGAATTCCTTGAGCATGGCATTTCCCCTGGGTGAAGCTTGAAGCTGGCAGGCGACTCGACGCGCCGACCTTGCGAAATTACCACCGCCCCGCGGCACGAGGCAAAACCAACCCATCGAGGCACCGCGTCCCCGTTCAAACGCCTGAAACGGGCGTGAGCCCTGCGACCCGATCTCCTCCCCGCCCGCCTTGCGAGGGCACGGCGGTCGCTGCTAAACCTGTCGCCCATGGGCTCGAAGGACTGGATCGGTTACGCCAAGCTGGTGGAAAGTGCGCAGCGCGAGATGGATCGCGCGCAGCGCGGCATCGTGCGCGAGGCACTGAAGCACGTCGCCAAGGGTGGCATGATGGGCAACCATCACTTTTACATCACCTTCGATACCCGTGACCCCGGCGTCGTTCTGTCTGACGTGATGAAGGACCGATATCCCGAACTGATCACGATCGTGCTGCAGAACCAGTTCTGGAACCTCAAGGTCGAGGACGACGCCTTCGAAGTCGGCCTGAAGTTCAACAAGGTGCCCGAGATGCTCCGCGTGCCCTTCGGCGCAATTCGGCAATTCGCAGACCCCTCCCAGCAGTTCGGCCTGCAATTCTCGGCGCCGCCCGGCGCAGAAGCGCCCGCACCTGCCCGTGAGCGGCCACCCGCCCCGGAACGTCCAGCGTCCGAACCGCCCAAGCCAGAGCCATCTGCGACAACCAGTGATGACGCGCCTGGCAAGGACGAACCCGACCAGCCGCCGTCATCAGGGCCGACCATTGTCAGCCTCGACAAGTTCCGCAAGAAATAGCCCTCTTCGACAAGCGCAAGAAGACAAATGACAAAGACACGCACCGAAACCGACACCTTCGGCCCTGTTCAGGTTCCGGCCGACCGCTATTGGGGCGCACAGACCCAGCGTTCGATCGAAAACTTCCGCATCAGCGGCGAACGCATGCCCATCGCGCTCGTCCATGCCTTCGGCATTGTCAAGAAGGCCGCCGCCCTGACCAACGTGGCGCTGAAGGACCTCGACCCGAAGATCGGCGACGCCATCTGCAAGGCCGCCGACGAGGTGATCGACGGCAAGCTCGACGACCACTTCCCGCTTGTCGTCTGGCAGACGGGTTCAGGCACGCAGACCAACATGAACGCCAACGAGGTCATCTCCAACCGCGCCATCGAGATGCTCGGCGGTGAGATGGGCTCGAAGAAGCCTGTGCACCCCAACGACCACGTGAACCGCGGCCAGTCATCGAACGACAGCTTCCCGACCGCGATGCACGTCGCCGCGGTGCTCGAGATCCACCGCCGCCTGATGCCGGGCCTGCGCCGCCTGCACGGTGCGCTCGCAAGCAAGGCCCACGATTTCGCACCGATCATCAAGATCGGACGCACGCACCTTCAGGACGCAACCCCCATCACGCTAGGCCAGGAATTCTCGGGCTACGCCCGCCAGTTGGAGCTCGGCATCGAGCGGGTTGTAACCGCCCTGCCGCGCCTCTACCCGTTGGCCCAGGGTGGCACCGCCGTCGGCACGGGATTGAATGCACCCGTAGGCTTTGCTGAACGCTTCGCCGAGGAAACATCGCGCATCACCGGCTATCCGTTCATCACGGCGCCCAACAAGTTCGAAGCCCTCGCGGCCCATGACGCGCTGGTGGAATTCTCTGGCGTCCTCAATACACTGGCAGCATCGCTCTTCAAGATTGCCAACGACATCCGCCTGCTGGGCTCCGGCCCGCGCTCGGGGCTCGGCGAACTCCTGCTGCCGGAAAACGAGCCGGGCTCTTCGATCATGCCGGGCAAGGTGAACCCACCGCAGGCTGAAGCACTGACGATGGCCTGCGAGCAGGTCATGGGCAACCATGTCGCCATCACCGTTGCCGGCAGCCAGGGCCACATGGAGCTCAACGTCTTCAAGCCCGTGATGATCTTCAACCTGCTCCAGTCGATCCGCCTGATCGGGGACGCATCAGTCAGCTTCACCGACAACTGCGTGAACGGCATCGAGCCCAACACGCGGCACATCGACGAATTGATGCGCCGCTCCTTGATGCTCGTGACCGCGCTCGCCCCCAAGGTCGGCTACGACACGGCCGCAAAGATTGCAAAGACAGCCCACAAGAACGGCACCACGCTGCGCGAGGAAGCACTCAAGATGGGCGTGATCACCGGCGATGAATTCGACCGCATCGTGCGGCCGGAAGACATGATCGGACCGGGCTGAAACCTCCCTTGGCCAGCACGCTGAAACGCTCCCTGACCCTGTCCGGGCACCGCACCAGCGTGTCGCTTGAGCAGGAATTCTGGGACGCGCTGAATGAGATTGCAGGGGCATCAGGCAAGCCGCTTGCGCGCCTGGTGGACGAAATCGACAAGCGCCAGGGGCGCGGTAAGAACCTGTCAAGTGCGCTGCGCCTATTCGTGCTGGCGCACTACAGGAACCAGAGGGGATAGACATGGGCGACGTCATCAACCTGAACCAGGTCCGCAAGGCCCGCGCAAAGGCTGAAGCCGAAAAGGCGGCAGACAACAACCGCGTGGTCCACGGCACACCGAAGACGCTGAAGAAGAAGACCCGCAGCGACAGGCAGAAGTCCGAGAAGACCCACGCCGGCAAGAAGCTGGACGGGAAGAAGACAGAAGCCGGCAAGGATGAATAGCGGTCCCTACGCCGGCATCAAGGTCATCGACCTCACGCGCGTCCTGGCCGGCCCTTACTGCACCATGATGCTGGCCGACCTGGGCGCGACAGTCATCAAGGTCGAGGTACCGGGCGTCGGCGATGATTCCCGCCACATCGGCCCCTTCATCAACGGCAAGTCCGCCTACTTCACCTCCGTCAATCGCGGCAAGCACTCGATTGCACTCGACCTGAAGGCAGACGCGGACCGTGCCGTCTTCGACAACCTCCTCGCGCAAGCCGACATCCTGATCGAGAACTATCGCGGCGGCACGATGGCACGGCTTGGCTATGCGTGGCCCAAGCTGCATGAACGCTTCCCGCAACTGATCTATTGCGCCGTGAGCGGCTTCGGCCAGACCGGACCCTATGCGGAAAAGCCGGCCTACGACATCGTGGTCCAGGGCATGGGCGGCATCATGAGCCTGACGGGCCACCCCGGTTCGCCACCAACGCGCGTGGGAACGTCAATCGGCGACATCACCGCCGGACTCTTCTCGCTCTCCGCCCTTGGCGCTGCCCTGTTCCACCGCGAGCGCACGGGCGAGGCGCAATTCGTCGACATCGCGATGCTCGACTGCCAGGTAGCACTCCTCGAAAACGCGATTGCGCGCACGCAGGCCACCGGCCGCTCACCCGGCCCCCTCGGCTCGCGCCATCCCTCGATCACGCCGTTCCAGGCTTATCGCACTCTCGAGGGCCACATCATCATCGCGGCAGGCAACGACCAGCTCTTCAACCGTCTCTGCGACGCCATCGGCGCCCCCGCTCTTGCCCGCGACGAGCGCTTCTCCAGCAATGACCGGCGCAACACCCACCACGTGGAACTTGGCCAGGCGCTCGAGGCAATCCTCGCCACGCGCCCTGCCACGTCATGGATTGCCGACATCGAGGCAGCCGGCGTGCCCTGCGGCCCGATCAACAACGTCGCCGCCGTCATGAGTAACCCGCAAGTCCGCGCACGCAACATGATCGTCTCGACGCAGGATCCCGACATCGGTCGCCTCGAACTCGCCGGTAATCCGATGAAGCTCTCCGCCTTCCCCGATCCCGCCACGCGCCCGTCCGCCCAAAAGCTCGACGAGAAGGGCGGCGAAATCCGCCGTCTTGGCTTTGCCGCCGTGATGCCGCACGGAACCTGACGCGCTGCAATTCCATCGAAAAACGGCGGAAAACCGGGCTGACCATCGCCCCGGCCGTGGAATCTGCCTGCGGAAAAACGCCAGGCGTTTTGCCGCCGGCATCGTGCTAGCCGTTATAACTGCACCATGACCCAATCGAACCTAGCCCATCTGCCGGCGCAGGCCGAACCGCCTTACCTGCGCGGCCTCAACGAGGCCCAGCGCGAAGCAGTGCTGACGACCGACGGCCCTGTCCTCGTCCTCGCAGGCGCCGGGACGGGCAAGACACGCGTGCTGACCACGCGGCTCGCTCACCTGATTGCATCCCGCAAGGCCTGGCCCAGCCAGATCCTGGCCGTGACCTTTACCAACAAGGCCGCCCGCGAGATGATCGCGCGCACCGGCGCCGTGATCGGCGAGATGGTCGAAGGCATGCCCTGGCTGGGAACGTTCCACTCGATCTGCGCCAAGATGCTGCGCCGCCACGCTGAACTCATCGGCCTCAAGCACAATTTCTCGATCCTCGACGACGATGACCAGCTGCGGCTGCTCAAGCAGGTGATCGAAGCCGCCCGCATCGACGAGAAGCGCTGGCCCGCCCGCCAGCTCTCTTCCCTCATCGACAGCTGGAAGAACCGCGCCATGACGCCGAAGGACGTTCCGTCAGGCGAAGCCTTCGCCTACGGCAACGGCAAAGGGGCGGAGCTCTACGAAGCCTACCAGCAGCGGCTCAAGGCCCTGAACGCCGTCGACTTCGGGGATCTCCTGCTCGACGTCATCACCATCCTGCGAACCCACCCGGAAGTCCTGCAGGACTACCAGCAGCGCTTTGCCTACATCCTCGTCGACGAGTACCAGGACACCAACGTCGCCCAGTATCTTTGGCTCAGGCTTCTCTCGGCCCAGCGCCGCAACATCTGCTGCGTCGGCGATGATGACCAGTCGATCTATGGCTGGCGCGGCGCCGAGGTCGACAACATCCTGCGCTTCGAGAAGGACTTCCCCGGCGCAAAGCTCGTCCGCCTTGAGCGCAATTACCGTTCGACACCGCACATTCTCGCAGCAGCATCCGGCCTCATCGCCGCGAACAAGAGCCGACTTGGCAAGACGCTCTGGACCGACCTCCCCGACGGTGAACGCGTCTCGGTGCGCGGCGTCTGGGACGCCGAGGAAGAAGCCCGCACCATCGCAAGCGACATCGAACAGGTGGCCCGCAGCCGCGGCAAGCTCAGCGACATCGCCATCCTCGGGCGCGCCT
>DAISVV010000010.1:0-30833 GCA_036840015.1 Micropepsaceae bacterium
GTTCACTGCACTCCACAGATTTCACGAATCTTCGCTTGACTTTTAGAACGTAACAGGAACATATTACCACGGCAACGGTGGCGGCGTCCCATGTCCAGTGGTTAAAACGCCAAGACCGGGAACGAGCACACCGAGATCGGAAGGAACAAGGGTATGGCAGGCGTGAACAAGGTAATTCTGGTGGGAAATCTGGGTGCCGATCCGGAAGTCCGCAAGCTTGCATCGGGCGAACCCGTGGTCAACCTGCGCGTCGCCACATCCGAGGCCTGGCGCGACAAGGCCTCGGGCGAACGCAAGGAGCGCACGGAGTGGCACAAGGTCGTCATTTTCAACGAAAACCTTGCCAAGACGGCCGAGAAATATCTCCACAAGGGCTCAAAGGTGTACCTCGAAGGGCAGCTCCAGACCCGGAAGTGGCAGAACAAGGACGGCCAGGACCAGTACACGACAGAAGTCGTGCTGCAGCGTTTCCGCGGCGAACTCGTGATGCTCGATGGCAAGGGCGGCGAAGGCGCTCTTGAGGGCGCTTCCATGGGCAGCGGTGGCGGCCGCAAGGCCGTCGGCGGCGGTCGCAGCAGCGACAACGATTTCTCGGCCTCGGGCGACGACGAGATCCCGTTCTGATCGCAAAGACAGGCGGGGGTAGCCCCCGAGGGGCTGTCATGGTCCGCGCAGGCGGACCACCAGCGTTTTCCCCTGCACACGCCCATCCTGAATAGCTGCGTGGCGTGCCACTGCGCGCCATGACAGTCTCTGCAGATGCAACCGAACAGCCCAGACCAGCAGCCCAGGCTCATCGTCCACGGCCTCGACCTTTCCTATTTCACCGGCAAGCTCGAGGCCTATCTCCGCGCCAAGGGCATCGCCTACGAACGGCGTGAGATGACGACCGCGAGCTTCCGCGCCTGCGGCCGTGCCACGGGTGTCCTGCAGATGCCGCAGGTTGAACTGCCCGACGGCACGTGGCTGACCGATACCACGCTGACAATCCGACATCTCGAAGCTGCCCATCCCGACCCGTCGCTGCTGCCACCCGAGCCGGTGGCGCGCTTTATCGCGCTACTCATCGAGGATTTCGGCGACGAGGCGCTCTGGCGACCGGCACTCTGTTATCGCTGGGCCTTTGCCGACGATGCACGCCTGATGGGATCCCGCCTTGCGCGCGGCATGCTGCGCGACGTGCCCCTGCCGTACTTCCTGCGAAGGCAGTTCATCACCTGCCGCCAGCAACGCGTCTATCTGAAACGCGATGGCATCAGCCGCTCGACGCGCGCCGCCGTCGAGAAGGTCTACACCGACACGCTCGCCGCCATGGAAGCCGCACTCGAGCGCCACGACTTCGTGATGGGAGAGCGTCCCACCCTGGCCGACATCGGATTGTTCGGCTCGATGTTCCGGCACTTCTTCTCCGATCCGACGCCGGCCGCCCTGATGCGCGAGCGGGCCCCGCGCACCATGGCATGGGTCGCCCGCCTCTGGGCCATCACGCCATCAGGCTTTTCCGGGCGCCCGCCGATCCATGATGTCCCCGGGTCAATGGCCGCCCTGCTGCGCCTTGCCGTAACCGTGCACCTGCCCGAGCTTGCAGCCCACGCGACCGCCGTGGCGAAGGGGAGCGCCACCGCCGGCTTTGCCTGCAACCAGGCATCAATCCAGGTGCCGGCCAGCCCCTACCGCGCCTGGTGCCTCAACGAACTGAGGCGCGCCTTCCACGCCTTGTCACCCGCCGACCAGGCTTGCGTGCGCGCGCTCCTGTCCGACACGGCCGCAGCCGGCATTCTGGCCTCATCCCCCGACCCCGAGGCCTTTCAGGTGCCCCGCCTTCCCATCACCGTGCCGCCGCTCGAGGCGCCCCGGGGGCGCGACTGGAGCCGCCCGTGGGCCTGAGACCGCAGGCCATCACAGATTGACATATCGATATCTATCGATATATGTACCCTCATGATCAGAAAAGACATCTTCTTCAAGGCCCTCAGCGACCCGGCGCGCCTGCGCATCCTCGACTTCCTGCGCAAGCCCGGGTCCGACTGCTGCACCTTCGAGGGCAAGGTCTGCGCCTGCGACATTGAGCGTGAACTCGGGCTCTCGCAGGCCACGATCAGCCACCACATGAAGATCCTGGTCGCAGCCGAACTTGTGGCGGCAACCAAGCTCGGCCGCTGGATGCACTACACGATCCGCCCCGAGACCTTCGCCACGGCGGCCGCATGGTTTGCCGAACACGCCGCAGGAACCGCGGCAGTACCCGGCCCCAGGGGCAGTGTTGCGGCATGAGCGCACTGGCCATCGGTGAAGCCACGCCGCCCGCGCCCGCCGTCCCCGCCTTCGAAGGCCGCGTGGCCGCCGTCGATGTCACGCTGTCACCCGCCGACCGCGACGCCATGGACAGTGTCGTGGCTGCCGTCCACGCACTTGTCATGTCGCCGTATTATCAGGACCACGTGCTGCGCCGCGCGCCGCCCCTGGCCCGTTGCCCCATGCAGCCCGACTTTGGGCTGTTCTCGGGCTACGACTTCCACCTGACGCCCGCAGGGCCGAGGCTCATCGAGATCAACACCAATGCCGGCGGCGCCTTCCATGGCGCCCTGATGGATGACGCGCGCCACGGGTTGGGCGCACCCGGTTCCCATCCGCTGGCCTATTGGTCCGACCTTTTCGTGCGCCAGGTGCGCAATGAGTGGGCGAGGGCGGGGCAGGGCGACCTTGGTCGCGTCGCCATCGTCGACGACGCACCCGACACCCAGTTCCTGCGCCTCGAATTCCAGCTTGCCGCCCGCGAACTCAAGGCGCACGGCATAGAGGCCATCATCGCCGACCCGCGCGAACTGTCCTTCCGTGGCGGCGTGCTGCGCCGCCGGCAGGAGCGCATCGACCTTGTCTACAACCGCCTGACAAGTTTTTCCCTCGACCGGCCCGAGGACGCGCCGCTGCGTGACGCGCTCGAGGCGGGCGCAGCCTGGATCACCCCCGGCCCCCGCGCCCATGCGCTGCTCGCCGCAAAGCAGAACCTTGCGCTTATGGGCGACGAAGCTTTCCTCGCAGCAGCCGGCCTTGACGCCGAGGCGCGTGCTGCCCTTGTCCGCGCGGTCCCCAAGACAATCGTCATGTCCCCGGAAAACAGCGGGGACCTCTGGGCGCGCCGGGACGAGTTCTATTTCAAACCGATGCGCGGATATGGATCGCGCGGCGTCTATGCCGGGGCCAAGCTGACCCGCCGGACATGGGAGGCCATCGCCGCAGGTGGCGACTACGTCGCGCAGGCACTTGTCCCGCCTTCGCGCGTCCCCGTCCCGGGCCATGGCGAGATGCGCTGCGACATCCGCACCTTTGCCTATGAGGGGCGCGCCTTCATGCGCCTCGCGCGCCTCTATCGCGGCCAGACCACGAATTTCCGCACCCCAGGCGGCGGATTTGCAGCTGTTGTCTCGCCCTGAGGCTTGATCAAGGTCAAGGCGCCCCGCTCCCGGCAGGGCTAGTTGTTGCACCTACAAGGGATCACGCCCCTTTCACGAGAGGAGTTGACCAATGCCCATCTCCGTTTCCCGCTGGACCGTCGCCTGGTTCCTCGCCTGTCTTGTCTTCGCGCTTCACATCGTCGACGAGGGTTTCCACGGCACATTCGGCTTCTACAGCGACCTTGAGCGGCTGGTGAGCCTGCTGCTGCCGTCGCTCAACCTCACGCCCTTCAACTTCGAAGTCTGGCTCATCAACATGAGCGGCACGCTCTTCGTGCTGTTCCTGCTGACCTTCCTGGTTTCGAGGGCAAACCCGGTGATGGTACCGGCGTCCTATCTGTTCGCGGCCTTCCTGACCGGAAACTCGGCCTTCCACCTGCTGATGACGGTCGGACGGAGCGAGGCCGTGACGGGCGCGCTGACCTCGCCCCTCATGCTCGCGGCAGGCCTTTTCCTGTTCACAGCCGCAGGAAACACCGATCCCTTCGCGGCGCGCCGAGAGGCCTGAAACCCGCACCGGCTGCATCATCTGCCCGCCCTGTGGCGACGCGTCCACAGGGCGGGCTGGATTCGCCCGGATTCTACCCATCCGGACGCCCGAATTTGGCTTGTTTTTCCTAGGCTTGCCCCCCCGGAAGGGCTATGGTCCGCGCTTCAGTTCCAACCTGCGCCGAGACCCCCTTGTCCGACACGAAGAACAACAGCCCGTCCGCCGGTGCACCCGGCCGTCCCGGTGGCGAAATCATCCCGATCACCATCGAAGACGAGATGAAGCGTTCCTACCTCGATTACGCGATGAGCGTGATCGTGAGCCGCGCGCTTCCCGATGCCCGTGACGGCCTGAAACCCGTCCATCGCCGCATCCTCTACTCGATGCACGAGGCCGGCTATACCCACAACAAGCCCTACCGCAAGTCCGCCCGCGTCGTGGGTGACGTGATCGGTAAGTACCACCCGCACGGCGACCAGTCGGTCTATGACGCGCTGGTTCGCATGGCGCAGGAGTTCTCGATGCGCGTCCCGCTGGTGGACGGGCAGGGCAACTTCGGTTCGGTCGACGGCGATCCGCCGGCGGCCATGCGCTACACCGAAGTCCGCATGACGCGCGCCGCCGAGGCGCTGCTCGAGGACATCGACCTCGACACGGTCGACTTCCAGCCGAACTACGACAACCAGGACCAGGAGCCGGTTGTCCTGCCGGCGCGCATCCCCAACCTTCTCGTGAACGGTTCGGCAGGCATCGCGGGCGGCATGGCGACAAACATCCCGCCCCACAATCTTGGCGAGGTCATCGACGCCTGCCTTGCGTGGATCGCCGACCCCGAGATCGGCATCGAGCAGCTTGTCGATATCGTGCCCGGCCCCGACTTCCCGACCTACGGCCAGATCATGGGCCGCAACGCCGCGCGCCTTGCGCTCGTGCGCGGTCGCGGCGGTGTGGTCGTGCGTGCCCGCACCAGCGTCGAGCAGATCCGCAAGGACCGCGAGGCGATCATCATCACCGAGTTGCCCTATCAGGTAAACAAGGCCCACCTTCTCGAGCGCATTTCCGAGCTTGTCAGCGAGAAGCGCATCGAGGGCATCTCGGACGCACGCGACGAATCCGACCGCCAGGGCATGCGCGTCGTGATCGAGCTCAAGCGCGACGCCATGGCCGACGTCGTGCTCAACCAGCTCTTCCGCTACACGGCGATGCAGTCATCCTTCGGCGTCAACATGCTGGCGCTGGACGGCGGACGTCCGCAGCTGATGAACCTGAAGGACATGATCCGCGCCTTCGTGAACTTCCGCGAAGACGTGGTCACCCGCCGCACACGCAAGCTTCTCTCCGACGCGCGTGACAAGGCTCATATCCTGGTCGGCCTCGCGATCGCGGTCGCCAACATCGACGAGTTCATCCGCATCATCCGCTCGAGCCCCGACGCCGCCACCGCGCGCGCACGCCTGACCGAGCGCAACTGGCCCGCCCTCGACGTGGCCCCGCTCGTGGCGCTCGTCGACGACCCCCGCCATGCGATGCAGGCCGACGGAACGCTCAGGCTGTCGGACGAGCAGGCCCGCGCGATCCTCGAGTTGCGCCTGCAACGCCTGACCGCGCTCGGCCGCGACGAGATCGGCAACGACCTCCAGGGCCTCGGCAAGTCGATCGAGGAATATCTCGAGATCCTGCGCTCGCGCGACCGCCTGATGTCCGTCGTGCGCGACGAACTCGCCGCCATCAAGGCCGAATTCGCAACCCCGCGCCGCACCGAGATCCTCGAGGGCGGCGACGAGGTGGAGGACGAAGACCTCATCCAGCGCGAGGACATGGTGGTCACGGTCACCCACCAGGGCTACATCAAGCGCGTGCCGCTGAATGCCTACCGCGTGCAGGGGCGCGGCGGCAGGGGGCGCTCGGCCATGTCGACGAAGGACGAGGATTTCGTCACAAGCCTCTTCGTGGCAAGCACGCACCAGCCGCTTCTCTTCTTCTCGTCGAACGGAATGGCCTATGTTCTGAAGACCTGGCGCCTGCCGCTGGCCACGCCGCAGGGCAAGGGCAAGGCGCTTGTCAACCTGCTGCCGCTGAAGGAAGGCGAGACCGTCACCAAGGTGCTCGCCCTGCCCGAGGCCGAGGAGGAATGGGATCGCTTCGAGGTCATGTTCGCCACCCGCTCGGGTGACGTGCGCCGCAACCTACTGTCCGACTTCACCAACATCCGCGCCACCGGCAAGATCGCCATGAAGATCGCCGAAGGCGACGGCATCGTGGGCGTGTCCTTGGCCAACAACACCGATGATGTGCTGCTGACCACGAGGGCTGGCAAGTGCATCCGCTTCTCCTGCGATGACGTGCGCGTCTTCAAGGGGCGCGATTCCACCGGCGTGCGCGGCATCAAGCTGGCCGATGGCGACGAGGTCGTCTCCATGACGATCCTGCGCCATGTCGACGTGGCGGTCGAGGAAGCTCGCGCCTATCTCAAGATGGCCGCGATGGCCCGCAAGGCTGCCGGCGACGAGGCTGACGCCACCGATGCCGCCGATGAGGGCGACGAGGCTGTCGCCGACGTGGCGCTCTCGCCCGAGCGCTACGCCGACCTCGGCGCCCGCGAGCAGTTCGTGCTGACCGTCTCGGAAAGCGGCTTCGGCAAGCGCTCCAGCGCCTACGAGTACCGGGGCACCGGCCGTGGCGGCTCGGGCATCGTGGCGATGGGCATGACGAAGAAGAACGCCCGCATTGCCGCCTCCTTCCCGGTCGAGGAGACCGACCAGCTGATGCTCATCACCGACGCCGGCCAGACCATCCGCATTCCCGTCGCCCAGATCCGCCAGGCCGGACGCGCGACGCAAGGCGTGATCGTCTTCCGCCTGTCGGAAGGTGAACGCGTGGTGTCGGTCGAGCGCATCGGCGAGGGCCAGGAGATCGAAGGCGAGGCCGAGGGCACAGCCACCTGACATGCGCCAGAAAAACGCAAGTTCCAAAGGGCCAGACTCGCGTTATGATCCCGCCTCGTTGCGTTCGCAGGGGAAATCAGCGGCATGACGAAACGGACGGGACTTTACCCGGGTACCTTCGACCCGATCACCAACGGGCACCTCGACATCATCGAGCGCGCCGCGAAGCTGGTTGACCACCTCGTGATCGGCGTTGCCATCAACGAGGCCAAGGGCCCGCTGTTCACGCTTGAAGAGCGTGTCGAGATGGTACGCCACGAGACCGCGCGCATTGCGAAGAAAGCCGGCGTCACCATCTCGGTCGAGCCCTTTGATGTCCTTCTCATGCATTTCGCCGAGAAGGTGGGAGCCCAGGTCATCATCCGCGGCCTCAGGGCGGTGTCCGACTTCGAGTACGAGTTCCAGATGGTCGGCATGAACATGCAGCTGAACCGCGATATCGAGACCGTCTTCCTCATGGCGGGTGCCGAGCACCAGGCCATTGCCTCGCGTCTCGTGAAGGAGATTGCCTCGCTGGGCGGTGACATCTCGCACTTCACATCGCCCTACGTGATGAAGAAGGTCATCCAGCGCATGGAGCAGCGCAGGGCGGCTGCAGGGCGGAAATAGGTCCGGTTTGCGCGTCGATGAATTCGATTTCCATCTGCCCGAGGATCTCATTGCATTGAGGCCTGCCGAGCCGCGCGACAGCGCGCGGCTTCTGGTCATCCGGGAGAACAGCCTCTCCTTCGAGGAGGCGACCCTGCGCGACCTGCCGGCGTTCCTGTCGCCGGGGGATGTCGGTATCTTCAACGACACCCGCGTGATCCCGGCGCAGCTGGCCGGCACACGGCCGGCGCGCGGCCTGTCGGCCGAAGCGCGCATCGACGTAACGCTGCACAAGCGCCTCGCGCCCGCACGCTGGGCGGCCTTCGCACGGCCCGGTCGCAAGCTCGAGCCCGGCGACACGCTGCACTTCCCCGGCGGCTTCAGCGCTCGCGTTGAAGCCAAGGGTGCGGGTGGCGAGATCGAGTTCCTCTTCGACGTGGCAGGTGCCGACCTCGATGCGGCGATCGCGCGCCACGGTATCATGCCCTTGCCGCCCTACATTGCCGGTCGCCGGGCAGTCGACGAGAGGGACACGTCGGACTACCAGACGGTCTATGCCCGTAATGACGGATCGGTGGCCGCACCCACCGCAGGCCTGCATTTCACACCGGGTCTCCTTGCAGCACTTGACGCGCGCGGCATTGCGCGCCGCCATGTCACGCTGCACGTGGGCGCCGGAACCTTCCTGCCGGTCAAGGCCGATGACACGGCCGACCACCGCATGCACGCCGAATGGGGTCATGTCCCGCAGGAGACCGCCGACGCGGTGACCGAGGCGCGCCGGCGTGGCAGTCGCGTGATGTGCGTGGGGACGACGAGCCTGCGTACAGTCGAGACCGCGAGCACGCCCGTCCTTCAGCCCTGGATGGGCGACACCGACATCTTCATCACGCCCGGCTACACCTTCCGCACAGCCGACATGCTGCTGACCAATTTTCACCTGCCGCGCTCGACCCTGTTCATGCTGGTCTCGGCCTTCTGCGGCCTGAAGACCATGCAAGCGGCCTATGCCCACGCGGTCGCAAGGCGTTTCCGCTTCTATTCTTACGGCGACGCCTGTCTTCTGGTACGCAACCCCTCATGACCGGTTTCACCTTCTCAGTCGAGGCCACCGACGGCGCCGCCCGCAAAGGCCTGATACGGACCGTGCGCGGTGACATCCGCACGCCGGCCTTCATGCCGGTGGGAACAGCCGGCACCGTGAAGGCCATGCTGCCCGAGAGCGTACGCGAGCCCGGCGCCGACATCATCCTGGGCAACACCTACCACCTCATGCTTCGGCCCTCGGCCGAACGCGTGGCGCGGCTGGGTGGCTTGCACCGCATGATGAACTGGCCGCGCCCCATCCTGACCGACTCCGGCGGTTTTCAGGTTATGTCGCTGGCGCAACTGCGCAAGCTCGACGAGAACGGCGTCTCCTTCCAGTCCCACATCGACGGCACGCAGTACCTCCTGACGCCCGAGCGTTCCATGGAGATCCAGGCCCTGCTGGGCTCGGACATCCACATGGTGCTCGACGAATGCACGCCCTTCCCGGCAACCGAAGCCGAGGCCGAGGCATCAATGAACCTCTCGACGCGCTGGGCGAAGCGCTCGAAGGCGGCCTTCCGGCAGGCCCCCGGCCGCGCGCTCTTCGGCATCGTGCAGGGCAGCATCTACCCGCACCTGCGCGCGCGGTCCGCCGCAGCACTGCAGGAGATCGGCTTTCCCGGTTATGCCGTGGGTGGCTTGGCCGTCGGCGAAGGGCAGGCGCGCATGTTCGACGTGCTCGACGTGACCGTGCCCCACCTGCCGCATGACCGTCCGCGCTATCTCATGGGCGTCGGCAAGCCACTCGACATCGTGGGCGCCGTGATGCGCGGCATCGACATGTTCGATTGCGTGCTGCCGACGCGCTCGGGTCGAAACGGGCAGGCCTTCACCCGGCGCGGCCCCGTAAACCTGCGCAACGCGCGCCATGCCGACGACCCGCGGCCGCTGGAGGAAGGCTGCCGCTGTCCGGCCTGCCGCCAGTATTCGCGCGCCTACCTCCACCACCTCGTCAAGGCCGAGGAGATCCTCGCCTCGATGCTCATCACCTGGCATAACCTGACCCACTATCAGGACCTGACAGCAGGCCTGCGCGACGCGATCGGGCAGGGCCGTCTGGCAGCGCACGTGGCAGAGATTGCTGCCGGCTATGAGGCAGGCGACATCGATCCGCCCTGATCCCGCGCCGCAAGATGTCCCCGAAATAACCCGCAACCGCTGCGACGCCGCAGGTGTGGCTCTTCCCCCACCGGGCATCATTCATCCCCGAACCCGCGAGCCATGCCAGGGCGCGCGACCTGCGCGTGTGGCGATGCCGGGGGACATTGGCATTATCGCTTTGCAACCCGGGCCGGGGCCTGCCTAATCTGGCTCACGCAACTCCGGAGAGCCCCATGCGCCATGTCCTTGCCACGACCCTTGCCAGCCTGATGCTTCTTGCCTCCCTGTCGCCCGCCCTGGCGCAGGACACAGGCCTCAAGATCTCAAATCCCAAGGCAATCATCGACAACGCCTCGCCCGAAAACATGATTGCCCTCCTGTCCGACATGGGCGTGACCGGCGCCCAGGTGCAGGAAAATGAGGGCACCAAGGTCGTGACCTTCAGCGATGGTGTTCTGCCCTATGCCTTCGGCTTCGCCGGTTGCGAGGTGAAGCCCGGCAAGTGCATGACCGTCGTGATGCTTGTCTTCGTCGACATGGGCAGCGCAGGCATCACGCCAGACATGATCAACGCCCGCAACAGCGACAACTTCTTCGTCACCTCCGTCAAGACCGACGAAAAGACGATCGCCTTCGGCCGCGGCGTTCTCCTCAACGGCGGTGTCACGCGCGAGAACCTGGCCCTGACCATCGTCGTCTACGCAAGCCTCGTGCGCGAAGGCATCAAGCACTTCGGCTCGCAGGTCGGCGCCGCGCGCAACATGCCGTCGACGGTCCAGAACCTCTCATGGGGCCAGGGTCAGGTCCGCCCGGTCATGCCGACACCCCAGCAAGTCAGGGCCGTCATGAAGGCGCAGGACTTCCAGCCCAGGCCATCGGGTCGTCCCGGGGCAACCTGGTAGGCCGCAAGGTACACGTAAACTGGGCGCCGCTGCCGGTGTGCAGCGGCGCCGTCTTTTCAGTTGGCTGGACGCCCGCGGCCCGGCGCGAACGAAACCCGTCGGATCTCCCGGATCGCCTCGCGTGACACGCTGCCCTCGACCAGCTCGTAGCCCATCAGCGCAAAGGTCCGGTTGCCGATGAAGATCGGCCGCGAGTTGCCGTACCAGTCGACGCACGAAGCGCGGCATCCGTCATCGACGATGCCGCTCTGGCTTGCTCCGAGTTCGCCGAGGGCCGAGAACTGCCGCGCCGCACGTCGCACGAACACGATGCCGGCCGCGTTCTCGACAAGCTGGCCATAGCCCGGCCGCCCGGCGCGCGTCACCGGCAGGCCCATGATCCCCGCGCTCCGGTCACTTTGGTCATAGCCGGCGTCGGGCTTGAAGAAGAACGCATGGCTGCGCGTCTCGCCCTGCGAGGCCCCCGCCATCGTGTAGCGGTCGCCGATATGGGGCACCGGCCCATCCGTCAGTTCGATGGCGCGGAAGTGAAGGTCGCGGCCATCGCCACCAACCACGACGGCGTCCCGTCCCATGGCCTCGATGCGGTCAACGCCATGCTGCAGCGGAATGACGGACACCGAGCCATTGCGCACGCCCGCTACAACCAGCGTTGACGCCGCGGTGTTCGTATCCCAGCCGGCGCCCCTGCCATAGAGGACATAATCGCCGACGAAGCGGTTCTGCAGCGCCCAGCTGCGGCCTTCAGCCTGCGGCAGCAGGCGATAGCTGGCCCGCCCGGCTTCCGTCTGGCCATCGTTGAACGCCCTGAGCGGCACCTGCAGCAGCGACATGGCGCCGGACGCAAACTCGGGCATCCACATGGCATCGCCAGCCCCATTGCTGCGAACGAGAACATTCAGGAAGCCCTCGTTCCAGTCTTCCCGGAACGAGAACTGGTCCGTTGGCATGCCGCGCACGGCGATCGCCGATGGCGCCGCGCCATCGAGCGGCATGCGATAGAGCAGGCCCGAAGGTTCGCCGCGTGCCTGATCCTCACGCCAGGGCGCATTGAGCCAGACATAGACCGCCGACGAGGACACATAGAAGGTACGACCCGAGGGGCCGAGGACGCCTGTCGACTTGCATCTCAGCCGCCACGCCGACAGGTCGCATTCGGTAACGGTGTGCAGGTCCGAGGGCATCGACGTGTCCTTCAGGACGGCTGGCGGCAAGTAGATGTTGACCGCCGAGGTCGTCGGCTCGAATGTTCCCGGCGAGCCAGGGCCCCTGAAACGCTTGAGCGCCGGCAACCAGTTCATGTTCTCGGCCGCATTGTAGGGCAGATCGAGCGGCGTGTAGACGATCAGGCGCGTGCCAATGAGCCGCGACGCATAATTGCGTGATGAATAATAGTCGTTCGAGCGCAGGTGATACGAATCCTCGTAGGACAGGCTGCCGTCGCTCCCGAGCTGGAACCGGTTGATCTCGGTGCCGCCGCGCGCATAGCTGTAGCCGATGACGATCACACGATCGCCCGTGACCAGCATCTCGTCATACCAGTCGCCAGACGGGCTGACGCCGGGCGGATAGGCATCGATCGAGTCGATGGGCTTGAGATCACCGTCACGCGTCGACACCGTGAACACGCGCCCGCGCCGGAGCACGATCAGAAGGTCGCCCTTCATCTTGACAATGCCGCCCTCGTCGACACCTGCCTCCTGCGTGTTGGTGATGCTGCTGGCACTGTCTGATGCCGCGCTGGCCTCTGGAGCCGCCGCGGGTGCGGGTGATGGCGGGGGCGACGGTGGGGGCGGGGGCAAGCTTGCCGAGGTTGGATACTGACCCCGCGGTCGCACGGGCTGCTGGCGCTTCTTCAGGAACGCGATCAGCTCACGCTCGGAGCCAAACGGCTTCATGGTCTTCTGGGGCGCCTGCAGGGTCCGACCCTGTCCCGGCGCCGCCGTCGCGTCAGTCGGGGGCGAGACCGCAGCAAGCGCGAGGCCGGCAGCAAGCAGCACAGGGGTTGACCTGTGCACCAGGCGGAAAAGCAGCATGGAACCTCCTGAAGATGGGCGTGGTCACCCGAACTTCAGGTCAGATTGGGGCCAAACTGCGACCTTTACCAAGATTGCCGGCTCACAATCGCTTCATGCTCATGCGCCATTGTGAAGCGCAGTGTGACGGGCATCACACCGGGCGCGATTGCAGCGCTACTTCTTCACCGGCGGCTTCATGCAGCGGAAGTGGATGTTGCCCGCACGGTCCTTGACCTGCGTGAGCACTTCCGGCGCAGTGCACTTTGGCGGCTGCCACGTCACGCTCTGAAGCAGGCTCACAAGGAAGTTTTCAGCCTGCGCGGTCGAGGTCGCACCCGCAAGCGACAGCAGCACGGCCGATGCAATCATGATCTTCTTCATCTGGAACTCCGGCGAGGATTGTTGCGTTGCAAAACGAATTTGTTGCACCAGCTAACGCAGCCCGGCCTGCGAAACAACATACGAAGGCGTAATGCGGCCAAGGGTCCCCGAAACAGGGCGTTCTTGCGCGAACTCATGGACGGCCGCCGGATTTGTCCACAGACGGGCCCCGCCACCGTCCGACCCCCAGGGCTCAGGCCTGCGCCCGCATCAGCATCCCGAAAAGGTCCCGCGGGTCGTCCGGGTCGGCGATCATGTCGAGGTTCTGCACGAACCCGGAGCCCTTCACGCGATCATGCACATAGCGCAGAGCCGCGAAGTCCTCGATCGCAAAACCGACACCGTCGAACAGCGTCACCTGATCGGCGCGGGTCCGTCCCGGCGCGCGGCCTGCGATGACCTCCCATAATTCGGTAACAGGGTGAGAAGGCGCAAGCTGCTGGATTTCGCCTTCGATGCGCGTCTGCGGCGCGTACTCAACGAAGATCTCCGATCTCAGCAGGATGTCGCGGTGCAGTTCAGTCTTTCCCGGGCAATCCCCGCCGATCGCGTTGATGTGCACGCCCGTCCCGACCATGTTGTCGGTGAGGATGGTGGCATATTGCTTGTCGGCAGTACACGTCGTGATGACCTGTGCCCCCTCGATGGCCTCCTCGGCCGTGCGGCAGGACGTGACGCGCATCCCCGTGCCGGCAAGATTGGCCGCACACTTGCGCGTGGCGGCGGGATCGATGTCGTGCAGGCGCACATGCTCGATGCCGCAGATCGCCCGGAAGGCCAGCGCCTGGAACTCGGACTGCGCACCATTTCCGATCATGGCCATGGTCCGCGCACCACGCGGCGCCAGGTGACGTGCTGCCATCGCCGACGTGGCCGCCGTACGCAGCGCCGTCAGGATCGTCATCTCGGAGACGAGCAGCGGATAGCCTGTCGACACGTCGGCCAGCACGCCGAAGGCCGTCACCGTCTGCAGGCCGGCCTGCATGTTCTTGGGATGCCCATTGACATACTTGAAGCCGTAGAACGCGCCGTCCGACGTGGGCATGAGCTCGATGACGCCAACCGGCGAATGGCTTGCCACGCGCGGGGTCTTGTCGAAATGCTCCCAGCGCAGGAAGTCGGCTTCGATCTCGGATGTCAGTTAGACAAGCACGCGCTCGATCCCGACATGAAGCACGAAGCGCATCATGTTCTCGACGCTGATGAACGGCACCAGGGCCAGCTGCGAGGGCGCGTTCATGGCTTCACCCGGCACCCTGCGTGGGCCTGTCAAAGACCTTGCGTCCCATCAGGCTCGCCACCAGGTCGACCATCAGCCGCGCCGTGCGCCCGCGTTCGTCAAGGAAGGGGTTCAGCTCGGCCAGGTCGAGCGACGTCACGAGGTTCTGCTCGTGCAGCAGTTCCATCACGAGATGGGCCTCGCGGAAGGTGATGCCACCGGGCACCGTCGTGCCCACGCCTGGCGCGATCGACGGATCGAGGAAATCGACATCCAGAGACACATGCAACATCCCCTTCTCGTGCTCGACCTTCTGCAGGAAGGCGCGCAGCGGAGCTACGATCCCGCGCTCGTCCAGCACACGCATGTCGTTCACGTGATAGGCCCGGTCGCGCAGCGCTGCCTGCTCGGCCGGATCGATCGAGCGCAGGCCGAACAGGCAGATGTTCTGCTCCGGCACCGGATGGGGGAAGGGCGGGAACCCGTCAAAGCCGGTACGCCCGGCAATGTAGCCAACCGGCATGCCGTGGAAGTTTCCGGACGAGGATGTCTGCGGCGTGTGCAGGTCCGAGTGCGCATCGAGCCACAGGATGAAAAGCTGGCGTCCGGCTGCATGGGCCTGCGCGGCAACGCCGGCGACGGTGCCCAGCGACATGGCATGGTCGCCGCCCATGAAGATCGGAAAGCGACCCGTCGCCATGGCCTTCTGCGCCGCCTCGCAAAGCGCACGGGTCCAGGCGAGCGTTTCGGCCGCAGCGTGGATGTGCGGCGAGAGGGTGGAAAACGCCGTCACGGTGCCCGGCGCAACATCACCCCAGTCCTCGACGGTGTGCCCCAGTTCGCGCAGCGTATCGGCAAGGCCGGCAACCCTGTAGGCCGACGGCCCCATGATGCAGCCCTGCGTCCGCTGCCCGGAATCCACCGGCGCGCCGATCAGGATGCAGTTCTTGGACACGAAGAATCTCCGCATGCTCAGCCAGTCACCAGAGTAACGGTTCACGGTTAACAAACCAAACAGGCAGTATACCCCGGACAGCAAGGGTCCACTCAAGAAACTTGTTTGCTGCAGCGCGTCGGCATTAGGCTGACCGGGATCGGTGGATTGAGGGGGCTGGAGGCAAATGCGCGGAGCAGGCTATCGGGTGGCAATCGTCGCGGTCATGATGGTTGTGGCGACCGGGTCTGCGATCGCTGCGACGGAGAAGCCGGCGGTTCCCCTGACAACGAACGCCGAAGCGCAGGAGGCCTATGAGCTCGGCGAGGTTGCCTACGACAAGGACGACTACAAGGCGGCCACGGGCCATTACACGCGCGCCATCGAGCAGGACCCGGCCTTCGCCGAGGCCTGGTACAGCCGCGGCTGGTCGCAACGCGGTACCGACGACGAGGACAAGGCGATCAGCGACTTCTCCGAGGCCATCAAGCTGCGCCCCGGCTATGCAGATGCGTTCCGCGGCCGCGGTTGGGTGCATCTCTCGCGCAAGGACTATGCAACCGCCATCACCGACTTCACGAAGGCCATCAGCCTCGACCCGAAGGACGCCCGCAACGCCTATGGGCGCGGCTATGCACGGGCCGAGGCGGGTCAGCACCAGGGCGCGGTCGACGATTTCACGCAGGCGCTGAAGATCGATCCGGAATTCGACGAAGCACTTTACGAGCGGGCCTGGATCCACAAGGAGAACCTGAAGCAGCTCGACAAGGCGCTTGCTGACTTCAGCCGTGCCATCGCAATCGATGCCAAGGTCGCGAACTACTTCCACGGCCGCGCACAGGTCTACGACGACCAGGGCAAGTGGGAACTGGCCATCCGCGACTACACCGAGGCGATCCGCATCGCGCCCGCCGGCATCAATGCCTATATCGGCCGGGGCTGGGACCAGGTCGAGCTTGGAAAATTCGCCGAAGCCCTGCGCGACTTCAACAAGGCCGTCGAGCTGGATCCCGAGTGGTTCCGCCCCTTCTATGGCCGCGGCTACACCCATGACGAGATGGGCAACTTCGATGCCGCCATCGCGGACTTCAACGAGTCCATCCGGCTCAAGCCCGACGATCGCCTTTCATTCCGGATGCGCGCGATCTCGTACTGGAAGAAGAAGGACTACCTTCGCGCCGAGGCTGATTTCACCGAATCCATCAGGCTGGGCGCGGCCGATGCCAATATCTACTTCAACCGGGGATCCGTTCGCGCAGACGCCGGCAAGGCGCAAGAGGCGTTCAGGGACCTTACCGAGGCCATCCGGTTGAAGTCCGACTACCACGAGGCGTTCAACGACAGGGGCGTGATCCACGCCGCGGCCGGCCGCTATGCCGAGGCATTGACGGATTATGACGAGGCGCTGAGGCTGGCGCCAAGGACATGGATGTATCATGTCAACCGGGCGGAGACGCTGGTCATGCTCCAGCGCATCGATGAGGCGATGAAGGATCTCGAACCCGCCATTGCGGCTGATCCGCGCAACGCGCGTGCCCTTCTCTGGCGCGGCATCTGCCAGTTGGGAAAGAACCGCCTTGACCTTGCCATCTCCGACCTGTCGGCATCGATCGCGCTCGCGCCGGATGCGTGGAGGGCCTACAACGCGCGGGGCAGGGTACGCGCGCAACAGGGCGATTGGCTCGCAGCCATCACGGACTATACCGACGCTATTCGCCTGGCACCAGACGAGCCATATCCCTACGCCAACCGTGCGAAGGCATATTCAAGCCTCGGCGAGTTCGAGAAAGCGAGGGAAGACGACGCCAGGGCAAAGTCGCTGAGCGACGGCTGAAGCGCGCCGCGCACGGGAAAATGGGTCTATGTCCCCGAAAAGTGTGCCATGTTGACACGGTGTTAACCCCGTGTTGCGAGCAAGCTGCAAGTAAACGCGATCTTCACCCCCGCATCCCAATGTGACGCTCTTCACGGCGTGGAGGGCTACCAGTGATTCATGACAAGTCTGGCAACGTTGCAATGACGTTTGCGCTCTGCCTCATCCCGCTGATGCTGGCCATTGGCATTGCTGTGGACATCGGCAATGCACTGTCGGTCAAGAAGCAGATGCAGGACGCCCTCGATGCAGCCGCGCTTGCGGCTCTCGCCGAGACGACGCCCGACCACCAGCGCCAAAGCGTGGCACAAAAGGCCTTCGAGGCAAGCTTGTCCGAGTACCTCCGGAACCTGTCACCGCAATTCAGCCTGTCGGTGACCGAGTCCGGCAACAACAAGAGCGCTACGGCCTCCTTTGCCGTTGACCTTCCGCTTGCATTTGCGGGCATATTCGGTGTCGACACGCTCGATGTCTCGGGCCAGACATCGTCAGGCATAGCCGTCGGCGGCGCCATGGACATCCATTTGTGGCTCGATTCCTCGGCATCCATGGGCGTTGCTGCGACCGAGCTCGATCGCGACAAGCTGAAGGCGCTGACCGGTTGCTTCTTTGCCTGCCACATGGACGGCCCGCCGACATCCCAGAAGAAGGCCAAGGACAACGGTATCGTTCTCAGGATCGACCTGATGAAGCAGAACGTGCTGGCGCTCATGGAGAAGATCCACGAAGTCCAGCTGCCGGAGCAGGTTGTCCGCTACAGCGTGTCCGGGATGGCGAGGTCGTTCGAGCCACGCATAGCCCTCTCGAGTGATTACGACGCCATCCACACGGCGGTGGAAAATTTCGCGCTCAGCGGCACCACGCATAGCCAGAGCTCATCCCGACTTACACCTGTCCTGAACACGGCCAGGGGCACCCTGCCGGCACAGAACGGTGACGGCACCGTCGACAACCCTCGCCGCTTTGTCGTGATCGTCACCGACGGCATGCAGTTCGACTGGCACAGCATCAGCCCGGGTCCGATCAGCAACGTCTCGTGCGAGAATATCAAGAGCCGGGGTATTCCGGTGGCAGTGATCCAGCTGCGCTATGTCCCCGACCCCGGAAACGTGCACTACCAGCACTGGGTTGCACCGCACTTCAACAACCTCGGGCCCGCCCTCCAGGCATGCGCCTCGCCGGGCATGTTCTATTCCGCCGATACGCCTGCGCAGATCCAGGAGGCTTTCGCCGAGCTGGCCGTTCGCATCCGCGGGGCACTGCGGCTTATGAATTAGAAGAGAACCTAATTCACAAGGCGGCAGAGTAGAGATCTTTACCCAATTCACACAAGTAGGCTGGAATAAACGGAAAATACACCCACAGCGTCTCATATTGCCGAAGCATTAACGAAAGGGATTTCCCATGCTTCGCGACAAGTCCGGCAACGTGGCGATCATGTTCGCGCTCAGCCTGATCCCTCTGATGCTGGCCATCGGGATGGCGGTCGACATGACCAAGGTTCTGTCCACCCGCATGCAACTGCAGGACGCGCTCGACGCGGCAACCCTCGCTGCACTGTCGGAGTCCACGCCCGACGACAAGCGCGATCAGGTCGCCAAGGCGACCTTTGCGGCAAGCCTGAGCCCCGAGGTGGCCGCGCTTGCGCCCAACTTCAGCATCAAGTTCACGGGCGCCGGCAGCGAGAGGTCGGCTGTTGCAAGCTTCTCGGCGGCAGCACCCCTGGCCTTTGCCGGTATCCTGGGAACGGAGACCATGGAGGTTACGGGCGAGACGACGGCCGGCATCCAGATTGGTGGCTCGATGGACATCTCGCTGTGGCTCGACTCCTCGGCCTCCATGGGCGTGGCTGCAACCGAAGCCGACCGCGACGCCCTGCGCAAGCTGACGGGCTGCGCGTTCGCCTGCCACATGGACGGTCCGCCCACGTCGGAAAGCAAGGCGCATGGCAAGGGCCTGAAGCTCAGGATCGACCTGATGAAGCAGAACGTGATGATGCTCATGGACACGATCCGGGAGGTGCAGCTTGAAGGGCAGGTGGTTCGCTACAGCGTCTCGGGCATGAGCCGGACCCTCGAGCCGCGGCTGGCCATGACCGATGACTTCACGATGGCCAGGAACGCCGTGTCGAACTTCAAGCTGAGCGGCACAGTGCACAATGGCTGGAACAGCGCCTCGCTGCTGACGCCCACCATCAACACGGGCAAGGGCACCTTGCCCGCGCAGAACGGCGACGGCACCAAGGACCGGCCGCGCAACTTCGTCATCATCGTCACCGACGGCATGCAGTTTGACTGGAACCGCATCAGCTCGGGTCCGGTCAGCAACACCCCCTGCGAGGACATCAAGGCGCGTGGCATCTCCGTGGCCGTCATCCAGTTGCGCTATGTGGAATTGAAGGGCGATGGTGCCTTCGAGTTCTATGTCCGACCGCACTTTACCAAGCTCGGGCCCGCCCTCGAGAAATGCGCCGCGCCCGGCATGTTCTATTCCGCCGATACACCCGACCAGATCAAGACGGCCTTCGCGGAACTTGCCGTGCGCATTCGCGGCGCCCTCAGGCTGATGAATTGAACTCGATAGAAACCTGTGCCTTTACGGAGTGATGGAATTAACCAAATTGGCAGACTGATCGCCGTGTAAACAAAAAATTCACCCACACCGTCTCATATTGCGGAAGAATTAAGGACGGGTGTCTCATGCTTCATGACAAATCCGGCAATGTCGCGATCATGTTCGCGCTCAGCCTGATCCCTTTGATGCTTGCCATCGGCATGGCGGTTGACGTGACCAAGGTGCTCTCCACGCGCATGCAGCTGCAGGACGCCCTCGACGCGGCGACGCTTGCGGCGCTGGCCGAGTACACGCCCGACGACAAGCGTGCGCAGGTTGCCGAGGCGACCTTCAATGCAAGCCTCCCGCCCGAGCTCCTGGCCACGTCCCCGAAGCTGAACATCACGTTCACGGGCAGCGGCAACTCGCGGTCCGCAGTGGCCAGCTTCACTGCGGCAGCGCCGCTCGCCTTTGCCGGGATCCTTGGAACCCCCACCATGGATGTCTCCGGGCAAACCACGGCCGGCATAGAGGTCGGGGGATCCATGGACATCTCGCTGTGGCTCGATGCATCCGCCTCCATGTGTGTTGCCGCCACTGAAAAGGACCGCGACTCCCTGCAAAAGATTGCTGGCTGCGCCTTCGCCTGCCACATGGGCAGCAAACCGACATCCATGGACAAGGCGCACACCGCAGGGGTGAAGCTGCGCATCGACCTCATGAAACAGAACGTCCAGATGCTGATGGACAAGGTGCGTGAGGTGCAGCTCGAGGAGCAGGTGGTCCGCTACAGCGTTGCGGGGATGAGCCGGAATTTCGAGCCGCGCCTCGCGATGACCGATGACTTCACGAAGGCAAAGAACGCCGTCGCCAACTTTACCCTGAGCGGCGTAGTGCATAACAATTCGAACAGCGCCTCGCGCCTCACGCCCAGCTTGTCGGAGGGCAGGGCAACCCTTCCCGCCCAGAACGGCGACGGCACCAAGGATCGCCCCAGGCAATTCGTCGTAATCGTAAGCGATGGCATGCAGTTCGACTGGAACCGCATCAGTTCAGGCCCGATCGGCAATACGCCCTGCGAGGAGATCAAGGCGCGCGGCATCAGCGTGGCGGTGATCCAGTTGCGCTACGTCGAGCTCAAGGGAAACAGCGCCTTCGAGACTTATGTCCGGCCGCACTTCACCAAGCTGGGCCCCGCGCTCCAGGCTTGCGCCTCGCCGGGCATGTTCTACTCGGCCGACTCGCCCGAGCAGATACAGAATGCCTTCGCCGAGCTCGCCGTCCGTATCCGCGGTGCGCTTCGGCTCATGAACTGAAGCCTGTCGCCGCTGTCGGGTCACTTCATCCGGGCATAGCTGCCCGGCGCATCCTCGATGACCTTGAGCTTGCCCTTGCCGGGCTTGCGCGCGGTCACCATGTCGCCCGACTTCTCCGCCAGCCACTTGTCCCAGTGCGGCCACCACGAGCCCGGCGTCTCCTCGGCCCCCGCGATCCATTCCTCGACCGTGTCGGGCAGGTTGCTGTTCGTCCAATGCTGGTACTTGCGCGCATCGGGATGGTTGATCACGCCCGCGATGTGTCCCGATCCCGCCATCATGAAGGTGACGGGCCCCTGGAAGAGCTTGGTCGACTTGTAGACCGAACGATAGGGCGCGATGTGGTCCTCGCGCGAGGACTGCAGGTAGATCGGGATCTTGACCTTTGACAGGTCAAGCGTCTCGCCACCCAGCATCATGCGCCCGCGGGCGAGGTTGTTGTCGCGATAGCATTCGCGCAGGTAGAACAGGTGCATCTGGATCGGCATGCGCGTCGCATCCGAGTTCCAGTAGAGCAAGTCGAAGCGCATCGGGTCGCGGCCGAGCAGATAGTTGTTGACCACGAAGCTCCAGATCAGGTCGTTCGAGCGCAGCATGTTGAACGTCGTCGCCATCTTCGCGCCGTCAAGATAGCCGCCCTGCGCCTTCATCATCTCCTCCATGGATGACAGCTGCGTATCGTCGATGAAGACCTGCAGGTCGCCGGCCTCCGAGAAGTCGGCCTGGGCTGCAAAGAAGGTGGCCGACTTTATGCGGTTGTCGCCCTTTGCGGCCATGTAGGCGAGCGTCGCCGACAACAGCGTGCCGCCGATGCAATAGCCGATCGCGTTGACTTCTTTTTCGCCCGTCGCCCTCTCGATTGCATCAAGCGCGGCAAAGATGCCCTCGCGCATGTAGTCCTCGAAGGTCTTCTGCGCCAGCCGCGCATCCGGGTTCACCCATGAAGCGACGAACACCGTGTAGCCGCGCGCGGTTGCCCACTTCACGAACGAGTTCTTCTCACCCAGGTCCAGGATGTAGTACTTGTTGATCCACGGCGGGAAGATGACCAGCGGGCGCCGGTACTGCTGCTCGGTGGAGGGCTCATACTGGATGAGCTGCATCAGGTCGTTCTGGAAGACAACCTTGCCCGGCGTCAGCGCCAGGTTCCGCCCGACCTCGAAATAGTCCATGTCGGTCTGCGTGATCGCCAGCTGTCCCTTGCCGCGTTCAAGGTCGCGCAGCAGGTTGTCGAGCCCCTTGACGAGGTTCTCGCCATTGCTCTCCATCGTCACCCGCATCACTTCCGGGTTCGTGAACAGGAAATTCGAGGGGCTCATCGCATCGGCGAACTGCTTGGTGTAGAAGTCGACGCGCTTGCGCGTCTTCTCGTCGAGCCCCTGAACCTCGCCCATGGTCGACTGCAGCCAGCGCGCCGAGAGAAGATAGGACTGCTTGATGAAGTCGAAGACCTGGTTCTCGCTCCAGTCACGGTCCTTGAAGCGCTTGTCGCCCGGCGACGGTTCGATCACGGGCTGCGTGTCTTCGCCCAGCATGCGCCGCGCCGTGTGGTGCCAGAGGTTCAGGTAGTCGTGCCAGAGCTTGAAGTTGGCCTCGACGAAATGGCCGGGATTGCGCATGGCGTGGCCGAGGAAGTCGACGAAGGTCTGCCCCAGGTTCAGCGGATCGGGCGAGCCGCCCTTGGAAGGGTTTTTGGCCTGCGCCTTCATGAATTCGGTCACGAGGCGCTGGCTCTGGATGGCGACCTTGATCATGTTCCGCGAGAACTCGGCGGGGTCCTTGACCTGGAACGCGGTCTTGTTGGTCCTGTCCTGCATCTGGGTCTCCCAAGTGGTCACGACGGCGTCTGGTCCTGCAACGATGTCGCAAGCCGGCCGTTGGCGAACACAGCCTCTTTTTTACGCCTTTAGCCGACCAATATTAAAGGTGGAGTTTCAGTCCGCTTTGACGCAAAATTACGCCCTTCATTGCGCCGGGGCATTGTGGCTCCGGGCACCACATCCGGAGCTGACGCGTGATGACGCGCTTTGACACGAAACTGCTGCCTTTTGCCCTCGCAGCCGGCCTTCTTGCCGGTTGCTCGACGATGCCGGAGTGGACGAAGCCTTCCACCTGGGTGGACGGCGTCACCGACGCGGCAAAACCGGCCGAAGCCGCGCCGCGCAAGCCTGAGGCAGCCGAGGCGGTAAAGCCTGCCGCTGCCTCGGCGTCCAGCGACGTGATCGATCCGCTTGCCGAGGAGGCGCCCCAGCCCCGGATCCAGAACGCCGACGCCCCGACCGCGTTTCCCAAGGTCGGCAGCCAGCCTGCCGCGCGCGAACTGACAACCACCGAATCTCAGCGTCGTGAAATCCGGGACGCACTGGTAGCTGACCGGGATCACGCCCGGCACACAGCCGAGGAGCTGCGCGGCGGTGCCGCACCCGCGGCCGCCCCGCCGGCACCTGCGAAGGCGACCCCGGCGACACCGGCCACCAAGCCCGCCGAGCCCGACGGCTCCAACTAGACCCGCCTCGCCCCCCCCGAAGGAGCGTCCGTCCGTGAATTCCGAGTTCCTGCGCATCAAGCGCCTGCCGCCCTATGTCTTCGAAGAGGTCAACCGCCTGAAGGCAAAGGCGCGGGCCGCCGGCGAGGACATCATCGACTTCGGCATGGGCAATCCCGACATGCCGACGCCCCGGCACATCGTCGACAAGCTGGTCGAGACCGTCGCCAACCCGCGCACGAACCGCTACTCCTCCTCGCGCGGCATACCGGGCCTGCGCAAGGCGATGGCCGCCTATTACGATCGCCGCTTCGGCGTGAAGATTGATCCGGACCGCGAGGTCATCGCCACGCTCGGCTCCAAGGAAGGCTTCGCCAACCTCGCCCAGGCGATGACCGCGCCGGGTGACACGATCCTCGTGCCGAACCCGTCCTATCCCATCCATGCCTTCGGCTTCATCCTGGCTGGCGCCTCGATCCGCCATGTCGAGGCCTCGAGCCCCGAGCAGTTCCTGCGCGGCATGGAGCGTGCGGTGCGCCATGCCGTGCCGCCGCCGACGGCCGTTGTCGTGAGCTACCCTTCGAACCCGACGGCGCAGGTCGTTGGCCTCGACTTCTATGCCGACGTCGTGAAATTCGCCAAGGCCAAGGGGCTCTGGGTCCTCTCCGATCTTGCCTATGCCGAGATCTATTTTGGCGAGACGCCGCCGCCATCGATGCTGCAGGTACCGGGCGCCAAGGACGTCGTGGTCGAGTTCAACTCGCTCTCCAAGACCTATGCCATGCCCGGCTGGCGCATGGGCTTTGCCGCTGGCAACGAGCGGCTGATCCACGCGCTCGGCCGCATCAAGTCCTATCTCGACTACGGCGCCTTCACGCCGATCCAGGTCGCCGCCGCCACGGCCCTGAACGGACCGCAGGACTGCGTCGACGAGATGCGCGCGATCTACAGATCCCGGCGAGATGTGCTTGTCGATGGCTTCGCGCGCGCCGGCTGGGAGATCCCCCCGCCCGAAGCTTCGATGTTCGCCTGGGCCCCGATCCCCGAGCCGTTCCGCCCCCTGGGCTCGCTTGAATATTCAAAACTCCTTCTCGAGCACGCGAAGGTAGCGGTGGCGCCAGGCGTCGGCTTTGGCGAATACGGGGACAGCCACGTCCGCATCGCGCTCGTCGAGAACGAGCACCGCATAAGGCAGGCGGCGCGCAACGTCCGCAAGTTCCTCTCGTCGCCGCCCATCGATCTTTCGGCCATCCAGAACCGCACGGCAGCACAATGAAACCACTCCGCGTAGGCATCGCCGGTCTCGGCACGGTCGGGGCGTCGGTCGCCCGCATCCTGTCGCAATCGGGTTTCGCGCTCGCAGCCCGCTGCGGACGCCCGCTGCAGCTCAACGCCGTATCGGCGCGTACCCGGGGACGCGACCGCGGCTTCCCGATGGAAGGCGTCGCCTGGTTTGACAACCCCGTGGCGCTGGCTTCATCAGCCGACATCGATCTCTTTGTCGAACTCATGGGCGGCGAGGGTGGTCCGGCCAAGGCCTCGGTCGAGGCGGCGATCGCGCGCGGGCTTCCCGTGGTCACCGCCAACAAGGCGCTTCTCGCCCATCATGGCGTCGCGCTGGCCAGGGCCACCGAGGAGCGCGGCCTGGCGCTGAACTTCGAAGCAGCCGTGGCCGGCGGCATCCCGATCATCAAGGCGCTGCGCGAGGGCCTCGGCGCCAACCGCCTCTCGCGCGTCTACGGCATCCTCAACGGCACCTGCAACTACATCCTGACCACGATGGAGGCCACCGGCCGCAGCTTCGGCGACGTGCTCGCCGAGGCGCAGAAGCTGGGCTATGCCGAGGCCGACCCGACCTTCGACATCGGCGGCATGGACACGGCGCACAAGCTGTCCCTGCTGGCCGCCGTCGCCTTCGGCCATGCGCCCGCACTCGACGGCATCCACGTCGAGGGCATCGAGCGCATCACGCCCGAGGACATTGCCTTCGCCGATGAATTCGGCTTCCGCATCAAGCTGCTCGGCATCGCCACGCGCGACGGCCGTGGCATCAGCCAGCGCGTCCATCCCGCGATGGTCCCGCACGGCACGCCGCTGGCCGATGTCGACGGCGTCTTCAACGCCGTCGTCGCCGAGGGTGACCTTGTGGGCAAGTCGGTCTACGAGGGCCGCGGCGCCGGCGCCGGACCGACAGCCTCGGCCGTGATGGCCGACATCCTCGACATCGCCCGCGGCGTGCGCCTGCCGGCCTTTGGCGCCCCGGCCGCGATGATTTCCCGCCCCGAGATCGTGCCGCTGGCAAGCCACGTCGGCGCCTGCTATCTGCGTTTTACCGTCATCGACCGGCCGGGCGTGATCGCCGTCCTGTCGCGCTGCCTGGCCGACCAGTCGATTTCGATCGAGTCCATGCTGCAGCGCAGCAGGTCACCCGGCGAGGCCGTGCCCGTGGTCATGATCACGCATGAGGCCCGGGAAGATGCGATGGTCAGGGCCCTGGCCGCCATCGTTTCGACCGGGACGGTGATGGAGCAACCCTGTATGGTCCGCATAGAACGTTTCTGAGGGAATCATGGCTGAATTCACGACATCCGACGGCTTGGAGCGGATCCTGACGCTTGAACTCGCGCGCGTCACCGAGGCGGCGGCGATCGCTTCCTACGACCAGGTAGGCCGCGGCAACGAGCACGACGCCGACCGCGCCGCCGTCGACGCGATGCGTCGCGCCCTGAACCAGTGCAACTTCGATGGCACCGTGGTCATCGGCGAGGGCGAGCGTGACGAAGCCCCCATGCTCTACATCGGAGAGAAAGTCGGCACCGGCAAGGGCCCCAAGGTCGACATCGCGCTCGATCCGCTCGAAGGTACGACGCTGACCGCCAAGGCGATGGCCAACGCGCTTGCCGTCGTCGCGGTCGCCGAAGGCGGCAGTCTCCTGCACGCGCCCGACACCTACATGGACAAGATCGCGATCGGCGGCGGCTACCCGGAGGGCATCGTCGACCTTGATGCTGATCCGCGCGACAACATCCTGGCGCTGGCGCGCGCCAAGGGCGTGCGCCCGCAGGAGATCAAGGCCTGCATCCTCGACCGTCCCCGCCACGCCGACATCATCGCCAAGGTGCGCGAGGCCGGTGCCGCCGTGGCGCTGATCTCCGACGGCGACATCGCCGGCGTCATCCACACGAGCGATCCCGAGACCGGCATCGACATCTACATGGGCCAGGGTGGCGCGCCGGAAGGCGTGCTGGCCGCCGCAGCCTTGCGCTGTGTCGGCGGGCAGATCCAGGGCCGCCTTGTCTTCCGCAATGATGACGAGCGTGGGCGCGCGGCCCGCATCGGCATCAAGGACTTCAACCGGAAATATGGCACCCTCGACCTCGCTTCGGGCGACGTCATGTTTGCCGCGACCGGCGTGACCGACGGCTCGATGCTGCGCGGCATCCACCGCACCGGCCGTTTCATGACAAGCGAAACCATCGTCATGCGCTCGAAGACGGGGACGGTGCGCTGGATCCGTGCCCGCCACGTGATCAAGGATCGCTGAGCGCATGAAGCAGGCCGCGCTGGCGGGTGAAGGCGAACGCGCGACCGTGCTCGGCGTGTCGCGTTCGGTGCTCGGCCGTCGCTGGGTCGAGCGCCCGGCCAACCCCTCCGAGGTGCTCCGCATCGCCCAGGCCTTGCGCGCCCCCGACGTGATCGCCCGCCTGCTGCATGCCCGCGGCATCGCGGCCGGCGCAGCCGAGGGTTTCCTGAACCCCACGCTGAAGAACGACCTGCCGGATCCCAGCGTCATCCGCGACATGGACCTCGCCGTCGACCGCCTCGCGGCGGCGATCATCGCCGGTGAGGGCATTGCCATCTTCGGGGACTACGACGTCGACGGCGCCACATCCTCAGCCCTGCTCGCGCGCTACCTGAAGGCCGTCGGTGCCGCGCCGGTCGTCTACATCCCCGACCGCCTCGCCGAGGGCTATGGCCCGAACGTGGCGGCGATGAAGCATCTCGCCACCAGTGGCGCGAAGGTGATCGTCACCGTCGATTGCGGCACGCAGGCCCACGAGCCCCTTGCCGCAGCCGAGGCCTGCGGCGCCGACGTGATCGTCTGCGACCACCATCTGCCCGCCGGCACCCTGCCGAGGGCCTGCGCCATCGTGAACCCGAACCGCGGCGACGACACGTCAGGCCTGGGCCAGCTCGCCGCCATTGGCGTGACCTTCATGCTGTGCGTGGCACTCAATCGCGGGCTGCGCGAGCGCGGTTTCTTCGCGCAGCGCCCGATGCCCGACCTCCGGCGCTGGCTTGGCATCGTGGCCTTGGGCACCGTCGCCGACGTCGTGCCGCTGACCGGCGTCAACCGCGCCTTCGTGATGCGCGGCCTCGATCAGTTGCGCAACGGCGCCGTGCCGGGCCTCGAAGCCCTGGCCGAGGTCGGCCGCATCAACGGCCTCGTCGAACCCTGGCATCTGGGCTACGTGCTTGGACCGCGCGTGAACGCGGGCGGCCGGGTGGGGCGCTGCGACCTCGGATCCCGCCTCCTGTCGACCGACAGTCGCGACGAGGCGCTCGCCATCGCGCGCGAGCTTGATGCCCTCAACCAGGAACGCCGCGTGATCGAGCAGGCGATGGTGGACGAGGCCCTGGCCCGCGTCGAGGCCGACGCAGGCCTGCGTGAGAACCCGGTCCTCGTCGTGGCGGGCGAGGGCTGGCATCCCGGCGTGATCGGCCTCGTCGCCTCGCGCCTGAAGGAACGCTATGCGCGCCCGGCCATCGCCATCGGCGTGAATGACGGCATCGGCAAGGGCTCGGGGCGTTCCGTGACGGGCGTCGACCTTGGCAGCGCCATCGTGGCGGCACGCGAGGCAGGCCTGCTGGTGAATGGCGGCGGGCACGCGATGGCTGCCGGCTTGACCATCGATCCCTCCCGCACCGACGACCTGCGCGCCTTCCTCGTCGAGCGCCTCTCGGCCGCCTGCGCCACCTCGACCGAGGGACGCGAGCTCGTGATTGACGCAGCACTCGCCGCCTCGGGCGCCACGCCCGAGTTCTGTGCGCTGGTGGCGCGCTGCGGCCCCTATGGCGCCGGCAACGAGGAACCCGTCTTCGTCCTGCCATCGCTTTCCGTCGCCTGGACATCGGTCGTCGGCGAGCAGCATGTGCGCTGCACGCTTCAGGCGGCCGACGGCGCCCGCCTGGGGGCAATCGCCTTCAAGGCCATCAACAGCGAGCTGGGCGCCCTCCTGCTGCAGCACAAGGGCCGGCGCCTTCATGTCGCCGCCACGCTGAAGCTCGATGAGTGGCAGGGCCGCACCCGCGTGCAGGCCACCATCCGCGACGCCGCGCTGGCCGTCTGACGCCAACCCGCAAAAAAAAAGACCCCGCGCAAGCGGGGTCAGGAAGAGGGTTCTCACGGGAAGAACCCTCTCCGCCCGGTTTGCGGACGGAGAGGGCAGACAGTGCTGAAATCAGAACGTGACCATCAGGCGGCCCTGGAGGATGTCGAACTCGGCATCGAGGCTTGCGCCCGCCGAATTCAGCCGCTCGATGTCCACCATGTTGTATTCGGCCATCATCTTCAGGTTGGCGTTCATGTACCACGTCACGCCGAGGATCGTGTGGGTCTCCTGACCACCACGCACGCCATTGGTCGGCGTCGCGGCGCCAGCCACGCCTTCGTTCCAGTTCAGGTCCAGCGTGCTGTAGCGGCCATGCAGCGACCACGCGCCGATGCCACCACCCGGTGACCAGGGCGAGGTGACCGACGGTCCGCGGAACACGGCGATGTTGTTGTTCGTCGCGGCAGCGGCATAGCGCTTGTTCTCGCCGGTGATGATCCACTCGCCTTCCACGTACCAGCCCGAGAACTCCGGATCGTCCGCGCTGTTCACGCGGTCGATGTCGAACTTGTACCACTCACCGGCGAGGTAGAGGTTCTTCCAGTTCGCACCGAACTCGAAGCCATAGGCCATTGCGCCCTGATCCGGCTCGATGTTGATGTCACCGGTGTCGATGAAGCGCTCACCCGTCACGCGGATTTCCGGGCGCTCACGCAGGCGGATCGTGCGGTTGGAACCCGCCGCGCCGCCACGGGCCGACTGCAGCTGCGCCGCACTCATGCCGATCTGCGCGTTCGACACGCCATCCGAGAAGAAGCGGTAGGCAACGCGGCCGAGGAGCTGCGTGCCCTCGTCCCGGTCGCCGGCCGTGCGGTTCGTGGCCACGCGGTCGCCGGTCAGCGCACCCGAGATCACGAAATTGTCTTCCGGATAGAGCAGGCCTTCCTTCTGGTAGGTCGCCTCGAGGCCGATGCGGCCATTGTCGCCGCCGAAATTGCTGGCGAGGACCGTGACAACCTGCGGGCGCTCCATCGTGGTCAGCTCGGCCGACGAGGTCGCGTCATACATCGTCACGATCGGCTGGATCGCACCAGCGTGGATGCGAAGGCCAGGCACGCCCGTATAGCCGACGCGTGCGATGTTGATGATGCCGGCGCCTTCAACGTCGGAGCCGCCGAAGTCGAAACGCAGTTCGTAGATGAAGTCGCGGAACACCTTGCCCTCGACGCCGAAGCGCACGCGGCGGAACACGGTACCGCTGCCCAGGTCGCAGAGCGCGTTCGTCGACGCACAGGCCCCCGCGGCGCCATAGCCCGCACCGAAGTCATTCTGGTCCTGCATGAACGAAGCCCAGTCCAGCTGCACGCGGCCACGGAAAGCCAGCTCGAAGCGGCCATCGCCCGAACGGACCGACGGGCGGCCGTCGGCGAACGACCACTGCACTGCATCCTGCGTGTCCTCGACCTTCTTCAGCCGGGCGCTTGTCGCGATCGCCGCATCCTCTGCCTCGGCCTTCGCGGAGGCAGATTCCTGCTCGAGCTTCTCGAGGCGGTCCTTCAGGTCGGCGATTTCCGCATCGCGCTGGTCAGCCTTGGATCGGCCGTCCACGGCCTGAGCCGCCAGGGCCGGGACTGCGACACCCTCGCGCGCGACCTCGCCCGGGAGTGTCGCGTCGTCTGCCCGGACGTGGGCGGGCGCGGCCGCTCGGACTGGTTGGCCGACCCGATGGGCTACACCATCCCGGCCTACGTGGCCGACATGGTGACGCTGCTGGCCCGGCTCGACACCGCTTCGGTGGACTGGGTCGGCACCTCGATGGGCGGGCTGATCGGCCTGGGCGGGGCGGCGCTGCCCGGCGCGCCCGTGCAGCGCCTGGTGCTGAACGACGTGGGCCCGCGGATCGAGGCCTTGGCGCTGGCGCGCATCGGCACCTACCTTGGCATGCCGGTGCGATTCGACAGCCTGGAGCAGGCGGCCGACCTGCTGTGGCAGGGTTCGCAGGGCTTCGGCCCGCACACGCGCGAGCAGTGGCTGGCGCTGACGGCGCCGCAGATCAAGCCCGACGGCCGGGGCGGCTGCGTCCCCCACTACGACCCGGCGATCGCCGCGCCCTTTCGGGCGAGCACCCCGGAGCTGGCCGCCGCCGGCGAG
>DAISVV010000011.1:0-27131 GCA_036840015.1 Micropepsaceae bacterium
CGCACCTCATTGCGAAGGCCCTGCTGCCAGCGCTCAAGGAATGTGGTCGGCTGCCCACGCCGGCGCGGGCGCTGGATGCGCGGACGCGTGCGCGCAGCCGGAGGCTTCTGCCGCCGTCGGGGCCCTGCCCCCTCGGATGCATCATCCTCCTCGTCCGCCGCGCTGCCTACCTGCCGCATGAAGCGTCCTCGACAAGCCACCGGCACAGCGCCTGGTAGGAGATGCCCTTGTAGGCCGCCTGCTCGGGCGCGAGCGATGTCGGCGTCATGCCAGGCTGCGTGTTCGTCTCGAGAAGGATGATCCGCCCCGGCTCGCCCTTCGTGTCGTCATAGCGGAAATCGGTGCGGCTGATCCCGCGGCAGCCCAGCACGGCATGCGCCCTCTCCGCGAGGTCCATCGCGGACTGGTAGGCGTCGGGATGCAGCTTCGCGGGCACCACGTGTTCGGATCCACCTTCTGCGTACTTCGCGTCGTAGTCATAGAACTTCGTCCGCGGGACGATCTCGGTGACGGCCAGCGCCTTGCCATCCATCACGGCGACAGTCAGTTCCCGCCCGGGCACGAACTCCTCGACCATCACCTCGTCCCCAAGGTTCCAGTCCGGGCTCGTCAGTTGCTCGGGCGGCCTGTTGTCTCCTGAACGGATTATGAAGACGCCAACACTTGACCCTTGGTTAACAGGCTTGATCACGAATGGGGGTTTTATGGCGGTTTGCCGCGACACGTCGTGCCGCGAGCACACGATGTCGTTAACGATTGGCAGCCCCGCGCTGCGATAGACGGCCTTCGTCCGCTCCTTGTGCATGGCGACTGCGGAGGCAAGAACCCCCGAGTGCGTGTAGGGAATGTTGAGGATCTCGAGCAGCCCCTGGACGCAACCATCCTCGCCCCACTGCCCGTGCAGCGCGTTGAAACAGACGTCAGGCTTGAGCTTGATCAGCACCTCGGCAATGTCGCGCCCGACATCGATCTCGGTCACGCGAAAACCCTCGGCACGCAGCGCCTCGGCACAGCCCTTGCCGGTGACCAGGCTCACGGGCCTCTCAGCCGACCAGCCACCCATCAACACCGCAACGTGCCGTTTCTCGCTCACCGCAAATCTCCCAATGCGATGCCCGCAAGATCATCCCAAGCGCGAAGCATCAGCCCCGGAATCTTTTTGTCCCCATTTGGGGAAAATGGAAAGGGAAATGTGCCCGCGAGGGGAGCGCCAAACCAACGCTTGTTGAAACAGAAGATACACTTTCGTCGGTCGTTTGACGGTGTGCCACCAGCCTTTCTGCGCACGCGGCGCCTGAAGGGCAGCCCTGCCGCCCATGGCTGGAACATTACAGGAACAAAGAGGCAGGCACCACAGGCGCTTTGCCGCAGCCCTCAGGCCCGCCCCACGCGCTTGATCTCCCACTCGAGCTCGACGCCGCTCTGAGCCTTGACCCGCGCGCGCACCTCTTCGCCCAGCGCCTCGATTTCGTTGCCGCTGGCCTTCCCGTGATTGATCAGGAAGTTGCAGTGCAGGGTCGACACCTCGGCATCACCATGCCTGAGGCCCCGGCACCCGGCCGCATCGATGAGCTGCCAGGCCTTGTGCCCGGGCGGGTTCTTGAAGGTAGAGCCCCCCGTGCGGCTGCGGATGGGCTGCGTCGCCTCGCGCGAGCGCGTGATCTCGTTCATGCGCGCCTCGATCTCGGCCTTGTCGCCGGGCGTCCCCTCGAAGAGGCCCTCGATGAAGATGAGCTCCGGCGACACCGCCGACTTGCGATAGGAAAACCCCATCTCGGCATTCGACAGCACGACGCGCGCACCCGTCCGCGTCAGCGCCACGGCCTCGACCAGCGTATCCTTGAACTCGCGCCCATAGGCCCCCGCATTCATGCGAAGCCCCCCGCCCACGCCACCGGGAATGCCGCGCATGAACTCGAGCCCGGCAAGCCCCGCCTCCAGCGCCGCCTTCGCCAGCGCCACGTCAAGGACCGCAGCACCCGCGCGCAGCCGGGTCTCGCCCTCGCGCGTGATGTGCATGAAGCCGCGCCCGAGCCGGACGACAACGCCGGGAACACCGCCATCGCGCACGAGCAGGTTCGAGCCCACGCCGATGACCAGCACGGGAATATCGGCCGGACAGCCCGCAAGGAATGCGGCAAGGTCATCGGCATCGGCCGGAATGAACAGCACGTCCGCAGGCCCGCCGGCGCGGAACCAGGTCAGGTCGCGGATCGCCGCATTGGCCGTGTAGGGCCCGCGCACGCGCGGCAGGCGCGCGATCAGGGCCTCGCCCTCGCCAGCCATCGCCTCAGCCCTTGCTCTCGGACAGAGCCTGCAGCTGGCCCGGCAGCATGTTGGCCCAGTTGGTGATCGAGCCCGCGCCGAGGCACACGACATAGTCGCCCGACCGCGCCATCTCGGCGACAAGCTTGGGCAAAGCCTCGGGCGAGGACAAGGGGATCACCTGCCGGTGGCCATGCGCACGCATGCTTTCGACCAGCGCATCGCGCGACACGCCCTCGATCGGTGCTTCGCCCGCCGCATAGACATCCGACACGATCACGGCATCCGCGCCATGCAGGCAGGTCGAGAATTCCTTGAACAGGTCGCTCAGCCGCGAATAGCGATGCGGCTGCAGCACCGCGATCACGCGCCCCGAAGCCACCTGCCGCGCCGCCTTCATCGCAGCAAGCACCTCGACCGGGTGATGCGCATAGTCATCGATGATCGTGACACCGTTCCACGTGCCCGTCTTCGTGAAGCGCCGCTTGACGCCCTCGAACTGCGCCAGCGCCTCGCGCACGGTTACGTCCGGAATGCCAAGCTCGCGTGCGACCGCAATGGCCGACAGCGAGTTCTGCACATTGTGCTCGCCCGGCATCGGGAGCATCAGGCCAGCCAGCGTGCGCGTCGTGCCCTTGGCGCGGTCCGAGAACACGACGTCATAGTGCGAAACCCCGCCCTCGAAGCGCACATTGATCGCACGCACATCAGCCTGCGGCCCGAACCCGTACGAGATCAGCCGTCGGTCACTGACGCGCCCGAACATGGCCTGCACTTCAGGGTGGTCGATGCACAGCACCGCAAAGCCATAGAAAGGAATGTTCTGCACGAACGTGTCGAAGGCCCGCTTCAGCCCGTCGAAGCCCTTGTAGTGGTCGAGATGTTCCGGATCGATGTTGGTGACGACCGCAATCGTCGCCGGCAGCTTGACGATCGTGCCGTCGGACTCATCAGCCTCCACCACCATCCAGTCACCCTGCCCCAGCCTGGCATTGGTCCCATAGGCATTGATGATGCCACCGTTGATCACGGTCGGATCGAAGCCGCCCGCCTCGAGCAGCGAAGCCACCATCGTCGTTGTCGTGGTCTTGCCATGCGTTCCGGCAATCGCCACCGCACTTTTCAGGCGCATCAGCTCGGCCAGCATCTCGGCGCGCCGCACCGTCGGGATGTGGCGTGCACGCGCCGCCGAAAGCTCGGGATTGTCCGGCTTGACCGCCGACGAATAGACCACAACCGCCGCATCACTTAGGTGCTCGCGCGCATGCCCGATCGAGATGCGGATGCCAAGGCTGCGCAGCCGCTTGACGTTGGCACTCTCGGACGCGTCCGAGCCCTGGATCTTGTAGCCGAGATTGTGCATCACCTCGGCGATGCCGCTCATGCCGATGCCGCCAATGCCGATGAAGTGCAGGGGGCCAATCTGGAGAGGAATGCGGCTCATGGGCGAACGGTAGCTCCGGGTCAGGATCAGGACGCGTTCGCGGCAAGCCCTCCGGTCTGTTCAACCAGGTCAGCAAGCCGGCCAGCCGCGTCGGCACGGCCTAGGCTTAGCGCTTTCGAGGCCGCCGTCTCAAGCAAAACCGGGTTCTCCATCAACTCGGTCAGCTTGGTCGCCAGCATTTGGGCGGTCAGGGTCTTCTCCGGGAAGGTCCAGGCGCCACCCTCGGCCTCGACCTGCCGCGCATTGGCCGTCTGGTGGTCATCCATGGCAAAGGGATAGGGGATCAGCAGCGCCGGCCGCCCCGCGACGCATTCCTCGGTGACCGTCGAGGCCCCGGCCCGGCTGATGATGAGGTGCGCCTCGGCCATCAGCGTGCCCATGTTGGTGAAGAAGTTCGACAGTGCCGCCTCGACACGAAGCTCCCCATAGCGCTGGCGCGCCGCCTCGATGTCCTCCGGCCGGCACTGCTGCACGACCTTGAGCCTCAGCCGCAGGTCCTGCGACAGGAGGCCGATCGCCTCGGGCACAAGCGTCGCCAGCACGCGCGCGCCCTGGCTGCCACCGAAGACGAGCAGCCTGAAGGGACCGGACCTGTCGGGCCGCACATAGGCCGTCACGCTTTGCACCACCGCGGGGCGAACCGGGTTTCCCGTCATCGACACGCGGTCGCGGATGATCGCGTCGACATGGGCAAGCTTCGGGAAGCTCGATGCGATCCGCGTCACGCCCGGCGCAAGCCACCGGTTCACGCGCCCGAGCACCGCGTTCTGCTCATGGATGACCGTCGGCAGGCCGCGCCGGATCGAGGCAAACATTGTCGGCAGGGCCGGATAGCCCCCGAACCCGACCACGACCGCAGGCCTGATACGCCCCAGCGCCAGCCATGCCACCAGCGCGCCGCGCGCCAGCCGCAGCAGGGCAAACCCCTTGCCCACCATCCCGCGGCCCGCGAACGTGGCCGATGGCACCGTGACGATCTCGGCCCTCGGGAATGACTGCGCATAGTTCTGGCCGCGGTCATCCGTCATCAGGATCACCCGCCGCCCACGGCGCGCGAGCTCCTCGGCCAGCGACTGCGCCGGAAAGATGTGTCCGCCCGTACCACCGGCAGCGATGACCACAGGCCGCGTCATCAGAACCTCCGCACACCGGGGAAACGCTGTCGTGTCAGTGCCAGGAGCATGCCGATCGTGATCGACACCGCCAGCATCGACGACCCGCCGTAGGACACGAAGGGAAGCGTCATCCCCTTGGCCGGCATGAGGCTGAGGCTGACCGCCACGTTGATGAGCGCCTGCAGCCCGAACAGGAGCGCAAGGCCAGCAACCGAAAGCTGGATGAAATGGTCAGTCTCCTCGCTCGCCCGCTGCAGGGCCCGCCAGACGACGATGCCGAACAGGAAGATGAGCATCACGCACGCCGCCAGGCCGAACTCCTCGGCCGCAACCGCAAAAATGAAATCGGTATGCGCATCCGGCAACCGGAACTTCAGCTCGCCCTCGCCCGGCCCGACGCCCGTGATGCCCCCATGCATGAAGGCATTGAGCGCCGTGTTGACCTGGAACCGGTCGCCCGCATCAGGGTTGATGAACCGGTCAATGCGGCTGGCAACATGCGGCACCAGCATGTAGGCCGCAGCGCTGCCGGCAAGTCCCAGGCCGCCAAAGGCCGCCAGCCAGTACCAGCGCAGGCCCGCCAGGAACAGCAGCGCCGCAAAGACGAGCGAGAGCAGCAGCGTCTGCCCGAAATCGGGTTGCAGCACGAGCAGCCCCACGACCGACGCAAACAGCGCGCACGCAAGCGCAAGCCCCGGGAACCCCGGCGTCCGGTTCGCCTCGGCCAGCGCCGCCGCCGCCAGCACGACGACCGCAGGCTTGGCAAACTCCGAGGGCTGGATCGAGAAAGGTCCGAACTGCAGCCAGCGCTGCGCACCCTTGATCTCGGGCCCGACGAACAGCGCAAGCAGCATCAGCAGCATGGACACGCCATAAAGCCCGAGGGCGGCCCGTCGCACGTCGCGCGGCCCGCAGAGCGACATGATGAAGATCATGACCAGGGCCGGCGCAACGAAACTCAGTTGCCGGAAGACGAAATAGAACGGCTCGAGCCCGATCCGGCCCGCAACCGCCGGGCTCGCCGCAAACGCCAGCAGCACGCCCGAGACAATCAGCGTGACGATGGCCGCCAGGGACCAGCGGTCGACAGTCCACCACCAGTTGGAAATCAGGCTCTGGTCGGTGCGCGAGAGCAAGGCCATGGGGTTCTCCTTACGCCTTTTCTTCTTCGGCAATCATCCTGAAGATTTTCTTAAAGGCGTCCCCGCGGTCCTCGAAGTCCCGGAACTGGTCAAACGATGCGCAGGCCGGAGACAGCAGCACCACCCCGCCCCCGGCAGCCTTCGCATCTGCATAGGCCTCGCGCATGGCAACGGCGAGCGTTCCCGCCTTGAAGCTGTCGACGCGCCCGGCAAGCGTGGTCGCAAAGCTGTCCATCGCCGCCCCGATCAGGTAGGCCCGGCGGATCCGCGGGTGGTAGGGCTCGAGGCTCTCGATCCCGCCTTCCTTCGCCTTGCCACCGGCAATCCAGTGGATGCCCTCGAAGCAGGCCAGCGCCCGCGCCGCCGCGTCGGCATTTGTCGCCTTGGAGTCATTCACGAACCGGACACCCTTGAGCGTGCCCACCGTCTCGATCCGGTGCGCAAGCCCCGGAAACGACGGCATCGTACCTGTAATTTCCGAGGCATCGCGGACCAGCGGCTTGACCGCCGCATAGGCGATCGCGAGATTCTGCCAGTTATGCGTGCCCGGCAGGTGCAGCAGCGTCTTGAGGTCCAGCACCTTGCGCGACGTGGCACCCGTCGCATCGAACAGCACACCGTCGATAACATGAACGCCGCGGCCCAGCACCTTGCCCACCGAGACGGGCAGCACGCCGACATCGCCACGCGCAGCCAGGCGGCTTGCAACCTGTGCGCACCAGTCGTCGTCGACACCGATCACCGCATGGTCGCCCCGCCCCTGGTGCGAAAAGATGCGGGACTTGACCTGCGCATAGTTCTCCATCGTGCCATGGCGGTCGAGATGATCCGGCGTGACGTTCAGGAGCACCGCAACATCCGGATGCAGCGACGGCGTCAGGTCGATCTGGAATGACGAGAGCTCAAGCACATAGGCACGGTTTGCCGATGGTGGAGCGAGGTCCAGGACCGGCTTTCCGATGTTCCCGCCGACCTCGGCCGCAAAGCCCAGTCGCTGCAGCATGTGCCCGATCAGGGCCGTCGTGGTCGACTTCCCGTTGGTGCCAGTGATGCAGACGATGCGCGCAGCCCGCCCCGCGTCCGTGGCGCGGATGGAACGGAAGAACAGCTCCACATCGCCGATGACTTCGCTGCGGGCGTCTCGCGCCTTGAGCACGAAGGGGTGCGGGGCCGGATGCGTCAGCGGAACCCCGGGGCTGAGCACCAGCGCTGCGACCGTCTGCCAGTCGATGGTGTTGAGGTCGTGCACCCGAACGCCGGCAGCTTCCGCCGCCTGTCGCGCAGGCGCCTTGTCGTCCCAGCCCAGCACGTCAGCACCGCCGGCGGCCAGCGCCAGCGCTGACGAGATGCCCGATCGCGCAAGCCCGAAGACCGCAACCCTCTTGCCGCGGTAGCAATCGACCCCGATCACACGCTCACCGGATCTTCAGCGTCGAAAGACCGATCAGCGCCAGCACGACCGCGATGATCCAGAAGCGGATGACGATCGTGGGCTCGCGCCAGCCCAGTTGCTCGAAATGATGATGGATGGGTGCCATCTTGAACACCCGCTTGCCCGTCAGCTTGAACGAGACGACCTGGATCATCACTGACATGGCCTCGAGGACAAACAGACCACCGATGATGCCAAGCACGATCTCGTGCTTGATGGCAACAGCCGTGGCCCCGAGCAGCCCGCCCAGCGCCAGCGATCCGGTATCGCCCATGAACACCATCGCCGGCGGGGCATTGTACCAGAGGAACCCGAGCCCCGCGCCTACAAGCGCCCCGCACAGGACCGCAAGCTCGCCCGTCCCCGGCACGAAATGGATCTGCAGGTAGGTCGTGTAGTCCGCACGCCCGACGATGTAGCAGATCAGCGCAAAGCTGGCCGCCGCGATCATCACCGGCATGATCGCAAGCCCATCCAGTCCATCCGTCAGGTTCACGGCATTCGAGGCCCCCACGATGACGAGCAGGCCGAAGATGATGAAGAAGGGACCGAGGGCGACCAGAACGTCCTTCAGGAATGGAATCGCGACAGCACCCGAGAGGGGCTGCGGCCCGGGAGCAAGCTTGTGCAGCTCCATGATCGCGATCGTGGCGGCAATCGACACGACCGACTGCCAGAGCAGCTTGACCCGGCCAGAGACACCATCGGGCGAACGCTTCGACACCTTGAGATAGTCATCCCACCACCCCAGCAGCCCGAAGCTCAACGTCACGCCAAGCACGATCCAGACGTAAGGATTGGTCAGGTCCGCCCAGAGCAGCGTCGAGATCGACAGCGCAATCAGGATCATGAGCCCGCCCATCGTCGGCGTACCCTTCTTCTCCAGCAGGTGGCGCTGCGGACCGTCCTCACGGATCGGCTGGCCCTTGCCCTGCTTGACCTTGAGCCAGCGGATGAGCGCCGGGCCGATCAGGAACGCGATGATGAGCGCCGTCATGATCGCCCCGCCGGTGCGGAAGGTCAGGTAGCGGAAGACGTTGAAGAACTGGAAAGTGTCGGCCAGCGGCACAAGCAGATGATAGAGCATTGTTCCCCGATCAGGACCGGCTGGTGGCGCTCAAGGCCCTGAGGGCATCGACCACGACACGCATCTTCGATCCGTAAGATCCCTTGATCATGACGACATCGCCAGGACGGACCGTCTCGGCGACTTTCTTGGCGATTTCATTCGAAGCGCTTGCATACCCCCCGCGCTGCGTTTGGGCAACGCTTTCCCACAGGCTGCCCATGAGGGGTCCGCTGAGGAAGACGAGGTCGATCCCGTGTGCCGCCAGGGGTTCGGCAATCCCGGCGTGTAGCTGCGGCGCCTGCGGACCCAGCTCGAGCATGTCGCCCAGGACCGCGATCCGCCGCCCACCGGCCCCCGGAACCGCCCGGCCCAGGTTGGCGATCGCCGTGGCCATCGAGAGCGGATTGGCGTTGTAGCTCTCATCGATGAGGTCGAAGGTCCCGCCACCGACCTTGAGCCGTTCCCGGGCGCCGCGCCCCGAAAGGGCCGACAGGGTACTCATGTCCGTTGCTGCCTGCTCGAGCGAGCCCCCGAGCGCCTCGATGACGGCAAGCACCCCCAGGCTGTTCATCACCCAGTGATCGCCCGGCGCCCCGATCCGGTAGCTCAGGCTCCGCCCCTTGTGCACGATGGTGGCCTGCGAATGCTCCTCGTGGAGGGACTGTTCGGCAAGCCTGACATCCGCGCCGGCAGCGCGCCCATAGGTGACAACGCGGGACGCCCCGGCAGCGCGCGCATGCGCGACCAGGCGATCCGTCCACTCGATGTCGCCGTTGATGACCGCGATGCCGCCCGGCTCCAGCCCGGAGAAGATTTCGCCCTTGGCATCGGCAATCCCGGCCACGGAGTCGAAGTTCTCCAGATGGACGGCAGCAACCATCGTGACAATGGCAACATGCGGCCGCACCTGCGCGGTCAGGGGCGTGATCTCGCCGGCATGGTTCATGCCGATCTCGAAGATGCCAAAGCGCGTGGCAACCGGCATGCGTGCGAGCGACAGCGGCACGCCCCACATGTTGTTGTAGGAAGCAACAGATGCATGCGTTGGCGCCTGCAGCGAAAGCAGGTGCCGCAGGGCCTCCTTGGTGCTGGTCTTGCCCACGCTGCCGGTCACGGCCGCAACGCGTGCGCTGACCTGCGCGCGCCGGGCCCGCGCAAGGGCCTCGAGCCCCTTCAGCGTGTCGACAACCTTGATGAGCCGTTCCTGCGGAACGCCAGGCACGTCACGCGATACGAGCGCAGCCGCGGCGCCCTTGCCAATGGCGTCCGGCACAAAGTCATGCCCGTCACGCACATCCTTGAGCGCGACGAAAAGATCTCCCGGCGCAAGGGTCCGCGTATCGATGGAAAGGCCCCCGACTGCACCATCGCCGGCGCAGGGCACGCCACAGGCCTGCGCGATCGTCTTCAGCGTCCAGAGCGGTTCCATCTCAGCCAGTCCTTGTTCTTGCAATCGCTGCACGCACTTCATCGGCATCGTTGAAGGGCAGAACCTCGCGACCGATGATCTGCCCCGCTTCATGCCCCTTGCCTGCAACGACAACAACATCACCCGGCTCCGCGCCGTCAACCGCAGCCGCGATGGCCAGCGCCCTGTCGCCGATCTCGAGCGCACCCGCGGCACCCTGCAGGACTGCCGCACGAATGAGAGCCGCCGTCTCGGTTCGCGGATTGTCGTCCGTGACGATGACGCGATCGGCAAGTGCCTTCGCCGCAGCACCCATCAGGGGACGCTTGCCCGCATCACGGTCGCCGCCGCAGCCGAACACGACCCACAGCCGGCCGCGCGCATGCGGCCTCAGGGCCTTGAGCACGGTCTCGAGCGCATCAGGCGTATGCGCATAATCGACGTAGACGGGAACGCCTGCTGCCGTTGTTCCGATCTTTTCGAGCCGCCCCGGCGCACCGGCAAGTCCGGCGAGGGCGGCAAAGACACGCGCGGCCTCTCCACCCGTGGCCAGCACAAGCCCCGCCGCCACAAGCACATTCGACGCCTGGAAGGCACCGGCAAGCGGCAACAGGAAAGTGAAGTCGCGCCCCTGCCACGACACGCTGACCTGCTGCCCGTCTCCAACAGGCGCACGCGCCGTCATGCGCAAGTCCTCACCCTGCTCGCCGACCGCAAGCAGGCGCATGCCGCGCCGGCGCACGGCACGCACGAAGGCATCTGCCCCGGCGCCATCGGCATTGATCACGGCGACACCATCGGCCGGCAGCACCTCGAGGAACAGCCGCAGCTTCGCGGCCTCATAGGCCTCGAGCGTCTGGTGATAGTCGAGATGATCGCGCGTCAGGTTGGTGAATCCCGCCGCCTTCAGGCGCACGCCGTCGGCCCGGTACTGCGCAAGCCCGTGGCTTGAGGATTCGAAGGCCGCATGCGTCACGCCCTCGGCCGCAAGTTCATCGAGCAGCCGATGGATCTCGACAGGATCCGGCGTCGTGTGACTGAGCCCGCGCGTACCCTTCGGTGACACGATGCCAACCGTCCCGAAGCTCGCGGCCGGATGGCCGAGGAACGCCCAGATCTGCCGCGTGAACGAGGCAACCGACGTCTTGCCGTTGGTACCGGTGACAGCGACAATCGTCTCGGGCTGGCGCGGATGGAACCGCGCGGCCATCATCGCAAGACGCAATCTTGGATTGGCATCGATGATCAGGGGAACGCCCGCATCCTGACCCTTGAGGCCCTCGCCACCCAGGACAGCGACAGCGCCCCGCGCGACGGCATCGCGGACGAACGCAGCCCCGTCCGCCTTCGCACCAGGCAAGGCCGCGAAAAGAAAACCGGGTCTCACGGCCCGGCTGTCAGCAGTCAATCCGGCAATGTCAGGATCATCCCCCGAGGGAGCCTGTCCGGCCAGGGCGCTCAGGCGCATGACGTCAGCGAAGTTCCTCGTAGGATGCAAACGTCGTCGGCGGCGTGGCTGGCGCCTCGATCGGCGCGACCGGCACGTTCAGCATCGGTGCAATGCGGGTGATGACTTTGCCCGCAGTCGGGGCCGCCGTCCAGCCTGCCGTGGCGTAACCCTTTGTCTCTGGGCTCGGCTTCGGCTCGTCCAGCAGCACCAGCACGAGATATTGTGGCGCTTTTGCGGGGAACACGGCCACGAACGAGGACCTCACCCGCGTCTCGTCATACCCGTCGCCGACCTGCTTCTCGGCCGTGCCGGTCTTGCCGGCAACCGGATAGCCCGGCACATCGGCCTGCCGGCCGGTACCGCTCGCAACCACCATGCGCATCATCTCGCGCATGCGCGCGCTGGTTTCCGGCAACAGGACACGCGTGTGCGGCACCACCTCGCGGCTGTCACGCTTGAGCAGCGTGGGCTTGTGATGGATGCCGCCATTTACCAGGGCCGCCGTCGCCGCCGCGACGTGCAGCGGTGACACGGAAATGCCATAGCCATAGGACGTGGTCGCAAGCTCGATCTGTCCCCAGTTCTTCGGCAGCAGCGGCGCGCCCGACTCGCGCAGCTCGAAAGGAACCGCATTGAGCAGGCCGAAACGGCGCAGATAGGCCTGCTGCACGTCGGCGCCGGCTTGCCGCGCGATCATCACGGTGCCGATGTTTGACGAGTGCATGAGCACCTCCGACATCGTCAGCACGCGGTCCTGCGGATGGGTATCGCGGATCGTGAACGGCCCTTCGGCGATCGGCTCGCGCACGTCATAGGTCGACGCAATGCTGGCCTTGCCGGTGTCGAGGGCTGCCGCCATCGTGAACAGCTTGAGTGTCGACCCCATCTCGAACACGCCAAGCGTCGCCCGGTTGAAGAGCGCATCCTTCTGCCCCGAGCCCGGCTCGTTCGGATCGAAGTCCGGCATCGAGCTCAGCCCCAGGATCTCGCCGTTGTTGACATCCATGACGATGCCGGCGGCCGCCTTCGCCTGAAACCGCGCCATCGCCGCAGCCAGTTCGTCCTCCAGCGCGTGCTGGACCCGCAGGTCCAGCGACAGCTCGACGACACCGCCCTTGTTGCGCCGCTCGATGATCGTGTCTTCGATCCCGCGCTCAAGCCCGGCAAGGCCATGATTGTCGACGTTCACATAGCCGAGCACATGCGAGGCCGTGCGCCCGTTGGGATAGACGCGCCGCGGTTCCTCGCGGAAGTGCAGGCCGGGCAATCCAAGCTGGCGCACCGCAACCTGCTGCGCCGGCGAGATGTTGCGCTTGATCCAGACGAAGGCCTTACCTGTTGACAGGCGCCGCGCGACGGTATCGGCATCAAGCCCGGGAATGACACGTGCGAGCTGGCGCGCAGCGTCGGCCGGATCCCAGATCTCGCGGGCATCGGCAAAAAGCGACGCGCCCCGCAGGTCGGTCGCAAGGATCTCGCCCCTTCGGTCCACGATGTCCGCACGATAGAACGATGTCTCGCTGATGGCCGCCGCGCTGCGCACGATCGAAGGCTCGCGAAGCACCGTGACTTCGAACAGCCGGCCCATCAGCAGCGTGAACACGACAAGAAGACCCGTCATCGCGATCGACAGGCGCTGGCGTGTCTTGGCCAGCGCACCGCGCGCATCCGTCTTGCGGGTGTACGTTTCGCCATTCGTCATGGAGCGACCTGCGTCGTCGGACCCTTGGAGGGAACCGAAGAGCCCTCGACGGGCGCACCGCTGCCCGTCTCGCGGAATGGCAGGTCGGAAGGCTGCACGGTCTTCACCCCGGGCTTCTCCACCGCGCCCCGCTCGGGAAGGTTGGCCATGATTACAATCTGTCCCGGAGAAGTCGGCATCAGCTTCAGGCGCTGCCGCACCAGGTCCTCAAGGCGTTCTGACTGGTTGAAATACGACCAGTCCGCCTTGAGCACGCGAATGTTCTCGGCCTCCTGCGCGATCTTCAGGTCAAGTTCCTTGAGCATCTTCTCCTGCTGCTTGACCTCGTGCACGCCCGTGTAGAGCCCGAAGATGAGCATCATCAGGAGCACGGTCCCCAGGAACCCGATCGCCCGCCTCATGCGCGCACCTCCGGAAGAACCCCGGCCCGGATCGCATCGAAGGGAATGGCAGGCTGCCGCGTTCGTGTCGCAAACCTGAGCTTCGCAGAGCGCGAGCGCGCATTGCGCTGCAGTTCATCCCGCGACGCCGTGACCGCCTTGCGCGCGCACGCATCGAACGAGGCCTGCACCTTTTCAGGGGACACCGGCATGTGGCGGGAGCCCTGTGCCGTGCGGCCGCACCGCTCGGCGAGGAAGCGCTTGACCATTCGGTCCTCGAGCGAGTGGAACGACACGATGACCAGTCGCCCGCCCGGCTTCAGCAGCGCTTCTGCCGCGTTCAGCCCGCGCGCCAGCTCGCCAAGCTCGTCATTCACATAGATCCTGAGCGCCTGGAACGTGCGCGTGGCCGGATGGATGCCGCTGGCCTGCCGTCCGACGGCACGCGCGCAGATGGACGCAAGCTCGCCCGTGCGCGTGATCTCGCCCCGCCCCCGCGCCGCGACGATGGCGCGCGCAACCGCATTGGCCTTCAGTTCCTCGCCATAGACATAGATGATCCCGGCCAGCGCCTGCTCGGAATAGCTGTTCACGACGCCCGCTGCCGAAATGCCCGTGTCACCCATGCGCATGTCGAGCGGCCCGTCATGCTGGATGGAGAACCCGCGCTCGGCAACTTCGAGCTGGTCGGAGGACACACCAAGATCGAGCACGATCCCGTCGACCGCCTCGACACCCTGTGCCGTCAGCATTTCCCGCATCGCGCCAAACGTCCCGTTGATGAGCGTCAGCCTGCCCGGAAATTCCCTAACGATTTCTTTACCACGCGCGATCGCCGCCGGATCGCGATCGAAGCCGATGACCTTGCAGTTGGCCGCCCGCAGGATCGCCCGCGTGTAGCCACCCCCGCCGAATGTTCCATCGACGATGGTCTCCCCGTCGCGCGGCGCAAGCGCCTCGAGCACCTCGGCCATGAGCACAGGCAGGTGGATGGTCTCGTTCATTTCCCGCCCTCGCGCGAAGGCAGGCGCAGCTGGCCGCGACGCTCGGCCGTCGCGCGGCGCGCCTGGACCTTGCGCGCCTCAAGCGAGCGCGGCTCCCAGATCTCGAAATAGGAACCCATGCCGACAAACGCCGCCGCGCCATCAAGCCCCGCATGGCGCATCAGCTCGTCCGGGAACCCCACGCGCCCCTCGCCGTCGAGGCCAAGCTCCACCGTGTCACCGAGCAGCGCATAGGCAAAGTCGTCATGCACCTCGCTCGAGGGATCATGCGCCGCCACTTCCGCATGCAGCTGCTCCATCCACGCAAGCCCGCCCGCCACGATCGCAGGCCCCGACGTCGACGCCCGCGCATAGAGCAAGCGCGCGCCCTGCGCCTCGAGGATGTCCCTGAAACGCGCCGGGACCGAGACCCGCCCCTTGGCATCCACCTTGTTCACGAACGTCGACAGGAAGGGGCGCGCGAACTTCATCGCGACCTCCACGTCGACGGGCAGGAACGAAAGGCAGTGACCAAGGCAGAAAGTCCCCAAAACAGATCGGCGACCCGGATACGGGGGCCGCCGGCAAACCCATTGGCAGGCCGAGAAGCCTGCACGCGCATTTATGGGATAGCATGGGCATCGATGGGCGTCAACGCCTTACCTTGGAATTTCAAGGGTTTACAGCCCTTTCAGGCGGTGGAAAACCGGGCGCACCACAATAAGAGACGGACAGTGCATATTTAGAATGGAGACGGAACGGTTCTCCACGGCTCGCGCCAACCGTGGTCAGAGCCCCGAAATCTGGTGGCCGAAACCGAACAAAGAAGGAATTGAGCCAGGGGGCCTGTAAGCCGGGTTCTGTCCCCTCCCTTGCGGGAGATGGATGACCATTCCTCTGGGACGCCCGTTACCGGACGCCTCGCGCCGCCGACCCGGATGACGAGCCGGAAACAGCTCATGTGCCATCCCTATTTGGCGTTGCTCCTGGCGGGGCTTGCCGTGCCATCCTTGTTGCCAAGGACGCGGTGCGCTCTTACCGCACCGTTTCACCCTTGCCGTGCATGCACGGCGGTTTGTTTTCTGTGGCGCTATCCCTGGGGTTGCCCCCGCCGGGCGTTACCCGGCACCATGCTTCCGTGGAGCCCGGACTTTCCTCCAGCGTGTTGCCACGCCAGCGATCATCCAGCCCTCTGGCTCGCCCCATAGATGGCAGGTCAGAAGCGAACGTCAAGGCTTTCCAGCAGGCCGGCAAGCAGGCTCTGCGTTTCGCCATCCGCCACGCCGTCAAGCAGCGCCGGCCGGAAGTGGCGCTGGAAGGCAACGACAACCAGCCGCGTGGCCTCGTCATAGACGCCCGTCGCGTCGAGCCCATAGCCATGGCACGCCAGGTCCTGCTGCAGCGCCATGACCAAATCACCGGACATGCCAGGCACCAGCCTGTCCCCGGAAACAGGGCGGACCACCGGCCAAAGGCCGATCCCCTCGCGCGCGAGCAGCGCCCATGGAAAGAGCTCGCCCGGATCCTCCTTGCGCGACGGCGCAACGTCCGAATGCCCGACAACATTGCGCGCGGGAATGCGGTGGCGCGACAGGATCCCCTGGCTCAGCTCCACCACGGCTGCGATCTGCACATCGGGAAATGGCCGATACCCGAACTCATGTCCCGGGTTGACGATCTCGATGCCGATCGAGCGCGAATTGATGTCGGTGTGGCCCCGCCAGCTCGAGACGCCCGCATGCCACGCCCGGAGCTGCTCGTCGACATGCGCATGGACTGTTCCGTCCTCATCGACCGTGTAGTGCGCACTCACACGCGCTGCCGGATCCGTCAGCCGCGCCATGGCCGCCTCGCCGGTCTGCATTCCCGTGTAGTGAAGGATCAGCATGTCGGGCACGCCTTCGCCGACGCGCTCGTTGAAATTCGGCGACGGACGGGAGACAACCCGCAGCATCAAAGCCCGACCTTCAGCGTCGCGCTCGCCCGCGCCACGACATCCCCGGCCTCAGTGCGCAGTTCAGCCTCCGCAAAGGCGATGGACTTGCCGCGGTGGCGCACCCACCCTTCCCCCACAAAGGTCCCGACATCCGCCCGCCCGATGAACGACGTCTTCAGCTCGAGCGTGACCTGCGGTGTGTCAGGTTGCTGGTGCGTAAGCCGCGTCGCATGCCCGCAAAGCGAGTCCAGCATGGCGCAGAGATACCCGCCAAAGATGCGCCCGCCCCGGTTCACGAAATTCTCGCCCGCATAATAGGACGCCTTGATGTAGCCGCGCGCCGGATCTGTCGCGATCACCTTCTTGCCCAGGCTCTGCGCCGCAGGTGACTCGATCTCCTCCTGGGTCATCAGCCCAGCCCCCGCTCTTTCTTGATGATCTCGTAGGCGCCATTGATCGCGGCAACCTTCTCCGTCGCAAGCCGCACGAACTCGGCTGGCACGCCGCGCGCCACGAGGCTGTCGGGATGGTTCTCCTTCATCAGCGTGTGGTAGGCCTTCTTGACCTCGGCATCGCTCGCCGCGCGCGTGATGCCGAGGATCACATAGGGATCCTCACGGTCGGGACCGAAATGCGAGGCGCGGATCCGCTCGAACTGCGTGCGCGAGAAGCCGAAGATGTCGGCCACGTGCTTGAGGAATTCGAGTTCCCCCGGATGCAGGTTGTCATCAGCCTTGGCAATCATGAAGAGACTGTCCAGCAGGTCTTCAAGGACCGCAGGCTTGCCGCGGAACAGCGAGGCAAGCTGCCGCGCATAGGCATCGAAGCCGGCGACATCCGTCTTGGCCAGGTTGAACAGTTGGCCGACATTGGCCTCTTCCTCGTGCGGGACGGGAAACACGCGCTTGAAGGCATCGACCTCATCGCGCGACACCGACCCGTCGGCCTTGGCCAGCTTGGCGGCAAGGGCGATCACGCCGATCGTGAAGGCAACCTCGTCACGCTCGCGGCCATTGTCTGCGTCAACCCGGCGCGTCTCGGCCCGGTCATTGCCGACCGCCTTGCCCTGGCCCTTCGCCTTGCCACCGCTGCGGTCCACCATCATGTGGCCGGCGATGGCCCCAAGCAACGCCCCCAGCGGCCCGCCCATGAGGATCAGGCCCGCCGCGGCCCCGGCAATCTTGCCCCAGATCGACATATATGCTCCGTCCTGACCTGACCTAACTTGCGAAGCGACGTGGACAACGCGATGACCGACACACCGGGCTGGCACATCTGGATCGACCGCGGCGGCACCTTCACCGACATTGTCGCCATCGGACCCGACGGCCAGCCGGTGACCCGGAAACTGCTTTCCGAAAACCCCGAACAATACGCCGACGCTGCCGTCGAAGGAATACGGCGGGTCATGGGTGTGGGGCAAGGCGATCCTTTGCCCGAAGACCGCATTGCCGCGATCCATATGGGCACGACCGTGGCCACGAATGCGCTCCTTGAGCGCAAGGGGGCACGGACGGTCCTCGTCACGACGCGCGGCCTCGCCGACCAGCTGGAGATCGGCTACCAGCATCGCCCGCAGCTCTTCGTCCGGCAGGTCGTCCGTCCCGCCCCGCTTTATTCCCGTGTCATCGAGATCGCCGGACGCGTTGACGCAGCAGGCGCCGAAATCGAAGCCCTCGACGAAACGGCCGCCGCGGCCGCGTTGCGGGCCGCCCTCGACGACGGATTTGAATCCTGCGCCATCGTGCTCATGCACGCCTGGCGCCATCCGGCCCATGAAAAGGCGATGACGGCGCTCGCCCGCCGGATTGGCTTCACGCAGGTCTCCGCAAGCCACGAGGTAAGCCCCCTGCTCAAATTCGTCAGCCGCGGGCACACGACGCTGGCTGACGCCTACCTGTCCCCGGTATTGGCGAGATACGTCGGGCAGGTATGCATGCCCCTCGGCGAGACGATCGCCGGGGAGCGCCTGCGCTTCATGAGATCGAGCGGCTCCCTGGCGACAGCGGCCCACTTTTCCGGCAAGGATGCGCTTCTTTCAGGGCCTGCCGGGGGCGTGATCGGCATGGCCGAAACAGCCCGCCAGGCAGGCTTTGACAAGGTTATCGGCTTCGACATGGGCGGCACGTCGACGGACGTCTCGCGCTACGACGGCGCTTATGAGCGAACCTTCGAGACCGAAGTGGGCTTCATGCGCATCCGCTCGCCCATGCTCGCCGTACACACGGTCGCAGCCGGCGGCGGGTCAATCCTGTTCTACGAGGGCGCACGCATGCGCGTCGGGCCCGAAAGCGCGGGTGCCAACCCGGGCCCGGCCAGCTATCGCCGCGGCGGACCGCTGACCGTGACCGATGCAAACATCATGGTCGGACGCATACAGCCCGACCACTTTCCGCGCGTCTTCGGTCCCCGCGCGGATGAGCCGCTCGACGAAGCCGTTGTCAGGCAGAAATTCGCAACCCTCGCACACACGCTCGGCAAGTCTCCCGAGGAAACCGCCGACGGCTTCCTCGACATCGCTGTCGCCAACATGGCCGAAGCCATCAAGAAGATCTCGATCGCCGAGGGCGCTGACGCAAGCCTCTATGCGCTTCAGTGTTTTGGCGGTGCAGGCGCGCAGCTTGCCTGCCGCGTTGCGGCGGCGCTCGGCATCCGCACCATCATGATCCACCCCTATGCAGGGATCCTCTCGGCCTTCGGCATGGGCCTCGCCCAGGTTGAAGCCCGTCGCGAACAGGCGGTAGAGGCCATCTTGTCCGCGGAACGCTGCACGGCTCTGGCCCGCGACATCGAGGCGCTTGCCGCGTCGTGCCGCAACGAGGTCGAAGGCCAGGGAAAATTCGACCGTGTCGATGTCGTGGCAACCGCACACCTGCGCTACCAGGGCACGGACACGGCACTCGCAGTCCCCTTCGGCACCAGCACCGAACTCGAGGACCGGTTCCGAAGCGCCCACGAGACGAGGTTCGGCTTCTCCGATCGCACACGCGCCCTCGTCCTGGAATCCGTGGCCGTCGAAGCACGCGGGTCGTCCGCCCCCGCCGCCATCAGGCCCCGCTTCGCCAATCGCGCGCACCGCGATCTCGAACCGTTGCGCAGCGTCAGTCTTTTCGTGAACGCCAGGGCAATGCCGGCCCCGCTCTATGACCGCGCTGGCCTCGACAGGGGCGACCGCATCCGCGGCCCCGCAATCATCGTGGAGCCGAACTCGACCATCGTCGTCGATCCCGGCTGGGAAGCCGAGTACCGGGATGACGGCAATCTCGTGCTGCAGGCAAAGGGCGCGGCCGCGACCGCACATGACGACGCCACGCGTCCCGATCCGGTCAGGCTCGAGATCTACAACGCCCTGTTCATGTCAATCGCCGAACAGATGGGAACCACCCTCGAGAAGACCGCCTCGTCGGTGAACATCAAGGAACGCCTCGATTTCTCCTGCGCAATCTTCGACCGGCAGGGCAATCTCGTCGCGAACGCTCCGCACATGCCGGTCCATCTTGGCTCGATGGGCGAAAGCGTGCGCGCGATACTCGACCGGCACGGCAGCGCAATCGCGGATGGCGATGCCTTCGCGGTCAACGCACCCTACGCCGGCGGCACGCACTTGCCCGCCATCACGGTGGTGATGCCGGTCATGCTCGAGGCAGGCGCCCCGCCATCCTTCTTCGTCGCCGCACGGGGAAACCATGCAGATGTCGGCGGCATCACGCCGGGATCGATGCCCCCCAATTCGGCCAGCGTCGAGGAGGAAGGCGTCCTCTTCAACGGCGAGCGTATCATGGCGGGCGGGCGCTTCGACGAAGCGGGTGTGCGCGCCATGCTCACGGCTCCGCCCCTGCCCGCACGCAACCCGGCGCAGAATGTCGCCGACCTCAAGGCGCAGCTGGCCGCCTGCATGACAGGGGCCCAGGAATTGCGCCGCCTGTGCCGGGAAAAGGGGCGCGATGCTGTCATCGCCTATATGGGCTTCGTGCAGGACAACGCCGAAGAGCAGATCCGCCAGGCCATTGCCGGGCTCCGCGACGGCCGGTTCCGCCACGAGATGGACGACGGTGCCGTGATCGAGGTCGCGGTCACGATCGACCGCAGGGCCCGCGGCGCCACAGTCGACTTCACCGGCAGCAGCGCCCAGCGCCCGAACAACTTCAACGCTCCGCGGGCGGTTACCACGGCTGCCGTGCTCTACGTGTTCCGCTGCCTGATCGACAGCGACATCCCGCTCAATGCCGGCTGCCTGAGGCCGCTCGCGATCATCGCGCCGGACGGCTCGATGTTGAACCCGCGTTACCCGGCAGCGGTCGTTGCCGGAAATGTCGAGACAAGCCAGGCCATAACCGACACGCTGTTCGGCGCCCTAGGCGTTCTCGCCGCCGCGCAGGGCACGATGAACAACTTTACCTTCGGCAATGAACGCCACCAGTATTACGAGACCATCTGCGGCGGCGCCGGCGCAGGCCCAGGCTTCGACGGCGCCAGCGCCATCCACACGCACATGACCAACTCGCGCCTCACCGACCCGGAAGTGCTCGAGCTGCGCTACCCGGTCATCCTGCGGCAGTTTGCCATGCGCAGGGGATCGGGTGGTGCCGGACGCCATCGCGGTGGCGACGGCGTTATCCGTGAAGTTGTCTTCCGTGAAGCCATGGAAGCCGGCATCCTTTCGACGCGGCGCCGGACCCTGCCCTTCGGGATCGCAGGCGGCGAGCCAGGTCTCCCGGGCGTCAACCGCCTCAGGCGCGCCAATGGGAAGGTTGAAGTACTCGAGGGATGCGCTATGGTCCGCGTCGCGCCGGGCGACGCCTTCATCATCGAGACGCCGGGCGGTGGTGGCTTCGGCCCCAGGACCGGTTCACAGGCTGACGGATGTTGATTGAACTCTATCTCGGCACGCTGACACGCTACTACTCCGAGCAGTGGCAGAACGGGCATACGCGCAACGGGCATCCCTCGCCGTTCTCCGGCCCGCGCAACGCCAACCGCGTCAATGATCCTGTGGAGCTCCAGGGCATCATCTCGGGCTGGCTCGAGGACGCCTCGCTCAAGCTCAAGGAACATCTTCCCGAACCCCTGTCCTGGCGCGAGGGCATGCAGGAAGACTGGGAGGTTGCCAATCTCGGCTTCGACGGCTTCGGCGGCGCCATGCTGCTGGCCGCCTATTCGGTGACAGGATACCAGCCCCGCCCGCCCTCCTTCAGCAAGGACTGGGGCAAGGACCCCGCCATGGAACTCCTGCGGCAGGACAAGAACCGCAACCCCGTCTGGGAACTGATGAACTGCAGCCTCTGGATGCCCTGCACCTTCCAGTTCGGCATCGGCATGAAGGATCCCGCCGGCCAGCCGATCCGCGCGGGCTCGATCGAATTGCTCTGGTCGGCGCTCCTGACCCTGAACGAAGGCAACTGGAACGCCTCGCCCGACGAGATCCTCAGCTGGAATGCGATCGAACTGAAGGACGGCGATGACTTCGACAAGCAGGCCCGCTTCGGCTTTTCGGTCTTCTACCGGATGTGTCGCCTCGCGCGGGAACGCCGCCTCCCCCTCAAGCTTCACTTCTGAGCCCCTTACCACCGGTTGAAACACCCCGCTCACCGGCCGCGCGAAGTAACCCTAACGCGACCGGAATATCTTTTTTATTTCAATGAGTTGGCGGATTACACGCAGAAATTTGCTGCACCGCCGTATCGATTTGACCTTGGCGCTGCGACAAATTGAGGCATAATTGCGGCACCCTAACAGCGGGAGTCGCTCGTGAGAGAACAGCTCAGCATGATCACAACGGGGGGCGTCTTTGCGTTCCTGGGTGCCATCGTCGTCGGCATCATCTAGCCAGGTCGTTTCATCGCTTGGGAATTGAAAGAAAAGAGGCCGGGGCCACGTCACCCCGGCCTCTTTCTTTTTTTCCGTCCGGACCTCTATGACCGCGGGGATCGGAATGCCGTTTCGCACAATCGCTCATTCGCGCTGTCGCCTGAAAGAATCCCGCGACTGCAATCCCGCCATCACGCCTCGCGCGCTACCTGCGGGAACCGGGCCGCATGGCGCTCAAGCGGCAGCTTCAGGCCATTCGTGAGGAACGATACGGTGTGATAGAAACCAGCCAGCAGGATGAGCTCGAGGATCTGCTCGTCCTCGAATTCAGGCCGGAGCTCAGCCCACAACGTATCGCTGATGGTCGACGTATCATGCAGCTCATCGGCCAGCCGCACGATCAGCTGGTCACGCTGGCTCCAGCTTGAACTGACACCCGGCTCGACCGTTGCGGTGATCTGCGCCTCGGAGAACCCTGCCCGGCCAGCAAAGAAAGCAATGTGTACGCCCCATTCATACTCGGACCCGCAGCGCGCGCATGTCCGGCAGATCATGATCTCCCTGTCACGCAGGCCAACAGGGCCCTTGTCGAGCAGGCCTGCGGCCATGAAGCGCGAGAACGCGCGCTCGCTCCGCGCCAGCGTTGTGAACAGCACCAGCGGCGGCACCCCGGGCGGCATCAGCCGGTCGAGGGTGGACTTCACGTGGTCGGAAAAGGGCGGCTCCTGCGGCGCCATGCGCGACGTATCCACGATATCACTCCTGAATTGCTACAGATAATGTAGCGCACAGGGAATTGACTTGCTACATAATTTGTAGCAAAAAATGACCCATGAAGCGTTCCCCGCTGCCCGGCCGCCCCGTCCGCGGATCAACAACCGGTCGCCCCATCATGGCACTGCTCGACCTGCTGGGAAGGCGGTGGTGCCTGCGCATCATGTGGGAACTGCACAGGAAGCCAATGACGTTCCGCAGCCTCCAGGCGGCCTGCGGTGACATCAGCCCGACCATCCTCAACACGCGCCTCCTTGACCTGCGGGAAGCAGGCATTGTCGAGGCCGGCGCCGACGGCTTCAGCCTGACGGCCGAAGGCCAGCGCCTCGTGCGTGAGCTCGGCGGCCTTCAGGAATGGGCAGAGCGTTGGGCGCGGCGCAAGGCCTGACCCTACGCCGCCGCCGCAGCCCCCGGCACATAGGCAAGGCTCGGCGCCAGCCAGCGCTCCGCATCCGCAAGCGTCATGCCCTTGCGCCGTGCATAGTCCTCGACCTGGTCCCGGTCGATGCGGCCAACACCGAAATAGACGGAATCGGGATGGCTGAAATAAAGCCCGCTCACCGATGATCCCGGCAGCATCGCAAAGCTCTCGGTCAGTTCCATGCCCGCGGTCTGCGGCGCATCGAGAAGGCGGAACAGCGTCGCCTTCTCCGTATGGTCGGGCTGCGCCGGATAGCCCGGTGCCGGCCTGATGCCCCTGTACTTCTCGGCGATCAGTTCCGCGTTCGTGAGCTTCTCGTCACGCGCATAGCCCCACAATTCGCGCCGCACGCGCTCATGCGTATACTCGGCCAGCGCCTCCGCCAGCCGGTCGGCCAGCGCCTTGAACAGGATCCCGTCATAGTCATCCTGCGCCGCCTTGAACACGCGGCTGCGCTCGACCTCGCCATGACCCGCCGTGACGGCAAAGCCGCCGATGAAATCGGCAACACCCGACGATTTCGGCGCGATGAAGTCTGACAAGGCAAGGTTGGGGCGCCCGTCATCCCGGCGCATCTGCTGGCGCAGCGTATGCAGCGTACCAAGCAGTTGCTGCCGGTCGGCATCCGCATAGACCTCGATGTCGTCACTGTTGGTCGCATTGGCCGGCCAGAAGCCGACGACCGCACGTGCGGTCAGCCACTGCCCCTCGAAGATGCGCTTCAGCATCTTCTGCGCATCGGCGTAGAGCGACTTTGCAGTTCCACCAACAACATCGTCATCGAGAATCTGCGGATAGGAACCCGCAAGCTCCCAGGTGCGGAAGAAAGGCGTCCAGTCAATGTAGCTGGACACGGCACGCAGGTCGATCCGGTCGAACGAGCGCAATCCCAGGAAACGCGGCACGGGTGGCGCATAGGACGACCACGCAGGCTGGAACCGGTTCGCCCGCGCTTCCGCGATCGGCACCCGGCGCTCGCCGGACTTGCCGCGCGAATAGGAAGCGGCAAGGCGCGCGTATTCGACCCGCGTCGCATCGAGGAACGCAGGCTTCTGCTCTTTCGACAGCAGGCTTGAGGCGACACCCACGGCCCGGCTCGCATCCGTCACATGCACGGTGGCGCCGCGCTTGTAGTTCGGATCGATCTTCACCGCCGTGTGCACCTTGGAAGTTGTCGCCCCGCCAATCAGGAGGGGGATGTCAAACCCTGCACGCTCCATCTCGGAGGCAACATGGCACATCTCGTCCAGCGACGGCGTGATCAGCCCCGACAGGCCGATGATGTCCGCCTTCTCGTTGCGCGCCGCCTCGATGATCTTCGCGGCCGGCACCATGACGCCAAGGTCGATCACCTCGTAATTGTTGCACTGCAGGACCACGCCCACAATGTTCTTGCCGATGTCGTGCACGTCCCCTTTTACCGTTGCCATGACGATCTTGCCGGCGCTCTCGCGCGCAGCACCCGTCGCCGCCTTCTCTGCATCCATGAAGGGAATGAGATGCCCGACGGCCTTCTTCATCACGCGCGCCGACTTGACGACCTGCGGCAGGAACATCTTGCCCGCACCAAACAGGTCGCCCACGACATTCATGCCGGCCATCAGCGGCCCCTCGATAACATCGAGCGGACGGCGGGCCTTGACCCGTGCCTCTTCGGTATCCTGAACGACGAACTCGTCAAGCCCGTGCACCAGCGCGTGCTTGAGCCGGTCCTCGACACTGCCCTCGCGCCACGCAAGGTTCGTCTCGGCCTTCTGCTGGTTGCCACCCTTGAAGCGCCCGGCAATGTCGAGCAGCCGCTCAGTCGCGTCAGGCCGCCTGTTGAGCAGTACGTCCTCAACGCCGTCGCGCAGTTCGCCTGGAATGTCTTCATAAACGGCCAGCTGGCCGGCATTGACGATCCCCATGCTCATGCCAGCCTTGATGGCGTGATAGAGGAACGCGGAATGCATCGCCTCGCGCACGGGCTCATTGCCGCGGAACGAGAACGAGATGTTCGACACGCCACCCGACACATGGACATGCGGCAGTTCGCGGCGGATCCGCCCGGCAGCCTCGATGAACGAGTTGCCATAGTCGTTGTGTTCCTCGATGCCGGTCGCGACGGCAAAGATGTTGGGGTCGAAGATGATGTCCTCGGGCGGGAAGCCCACCTCATTCACGAGGATGTCATAGGACCGCTTGCAGATCTCGAACTTCCGGTCGGCCGTATCCGCCTGCCCCTTCTCGTCGAACGCCATGACCACGACAGCCGCACCAAAGCGCCGGCACTTGCGGGCCTGTTCGATGAAGGGCGCCTCGCCTTCCTTCAGGCTGATCGAATTGACGATCGGCTTGCCCTGGACACACTTCAGGCCGGCCTCGATCACCGACCACTTGGACGAATCGATCATCACCGGCACGCGCGCGATGTCGGGCTCCGCGGCAATCAGGTTCAGGAAGCGGACCATCGCCTTCTCGCTGTCGAGCAGGCCCTCATCCATGTTGATGTCGATGACCTGCGCGCCACTCTCGACCTGGCCCTGCGCGATCTCGAGCGCTTCATCGTACTTGCCCTCGGTGATCAGCTTTCGGAACTTCGCCGAACCCGTGACGTTCGTTCGCTCTCCGACATTCACGAAATTCGTTTCAGGCGTGATGGTGAAAGGCTCGAGCCCTGACAGGCGCATGTAGCGCGGAAGCGTGGGCACCTGACGCGGCTTGTGTCCGCGAACAGCCTCGGCGATGGCACGCACGTGCTTCGGCGAGACGCCGCAGCACCCGCCGACAATGTTGATGAGGCCAGCCTCGGCGAACTCCGAAAGAACGCCAGCCATGTATTCAGGCGAATCATCATAGCCGCCAAAGGCATTCGGCAGGCCTGCATTGGGATGGGTGGAAACGAGCGTATCGGCGACCCGGGACAGGTCAGCGACATACTGCCGGAGATCGGCCGCACCCAGGGCGCAGTTCAAGCCGACGGCGAACGGCCTTGTATGGCGCAGCGAGTACCAGAAAGCCTCTGTCGTCTGCCCGGTCAGAGTTCGACCTGACTTGTCGGTGATGGTGCCCGAGAACCAAAGCGGCACCCGATAGCCAACATCGTCAAAAACCGACTCTGCGGCGTAACCGGCAGCCTTGGCATTGAGCGTATCGAAGATGGTCTCGATGATCAGCGCATCGACACCGCCCTCGAGAAGGCCGGCGATCTGGTCGCGATAGGCGCCAACCAGTTCATCGAAGGTGATCGCACGGTATCCCGGATCATTGACATCCGGCGACAGCGACGCGGTCTTGTTCGTCGGCCCGACCGAGCCCACGACCCAGCGCGGACGGTCGGCGGTCGAGAACCGGTCGGCGCTCTCGCGCGCAACCCGCGCGGCCGCAACGTTGATTTCCCGGCTCAGGTGCTCGCACCCATAGTCAGCCTGGCTGATCACCTGAGCATTGAACGTGTTGGTCTGGATGATGTCCGAGCCCGCATCAAGGAAGGCGTCATGGATATCTGTCAAAACCTGTGGTCGCGTGATGGCCAGCAGGTCATGGTTGCCCTTGAGGTCATGCGTGAAGTTCGCAAATCGCGTCCCGCGATAATCATCTTCGGACAATCCGTAGGTCTGGATCATCGCGCCCTTCGCCCCGTCGAGCAGCAGGATGCGTTCGCGGGAGGCCCGCGTCAGGAGATCAATGCGCTTCAATCGTGTGTCGTTGTTCATGTCGCCTGCACCGGAGCCTGGGGCCGCACGCCGAGAAGATGGCAGATGGCGTAGGTCAGGTCCGCCTGGTTCAAGGTGTAGAAATGGAAGGCATCGAAACCGTGGCG
>DAISVV010000011.1:27231-30734 GCA_036840015.1 Micropepsaceae bacterium
AGGTCAGGTCCGCCTGGTTCAAGGTGTAGAAATGGAAGGCATCGAAACCGTGGCGCCGCAGCTTTTCAACCTGCTCCGCCACGACCGTTGCCGCGATCAGCTTGCGGGTCTCGAGATCGTCGTCGAGCCCCTCGAATTTTTTCACGAGCCACAGGGGCACCGTAGCACCCGAACGCTCGGCCATGCGCACGACGCCCTTGAAGTTCGTCGGCGGCATGATCCCCGGCACGATCGGAACCCTGATGCCCTCGCGATAGGCGCGGTCGGCAAAGCGCAGCACCGCATCCGTGTCATACACGAATTGCGTGATCGCCCGCGTGGCGCCTGCATCGATCTTGGCTTTCAGCAGCGCATAGTCATGCTCGATCGAAGGCGACTCCGGATGCTTCTCGGGATAAGCCGACACGCTGATCTCGAACGGCCCGACCTCGCGGATGCCGCGGATCATGTCAGGCGTCGATGAATAGCCGCCTGCGACCTGCCTGTAAGGCCCGGGCTCCGGCATGTCGCCGCGCAGCGCCACGATGTGGCGCACGCCCGACGCCAGATAATCGCGCACGATGCCGTCGAGTTCGTCCTTTGTCGACCCGACGCACGTGAGATGGGCTGCCGGACGCAGCTTCGTCTCGGCAAGCATGCGCTTGATGGTCGAGTGCGTTCGCTCGCGCGTCGACCCGCCGGCGCCGTAGGTTACCGACACAAAGGCCGGATTCAGCGGCGCCAGCCGCTCGATCGAGCGCCAGAGCTGCGCCTCCATCGCCTCGGTGCGGGGCGGAAAGAATTCAAATGAGACAACGAGCGCCATTAGGCAGCCTCCGCAGGTTTGTGACGGCGTTGGGGCAAGGCAGGAAGCTCGGCCAGCCAGACGACGACGGTCAACCCGTTTTCGTCATCAGGAGGCAGTGCACGTGTGGAACTGAGCGACAGGCCGGCGGCACGGCACCATTGCGCGACCTCGCGGTCGGCAAACCCGAGGCGCCGGTGCCGGTGCTCGTCACGCAGGAACTCAAGCTGGTGCGGGGCAAAATCGACGATGACCACCTTGCCGCCGGGCTGCAGAACCCGCGCGGCTTCGGCAACGGCAGCTGAAGGATCCTCGAGATAGTGCAGCACCTGGTGCAGCGTGATCACGCTGAAACTGTCGTCGGCAAATGGCAGTTGGAACAGGTCAGCCCGGCGCACCTGCGCATGCATGAGCCCGGCCTGCTCGATCCGGGCGCGCGCGATCCCGAGCATCTCGTTGTTCACATCGACACCCACGGCACGCGCCGCCTGCGGCGCCACAAGCTCGAGGATCCGCCCCGTGCCGGTACCCAGGTCCAGATAGCTGCCGATGGCGTCCGGACCAACGAAGTCGAGCACCACGCGCTCGACCTTTTCTTCCTCGACATGAAGCGCGCGGATGCGGTCCCACTCGGCAGCATTTGCGGCGAAATAGGACTGCGCCTCTTCGTGGCGCAGCCGGCGAACCTCGTCGAGCCGCTCGAGGTCCCGTCGCAGAATTGCATCATCCGGCGGAAAAATTTCGCTCAGCTTCTGCGCGAGTTCACGCCCGCCTCCACCCTCCGCGAGGCGATAGAACACCCATGCCCCCTCCTTGGCGCGCTCGATCAGCCCGGCATCGCACAGGAGCTTGAGATGCCGGCTCACGCGCGGCTGGCTCTGGCGCAAGATCTGCGTGACTTCGGTAACCGTAAGTTCCGCCCGGGTGAAAAGCGCCATTAACCGCAGCCGGGTTATCTCGGCTGCGGCTTTGAGCCCGGTAAGGAGTGTTTCAAGGTCGGTCATGGCCATCCCAGAAACATATAAACATATCTTTATATGGAGAGCCAGTTAAACTTCTGGTTGTGCGAAAAAGCTTGTGCGCGGCAAACGGGTCACAGCAGAAAATTATCAAGGGATCAAGACCATGGTAACCTTATGCGCCCATTCTAAGATCACGTATAAGCTTAGTGGTTCAAGGTATGGGAAATCGCTTTGGGTTTTCCGCATGCCTAGCCGCATGGGGTCCATGTCCACTATCCTCGAAGGAGGATGCGAGACATGCGGTGTTGGGAATCAAGTCAGGGGTAGTAGCGCAATGAGCGCAACAGGAAAACTGAAGTCTGCGCTCATGGCGAGCGTGATGTTGTTCTCGGCCTCGGTGGCCTTGGCCAGCGAGGAGAAGGCAGCACCCGCCGCCACTCCTGTCGTGACCACGCAGGACGCGCAGTCCACCGACATGAACGACCCGTTGGAAGGCGCCAACCGCGTTATGTTTGAGGTCAACCAGGTCCTCGACCAGGTGCTTCTCCGCCCGGTCGCGGTTGTTTATCGCGGGGTGCTGCCGGACTTTGCCCAGGACGGCGTTCGCAACTTCATGAACAACCTGAATTCGCCTGTAATCTTTGCCAACGACCTGCTTCAGGGCGATACAGACCGCGCTGGCGTGACGCTGGCCCGCTTCGGGATCAACTCGACGATTGGCCTCGGCGGCCTCTTCGATGTCGCCAGCGATTTCGACCTGCCCTATCACGACGAGGACTTTGGCCAGACCCTGGGAACTTGGGGCCTCGGCGAGGGCCCTTACCTCTACTTCGTGGTCATGGGCCCGACGAACGTGCGCGACCTGACCGGCTTCGTGGTGGACCGCGGCCTCGATCCGCTGACCTATGTCAACTGGGGCAATGACGAACTGGAATACGCACCAATCGCACGAACTGTACTTAATGTGATCGATTTACGTGCCCGTAACATCGATACACTCGACGAAATCGAGCGGTCCTCCGTTGACTATTACGCGTCAATCCGTAGCCTTTACCGTCAGTCGCGGGCAGATGCTATTCGCAATGGCGCTCCGTCACAGGATTTGCCTGATTTTGACTTTGGCGACGGTTCCTCTGCAACGTCACCAAATAGCCAGAATCCTCCCGCCCAATAGTCATCGCCCGGACGGGCACTGCAAGCACCGTGCGTCTGCGCACGGGAGGGGTAAGGTGAAAGATGAGCGATTACATTTCCACGGCTCGCAGGACCATCCTGCTGGCGTTTGTCATGCTGTTCTCGGTGATGACGGCAGCAGCGACGGTCGCAGGGCCGGATGCTGAAGCCTTTACGCAACGCCTGATCGATCAGGGCGTCCAGATCCTTCGCGACACTTCCGATCCCGGCCGCAAGGTCAAGTTCCGCGATTTCATCACGCAGTACGCCGATGTCCGCAAGACGGCCCGCTTCACGCTGGGCAACTACGCGCGCACCGCGGCGCCGGCCGACGTCGACACATTCGTCGAGGCCTTCAAGGACTACGCCGTCGCGATCTACGAGACACAGCTCGACAGGTACAAGGGCGAAAGCCTCAAGGTGGTCGGCTCAGTCGACAACAAGCCCGGTGACTACATCGTCAAGACGGTCGTGCAGGGTGGCTCGGGCAGCGACGCCATGCGCATCGACTTCCGGATGTCCGGTGGCAATGGCGCCTACAAGTTCTACGACATCTCGGTGGAAGGCGCCTGGCTAGGCATTTC
>DAISVV010000012.1:0-28472 GCA_036840015.1 Micropepsaceae bacterium
CCGAGCTGTGTCTTTCAATTGAGATGTGCGGCAGGAGCAGGCGTGCAGCAAGACCAACACTCTCACGAACATGGCGTGAGCCTCGAATCTTCACTCAATGCCTACCTCGTCACTTCGTATCTGCTTTAAGATCAGGCGGCAGAGACTCAATTGACATTAGCGTCACGAGTTCATCGAGCTTGATTGTCTCTGACTTGTCCGAGCCAAGCCGGCGCAGCGAGAGCGTGCCGTCTTCGGCTTCCTTTCGTCCGGCCACAAGGATGAAGGGCACCTTGGCCAGCGAGTGTTCGCGAACCTTGTAGTTGATCTTCTCGTTGCGCAGGTCGGTCTCAACGCGCAGGCCCGCGAGCTTCAGGCGGGCGGCCACCTCGCGCGCGTAACCGTCCACATCGTTGACGATGGTGGCGACCACCGCCTGCACCGGCGCGAGCCAGAGCGGGAACTTGCCGGCGTAGTGCTCGATCAGCACGCCGACGAAACGCTCCATCGATCCCAGTACCGCGCGGTGCAGCATGGCCGGGCGCTTGCGGGTGCCGTCTTCGGCGACATATTCGGCCTCGAAGCGTTCGGGCAGGTTGAAGTCGACCTGCACGGTGCCGCACTGCCAGCCCCGCCCGATGGCATCGAACAGCGTGAACTCGAGCTTGGGGCCGTAGAAGGCGCCTTCGCCGGGGTTCAGCGTATAGGGGATACCCATGCGCCTGCAGCCTTCGGCGAGATCATGCTCGGCTGCGTCCCAGACTTCGTCCGAGCCGATGCGGTTCTCGGGCCGCGTCGACAGCTTTACCTGAACGTTCTCGAAGCCAAGCTCGCGGTAGGTCTCGAAGATGAGGCGGCTTGCGCCGATGACCTCGTCCACCATCTGCTCGGGCATCATGAAGATGTGGGCATCATCCTGCGTGAAGCCGCGCACGCGCATGATGCCGTGCAGCGCGCCCGAAGGCTCGTAGCGATGGCAGGCGCCGAACTCGGCCATGCGGATAGGCAGGTCGCGATAGGACTTGAGGCCCTGGTTGTAGATCTGCACGTGGCCCGGGCAGTTCATCGGCTTGATGGCGAGCGTACGCTTTTCGTCTGCCACTTCGGCCTGGAACATGTTCTCGCGGTACTTGGCCCAATGGCCCGACCGTTCCCAGAGCGTGCGGTCGAGCAAGAGCGGGGTCTTGACCTCGACATAGTCGTTCTTCTCGATCTTGCGACGGACATAGGCTTCGAGCGTGCGCCAGAGCGTGTGGCCCTTGGGGTGCCAGAAGACCTGGCCAGCGGCCTCTTCCTGGACGTGGAAGAGGTTCATCTCGCGCCCGATGCGGCGATGATCGCGCTTCTCGGCTTCCTCGATGCGGCGCAGGTAGTCGTTCAGTTCCTTCTCGTCACGCCAGGCGGTGCCATAGATGCGCTGGAGCTGCGCATTGTTCTGGTCGCCACGCCAATAGGCGCCCGAGATTCGGGTCAGCTTGAAGGCATTGCCGATCTTCGACGTCGACATGAGATGCGGGCCGCGGCACAGGTCATGCCAGTCGCCGTGGTAATAGACCCTGATTTCCTCGTCGCCGGGCAGGTCGCGGATGATCTCTGCCTTGTAGGTCTCGCCCAGTGAGAGGAAGTGGCGTACCGCCTCGTCGCGGCTCCAGACCGTGCGGCGCGTGGGCAGGTCCTTCAGGACAAGCTCGCGCATCTTCGCCTCGATCTTCGGCAAATCGTCGGGGGTGAAGGGTTCGTTGCGCGCGAAGTCGTAGTAGAAGCCGTCCTCGATGTTGGGGCCAATCGTGACTTGCGTCCCCGGATAGAGCGCCTGCACGGCCTGAGCGAGGAGATGGGCCGTGTCATGCCGGATCAGGTCGAGGGCGTCGTCGCTCTTGCGGGTGACGATCTCGAGGCGCGCGTCGGCTTCAATCGGCCAGTCAAGATCCCTCAGGTCGCCGTTGACCTTGACGGCCAGGGCGGCCTTGGCAAGGCCGGGCCCGATCGAGGCGGCGATGTCTGCCCCGGTGGTGCCACGCGTCACCGTTCGCACCGCTCCGTCAGGCAGGGTGATACGGATCTCGTTGGCAGCGCTGGCAGACACGGGGGCTACTCCTGATGGAAAAACGCGCCAAACGGCGCGCTGGAGCCGGGAGATTGGGGAGGCGGCTGGCTTAAGTCAAGAAAGGCCGGCGCCATGGGCTTGCGGCTTTTCCGTCAGCCCTGGCCCTGCTGATCGCGCTTTCGCCGCTCGGCTTCCATGGCATCGGCCTCGTACATCTTCGCGTCGCGCAGCCAGCGGCCCATCGCCGAGACATGGGCAAGGATAAGGCCATAGAGCCCGGCCCGCCAGAAGCCGCGACCGATATAGGCCTTCAGGAAGTAGAACGGCTTGGCGAAGATCACGCGGAAGATGATCGTGGCCATGCCCTTCTTCTTGCGGCCGACCTTGGCCATGCTGGTGCTGCCGCGGTTGTACTTCTCGAGCAGTTGCTCGATATCGCGGAACGAGTGGTGCAAGAGGACGCCCCTGAGCTCGCCCACCTCGACATTTTCAGGGACGATCATCTGGTCCCATGCCTTGTCGGCCGGCATGCGCACCACGCGCCGGTCGTAGAGCTTGGTGCGCTCGATGACACGGATGTTGTACCAGGGCTCGCCGAAGGGCGGGGCCGTGATGAGCCGGAAGCGCCAGGCGGGCTTCGACGGTGGGCCGTCGACAAACAGGGCCGCGATTTCTGCGGCGAGCTCGGGGGTGACGACTTCATCGGCGTCGAGGTCGAGCACCCAGTCGTGAGAACAGGCGTCCTCGCCCTTGCGTTTCTGGAAGCCCCAGCCCAGCCAGGGCTGGTCGACGATGCGGGCGCCGGCGGCGCGGGCGATCTCGAGCGTCCTGTCCTTCGAGCCGCTGTCGATGATGACCACTTCGTCCACAACGGTTAACGCGCTGTCGATGACGGATTTCAGGAGGCGTTCTTCATTCAAGGTTCGGATGTAGCAGGATACAGGTGCCTTCCTGGCAGGCTGGGGTGCCTCTGGGCTCGTGGACATCGCCATCCGCTTCCGGTAACTCAGTTGCGTCGTGACCCGCGGACCGCTTGGCGGGCTTCGCCCGCCGGATCCGCAGCAAAACGAACTCTTATCGGAGATCCATGCCCCTCTCAAGCGCATTGCCCACCGTGCTGGCCCGGTCGCGCACTGGCGCCGCCGCCCCGGCGGCGCGCCGCAGCTGATCCGATGACGCGCGTCCCTGCTCCAGTGTCCCCGGGTTACTTTGCGCTGCAGATCGCGCTGGTCAAGGGGCGCGGCGGCATCGGAACGGCTGTTGCGCAATACGATGCGATGTTCCGCGCCAACGGCATTCCCACGGCCATTGTGTATGAGGGGCCGCAAGTCGAGGCGCTGCAGCAGGCGGGGCAGGACCTGATGCCGGTGCCGGGACTGCTCGCCCATCCGGCGGCGTCGATCGTGTCATTCCTGTTCGGCGGCTTTCGTCGCGATGTGCTGCGGCGGCAGGGTACGGCGCGCCTGATCATGGTCGTCCACAGCGACCGGTCCCTGTCTGTGCTGCGCAAGATCTTTCCGAATGCGATCATCGTGACGCCCTGCCACTCGGACAAGGTCAAACGCAAACGTCTGGCGAACCTGGTGGTCACGCTGAACAGCTCGCAGCAGCAGATTGCCAGCGACGCCCTTCCCGGCGTGCGCGTTGCGATGCTCGGGAATCCCTATGCATCCGGTGCGGTTGAACCGCCGTCCGTGGACGGACCAGTGCGCCTCAACTTCGTGGCCCGGCATACCGACATCAAGGATCCGATGACGCTGCTGGGTGCGGCCATGCTGCTGCCGGCGGGACGCTGCCCCCCGATCCGCTTCTTCGGCGAAGGACCGTTGCTGGAGACGGTAAAGGCCGGCGCGGCGGCAAGCGGGCTCGACATCACATTCCCGGGCTGGCACGACCAGCCTTTCTCGCAGTTTCACAAGGGGGACATCCTTGTGCTTCCCTCGCGCTGGGAGGGCCTGCCCTACCTGCTGCTGGAGGCGATGGACCATGGCGTCCCGATTGTGGCCAGCGACATTGCCGGCAACCGCGCGGCTCTTCAGGATGGCGCGTTCGGGCTTCTGTTCAGGGCCGGGGATGCCGAAACGCTGGCCAGCGCGATCCGAGCGGCTGTTTCAGACATTGATGCATTGCGGGAGAAGTCGCTGAGCGGCAGGGCGTCGCTTCAGGAGCGCTTCTCCGCGCCTGCCTTCTGGTCGCGGCTTGCGGCCGAGTGCACAAAGATATCCGGGGACAAACATGATTGACTGGCGCCGCCTCACGAAGGATCCGACCAATGTCTCCGTCTCGCGGCAGATCGACCAGTTCCTGGGCTCCATCACGCGCATCGAGGAGACGTCCCGCATGGAGATGCTGCTCGACTTCTGCCGTGGCAAGTCGGTGCTCGACATCGGCGCGGCCGAGCACGATACGTCATTCTATTCTCCCGAAAGCTGGGAGCACGAGCAGATCCGCAAGGTCGCGATGCGCGCGGTTGCCGCCGAGATCAACCCGGAGCTCTGTGCCCACTACAATGCCAAGGGCTTTGACTTCCGCTGTGTCGATGCAACCAGCGACGCGGACCTCGGCGAGCGCTTCGATGTGGCCTTTGCCGGCGACGTGATCGAGCATGTCAACAACCCCATCGCCCTGCTGCAATTCATCAAGCGTCATCTCAAGCCCGGCGGGCATGCGCTGCTGACAACGCCCAATCCCTTCGCGCCACGGTTCCTGATGCACCGTCGGCGTGATCGCACGCGTTACGTGATGGCCAATCTCGAGCATACGATGTGGCTGTCGCTGTCCAACCTCCATGAGATCTGCCTGCGCGCCGGGATGGAGATGCATGTCATCCATTGGCCGCTTTACAAGAAGCGCAAGTCTGGCTTCAAGCGAAAGCTCGCGATCCTCGGCAAGCGGTTGCAACTGGCCGTGCGGCCTATCGAGCAGGTCTTTCACGAGTATGCCGTGGAGATCAGGCCCGTGAGCGAGCGCAAAGACTGACATCGCGTGTGAACGCCTCAGCCCTTTCTGCCGATCCGCTCGTAGACTGCAAGCGTGGCTGCGCACATGGCCCCGACGGTGTACTGTCCCAGCACATTGGCACGCTGGGCTGCGGCCATGCTCGCGCGGATGTCGGCGGTGAGCGCCCGCGCCCTTGCGAGGGTGGCAGAAAGCTCATCCACGCTTCCGGGATGGAAGAGGAATCCTGTCTTCCCGTCGCGCACGGTCTCGGTCTGGGCGCCGAGGCGGGAGGCGACAAGGGGCTTGCCCATGGCTTGTGCCTCAACGGCGACGCGGCCGAAGGCTTCGGGCTCGATTGACGGGGCCACGATCACGTCGGCTGCCATGAAGGCGGCCGGCATGTCGCTGCAGTGACCTGGTATTCGCGTGTTTGCCTCGAGGCCTGCTACGGCAATCGCTGCGCGCAGTTCGGCGAGGTAACCGTCGCGCTCCTGCGCGTCACCGGCGAGGACAGCGATGAAGTTGCGGTCCGGCAGGCGGGCCAAGGCCGCGATGAAGTCAAGCTGTCCCTTCCATCGCGTGAGGCGGCCGGGGAGCAGGATGACGGGTGATGCGCCCTCGAGGTTCCACTGGTGGCGGATGGCGTCGATGCGCTGCGCGGAGACATGGGCCGGGGTAAAGGCGTCGATATCGATGCCGCGCGGGATCACGTCGATGCGTTCAAGCGGTACATGATGCTCGCGGCTGACATGGGCGGCGGTGAAGGCGGAGTTCGCAATGATGGCGTCGCCGCGCGTCATGATCGCGTTGTACCAGCGCTTCAGCGGATTTCGAGCGTTGTAGATGCCGTGGTAGGTCGCCACGAAGCGGCAGTTCGTCATGCGGGCCGCGCGCCAGGCGCTCCAGGCCGGGGCGCGCGAGCGGGCGTGCAGGATGTCGATCCCTTCGGCCTGGACCAGACGGGCAAGGCGGGTCGCATTCGCAAGGATGCGCCACGGGTTCTTCGTCGCAAAGTCGCCGATGACAAGCGTGGCGCCCTTGGACTGCGCCTCGGCGGCAAGCCGACCACCTTGCGTCGCAATCCAGGACTGGCCGCCCGCGGCGACCACGGCGGCTGCAACATCCACGGCCGTGCGCTCGGCACCGCCGGCGTCGAGCGCCGGGATCACCTGCACGACACGGAGCGGCCTTGAGGATGCGGGCGGTGCGGACATCAGGCGGGTCCCGCGTTGTCGAGGGTGCGAAGCAGGCCTGATAATCCCTCGCGATAGGTGGGCCATGCAAGCCTGACGCCGAGTTCCTGCTTGATCCGTTCGTTCCGGACGCGCTTGGATTCCTGGTAGAAGCCTGCGGCCATCGGGGACAGGTTCGCGCGTACGGCCTCATACTCCTCGAGAGGCGGCGGGGCGATGCCCAAAAGGCCTGCCGCGTAGGCGACCACTTGCTGCGGTGGCGCCGGCTCGTCTACTCTGACGTTGAAGATGCGGGATGGCGGTTTCCTTTCCATCGCAGCCTCCAGCACGCTGGCGATGTCGTCGACGTGGATGCGCGAGAAGACCTGTCCCTTCTTCATGATCCGCCGTGCCGTGCCCTCGCGCAGGGAGACGAGCTGGTTGCGTCCGGGACCATAGATGCCGGCGAGACGGAAGACGTTGACGGGCACGTGAGCTTCCTTGCCCCAGGCGAGCCACGCCTGTTCGGCCTCGACGCGCCGGCGCGTCCTGTCGGACAGGGGCTGGACGGGCGTGTCCTCGTCGACCCAGCCGCCCTGGTGGTCGCCATAGACGCCCGTGGTTGACAGATAGCCTGCCCAGGCGATGTTGCGGCTTGCGGCCTGGAGGCGCGGACCCAGCGCGGCGAGGACGGGATCTCCTTGGTCCGTGGGCGGGGCGCTGACAACAAGATGCAGTCCGGGTTCAGCAAGCATGCCCGAGGCCTCGACGGCGTCGAGCGTGCAGGCTTCAAATCCCCTGCCCGCCAGTTCGCGGATCCGCTCGGCGGAGCGGACGGTGCCGAGGATGCGCCAGCCCGCGGCCCGGCGCCCCAGCGCGAGGGCCTCAGCACAAAATCCCATTCCGAAGCAAAGCAGTGCCGGCATTATGGCCCCTTTCCAACCTTACCGGTGTTTAACACTTGAATTTGCCGCCGCCGCGGTTGAATCTGTGTCCATGTTCATCCCGATCCTGGCCGCTGGCGCGCTTGTCGTGTCTAGCACGTTTTCATACCCGCAATGCCTGCAGAGAAGCGAGCGCCAACCGGCGGACGCGCTCGAGATGGCCATGAATGCACTCGTGGACGGCGAGGATCCAACGGCCGAACACTGTGCGGCGGTGGCGCTTGTGGGGCTCAAGCAGTACGCGGAGGCGGCGCGCCGGCTTGACGCACTCGCGCGCAAGGCATCGGCCGGCGATACCGAGATGCGGGCCGAGCTTCTCAACCAGGCAGGAAATGCGTGGCTTCTCGCCGGCGAGGCGACGTTGGCAGCCGCCTCATTCACGGCGGCGGTCGGGCTGATGCCCGGCGAGGCGCTGCACCTGATCGACAGGGCGCGGGCGTGGGGCGCGCAGAAGAAGTGGTCGCAGGCAGAGACGGACCTTTCGGCTGCACTCGTGGCGGATCCTGGCAATGTCGAGGCCCTTGTCCTGCGCAGCAGTGCCAGGCGCGCCATGAAGAACCTCCAGGGCGCCAGGGGCGACATCACACAGGCACTGATCCTGGAACCCGAGAATGTCGAGGCGCTGGCCGAGCGCGGGCTCATCCGGGCTGCCAGCGGCGATCGCAACGGCGCTCGACAGGACTTCCTCAAGGTGCTGGAGAAGGCGCCGAATGGACCGGCGGCGGCCAGCGCGCGCCGCGAGATCGAGCGGCTCGAAGTCAAGAAGAGCCGCTGACGGCGCGCCATTCCTCAAGAACGCCTGGGTCCTGTTCCCGTGGCTGATGCGTGCGCGAGAGGGCTGCCCACTCCGTGTCCGTGCAGAGGCGCGAGAGCGCCCAGACGGCGCATCCCCTGACCAGCGCCGCGGGGTCTTCAAGGAGCTGCGTCACCACAGGCACGAGGCTGCGGTCGCCCGAATTTCCGGCGGCTACGAGCACGTTGCGCAGGAAGCGGTCGCGGCCGATACGCTTGACCGGTGACCTGCGGAACCTGTCCCTGAAGGCCGCGTCATCGAGCAGCAGGAGTATCTGCAGATCGTTCGATGCTGCGGCATCGCGCGACTGGTAGGCCTGCTCGGCCGTCGCGGCGGCAAACTTGTTCCAGGGACACACGGCCAGGCAGTCATCGCAACCGTAGATGCGGTTGCCCATCAGGGGACGCAGGTCACGGTCGATGGCCGTCTTGTGCTCGATGGTCAGGTACGAGATGCAGCGGCGCGCATCGAGACGGTAAGGTGCCACGAAAGCCGATGTCGGGCATGCATCGAGGCAGCGCGAGCAGGTGCCGCAGTGATCCTCCATGGCCGCATCAGGCGCGAGGTCGAGCGTTGTGAGGATCACGCCGAGGAACAGCCACGAACCATGATTGCGGCTGACCAGATTGGTGTGCTTGCCCTGCCAGCCGAGGCCTGCGGCTTGTGCAAGCGGCTTTTCCATGAGGGGGGCCGTATCCACGAAGACCTTCACGCCGGCGCCGAAGCGCGCAGCGATATGTCGTGCGACATGCTTCAGCCGCGGCTTCATCACGTCGTGATAGTCCTTGCCCTGTGCATAGACCGAGATCACGCCACGACCCCTGTCTTCGAGGGCGTGCAGCGGGTCGGTCGCCGGTGCATAGGAGTGACCGAGGACAATCGCGCTCCTGGCCTCGGGCCAGAGGTTTCGCGGGTCTGCGCGCTCATGGCGGCGCGCCTCAAGCCAACCCATGTCACCATGGAAACCCGCTTCCAGAAAGGCTGCGAGTGCCGCCCGCGCGTCTTCGGACTGGCGTGCTGGCGCAAAGCCAATCGCGTCAAAACCCTGCGCGAGGGCGGCAGACCGAATGTCGGCCACGGGGTCGGCGGTCATGCGGCGTCCTGTCAGAAATCGAGATCCGCATAATGGGCCACGGGGGCGAAGCCGGGAAGCGTTTCGTTCAACAACGCACGGAAGGAGGGCCTGCTCTTGATGCGGGCATACCACTCGCGCGTTGCCGGGTATGCCTGCCAGGGCACATCGCCAAAGTAATCAAGGCAGGACAGGTGAGCGGCGAGGCTCAGGTCCGCGAGGGTGGTGGCGTCCACGAGAGAGCCCTCACGCTCCACCTGGTGCTCGACCTGGGCAAGGCAGGTGCGCAGCACCGTGAGGCTTTCTTTCAGGGCTTCGGGTCCCCCGGCGGCCATGCCGTGGCGCGCGAGAACCCGCTCGCGGAGGACTATGGCTGTCACGGAGCGCCAGAGCGGGCCGTCCAGCCAGTTCGACCAGCGCCGCGCCTGGGCGCGCGCCAGCGGTGAGGCGGGCATGAGGCGCGGCTCGGGCTGGATCTCGTCTATGTACTCGGCACAGGCACCGGCATCCGTCATCAATGTGCCGTCGGGCAACTCAAGGCGGCCGAGTTCCTCGATCGGGATCGACCCCTCCCATGGGCGCAGGGCCAAGACGGCAAACCCGAGATGTTTCTCGGCGAGAGCCAGGCGCAGTTTCCTGCCAAACGGGGACAGTATGAAATCGTGAACGCGAAACATCGGTGCGCGGATGATAGGAGAGCAGCAGGCCTGCGCTCAAGGCCTTGCGCAGCGATCGACACCGTTCAGGTCGACGCTCTGGGCACGCGCAGAGATTGTATAGCCCCGGCTATTCACGTAAGGGCCAGGCGGATTGGCCCGATAGCGCCTGGGGTTTGGGAGGATCGCTGCGAGGCGCGCGGCCTCCAGGCGTGTGAGCCTTGCGGCGGGCTTGCGGAACCACTTCTGTGCGGCCGCGTCTGCGCCAAAGACGCCGGGGCCCCACTCGATCACGTTCAGGTAAACTTCCATGATGCGACGCTTGGGCCACAGCGCCTCGATCAGCACCGTGAACCAGGCCTCTAGACCCTTGCGCACCCACGAGCGGCCGGACCAGAGGAACACATTCTTGGCTGTCTGCTGGCTGATCGTTGAAGCGCCACGCAGGCGTTCGCCGCGCTCGGCATCTTTCAGGGCGTCCTGCATGCCCTTGAAATCGAAACCCCAGTGGCGACAGAAGTCAGCATCCTCGGACGCAATCACCGACCTGATGAGATGGGGCGAGATCTCCTCCAGCGGAACCCAATTCCGGGAGATGGACTGTCCCGCCAATGCGCCCTCGCCCAACATCAGCATGGTCGTCGGCACGGGCAGGACACGGTAGACCAGCGTCAGCAGAACCGAGAAAGCCAAGGCTCCGGCCGCCAACCTCGGGACGTAGAAAAACAGGTTCTGCCAGATCGTGCCGCGGTTCCAGGTCCAGCGCGCGGGACGGCCTGCGGGCGCGGCTTCAGGCACTGCCTGAGGTCCGGGCGCCGGTGTCGCGCCCGCGTCGCCGATCGCATCAGCGGACATCGCCTGCGCGCGGCTGACGAGCGTGTAGCCTGCTGCTTCCACGGCCTCGGCGATGGCCTCGTCGGTGACATAATCGGCCATGCGGATGATCAGGAGCTGGTGTTCGAAATCCACGATGGCCTGATGCACGCCTGGGACCGACATCAGCACCTGCTCGGCGCGCGCAGCCCCGTCGGCGTCGTCGAGGCCGGCGACCCTGAAGCGGCGTGTTTCAACGGGTGTGCGTGATTCCCCCATGGCTGCTTCTTAAGCGGGGGTAGGAGCACAGTGCAAGGCGCGGCCAGCCCTGCTCGCGCGGGGCTGGCTGTTTTTCACTGCTCAGGCGATTGCCGTGGCCAGGCGGTCGCTCAAAGGCTGTTTCAGCCTGTTCACCATCTCCTTCGGGCAGACCTGCCAGAAGTGCAGGCGTTCGGTTTCCCACTGGCCAAGGATGCGCCGGGCATGGCGCGAGCCTGTTTCTGCAACATGTTCCTCGATCATCGAGACGAGCAAGTCGTTCCACCAGGCGGAATCGATGCGCTGCCAGATCACGCTGTCGGGGTTGACCCGGATGCCGAATTCGCCGGAGGGATCGTACACAAAGGCCATGCCTCCCGTCATGCCGGCGGCGAAATTGTCGCCTACGGCGCCGAGGATCACGGCGACGCCGCCGGTCATGTATTCGACGCCGTTGGAGCCACAGCCTTCCACCACCGCATGGGCGCCGGAGTTGCGCACGGCGAAGCGCTCACCGGCCTGACCCGAGGCAAACAGTTTTCCTGCCGTTGCGCCATAGAGCACGGTGTTGCCGATGATCACGTTCTGCTCGCTTTCGAGCAGGCTTGACACCATGGGCCTGACGACAATCGTGCCGCCCGAGAGGCCCTTGCCCACGTAATCGTTCGCATCGCCATAGAGCTTGAGCTTCACGCCCTGCACTGCGAAGGCGCCGAGCGACTGGCCGGCCGAGCCCGTGAGCTTGACCGTGAGCTGGCCATGGTTCAGCCCCTTCATTCCGTACTTGCGCACGATATGCGACGACACGCGCGTGCCGATGGCGCGCATCGTGTTGCGCACCGTGTAGGTGAGCTGCATCTTCTCGCCATCCTCGAGAAGGCGGGCTGCGTCCTTCACGATCTTCTGGTCGAGCGTGTCGGGTACCTCGTTGCGCCCCTCGATCGTGCAGTAGCGCGGGTTGGGGCCCGGGTCAGCCTGGACAAGGAGCGGGTTCAGGTCGAGGTCGTCGAGGTCGTGGGCACCGCGGTTGACCTGCATGAGAAGATCTGTGCGGCCGATCACTTCCTTCAGCGAGCGGAAGCCGAGGCCGGCGAGGATGTCCCTGACTTCTTCTGCAAGGAAGCTCATGAGGTTGACGACCTTGTCGGGCGTGCCCGTGAACTTGCGGCGCAGTTCTTCATTCTGGGTGCACACGCCGACAGGACAGGTGTTCGAATGGCACTGGCGCACCATGATGCAGCCCATCGCCACGAGTGCTGCCGTACCGATGCCGAATTCCTCGGCGCCCATCATGGCTGCCATGACGATGTCCCGGCCCGTGCGCAGGCCGCCATCTGTCCTCAGCACCACGCGGTGACGCAGGTTGTTCAGGGTGAGGACCTGGTTGGCCTCGGTCAGGCCCATTTCCCAGGGAACGCCGGCATACTTGATCGAGGTCAGGGGCGATGCGCCCGTGCCACCGACATGGCCCGAGATCAAAATCACGTCGGCCTTTGCCTTGGCGACGCCGGCGGCGATCGTGCCGATGCCCGTCGAGGCCACCAGCTTCACGCAGACGCGCGCAATCGGGTTGATCTGCTTCAGGTCATAGATGAGCTGCGCCAGGTCCTCGATCGAGTAGATGTCGTGATGCGGCGGCGGCGAGATCAGCGTCACACCGGGCGTTGCGTGCCTGAACTTCGCGATCAATTCGGTGACCTTGAAGCCGGGCAGCTGGCCGCCCTCGCCGGGCTTGGCGCCCTGGGCCACCTTGATCTCGATCTCGCGGCACTGGTTGAGGTATTCGGCCGTGACACCGAAGCGGCCCGAGGCGATCTGCTTGATGGCCGAGTTTGCGTTGTCGCCATTGGGGCTTGGCTTGAAGCGGGAGGGGTCCTCGCCGCCTTCACCTGAGTCGGACTTGGCACCAATGCGGTTCATGGCGATGTTCAGCGTGCCGTGCGCCTCGGGCGACAGCGCACCGAGCGACATGCCGGGCGTGACGAAACGCTTGCTGATCTCGGTGATCGACTCGACGTCTTCCGCCGGAATCGGGGCTGCACCGCGCGGACGGAAATCCATGAGGTGGCGCAGGCTCGTCGGCGGGGCGCGGCGGACGGCGTCGGTGTACTTGCGGAAGGTCGAGCGGCTTTCCTGCGTGACCGATGTCTGCAGCAGGTGGATGGTCTCGGCGGAATGTGCATGGGCTTCGCCGCCCGTGCGATAGCGATAGAGGCCACCGATCGGCAGGGCGGCCACGTCCTGCGCAAAGGCGCGGGCGTGCTGGCGGCAGATTCGCTTCTGGATGCCTGCAAGGCCGATGCCGGAGATGCGGGAAGGCATGCCGGGGAAGTACTCGGCCACCATCGAACGTGACAGGCCGACCGCCTCGAAGTTGTAGCCACCGCGGTAGGAGGAGATGACCGAGATGCCCATCTTCGAAATGATCTTGAGCAGGCCCGCGCTGACGCTGTCGAGATAGCTCTTTACGCACTCGCCAAGCCGGCGGGTGCCAAACAGCCCGCGCGCATGACGATCGGCGATGCATTCCTGCGCAAGGTAAGCGTTGACGGTTGTTGCTCCGACACCAATCAGCACCGCGAAATAATGCGTGTCCATGCACTCGGCCGAACGCACGTTGAGCGAGGTGAATGTGCGCAACTGGGTGCGGACGAGATGCGAGTGCACGGCGCCTGTTGCCAGGATCATCGGCATGGCCGCCATCGTGGGGCCCACGCGCTCGTCGGTGAGGATGAGGTGGGCGTAGCCGCTGCGTACGGCCTCCTCGGCCTGTGCGCAGATCTTGTCGAGAGCGGCCTTCAGGGCACCGTCATCGGCCCTGGCGTCGCGCACCTCGAAGGTGCAGTCGATCTCGTAGAAGCGGTCCTTGAGGTGCTCCTTCATGCGGTCGTACATGCCTGTCGAGATGACAGGGCTTTCGAGGGTAAAGACCTCAAGCTGCGACTTGTTCTGGGCCAGCACGTTGCCGAGGTTCTTGAAGCGCGTGCGCAGGCTCATGACGCGATCTTCGCGCAGGCTGTCGATCGGCGGGTTGGTAACCTGGCTGAAGTTCTGCCGGAAATAGTGCGAGAGCGGCCTGTAGTGCTGGGAGAGCACCGCAAGAGGTGTGTCGTCGCCCATGGAGCCCACGGGCTCCTTGCTGTCCTCGACCATCGGATGGAGCACCATCTCGAGGTCTTCCATGGACATGGCCGCCGCGAGCTGGCGGCGGCGCAGATCCGACTTTTCCTCGAACATGCGGGGCTCTGGCCCTGGCCCGATGATCGGGTCGAGCTCGACGATGTTCTTCGTCCAGTCCTCGAACTTGTCGGAGGCGGCCAGTTCGTCCTTGATCTCGCGATCGTCGTAGAAGCGTCCCTTCTCGAGGTCGACACAAATCATCTGTCCGGGGCCGACCCTGCCCTTCCTTGCGATCGTCGGCTCGTGCAGCACGACCATTCCGGTTTCGGATCCAACGAACAGAAGGCCGTCCTTGGTGATCGAATAGCGCAGCGGCCTCAACCCGTTGCGGGCCAGACCGGCGACGACCCAGCGGCCATCGGTGATCGCCAGCGCCGCAGGGCCATCCCAGGGCTCCATCACGGCGTTGGCGTACTGGTACATGGCGCGGTGCGGCTCCGGCATTGATACCTGGTTCTTCGACCAGGCTTCCGGGATCAGCAGCGTCTTGGCCATGGGCGCCGAGCGTCCGGCACGGCAGAGCACCTCGAACACCGCGTCGAGTGCCGCAGAATCCGATGAGCCGGGCTGGATGATCGGCTTGATGTCTTCCTGGTAGTCGCCGAAGGATTCGTTGGCCATGCGTACTTCATGGCTCTTCATCCAGTTCGTGTTGCCCTTGATCGTGTTGATCTCGCCGTTGTGGGCAATCATCCGGAAGGGATGGGCGAGGTACCAGGTGGGGAAGGTGTTCGTCGAGTAGCGCTGATGGAAGATCGCCATGGGCGAGACAAAGCGCGGGTCCATCAGGTCGGGATAGAAGACCGAGAGCTGCTCGGCGAGGAACATGCCCTTGTAGATGAGCGAGCGCGTCGACAGCGAGCAGACATAGAAGTTCGGAATGGACGCGCGGCGCACCTGTGTCTCGATGCGGCGGCGGATGATGAAGAGATCGCGCTCGACCTCCTCAACGCTCTTCGTATCGCCAGTGTCGAACATGATCTGCTCGATTTCCGGACGCGTGGCGTTCGCCTTCTCGCCGATCACGGAGATGTCGACGGGAACCTGGCGCCAGCCATAAATGTAGTAGCCGAAGCGCAGGATCTCGGCCTCGACGATCGTGCGGCAGGTTTCCTGCGCGGTGTAGTCGGTGCGCGGGAGGAAGATCATGCCGATGCCGATGCGGCCAGACTGCAAGGGGTGGCCCGTCAGGCGCACTTCGTCTGCGAAGAAGGCCTGGGGGACCTGGATGTGGATGCCAGCACCGTCGCCTGTCTTGCCGTCCGCGTCGACGGCGCCGCGGTGCCAGACGCACTTCAACGCGTTGATCGCGTGCAGGACGATTTCGCGGCGCGGCTGGCCGTCGATCGCGGCCACAAGGCCCACGCCGCAGGCGTCGCGCTCCTGGCCCGGGTCATAGCAGTGGCTTTCCTCGAGGTGCTGCGCGTTGGCGGCGTAGCGGGCGAGTTCCTGCGTGATGTCTTCCTTCATGTCGCTACTCCGCTGCGGCCCGCGCGCCTTGCGCCGCGGTTTCCAGCCAGGAATGGATAGACTCTGCGGCGTCGCGGCCGTCTCGGATCGCCCACACGACCAGCGATGCGCCGCGCACGATGTCGCCGGCAGCAAAGACGCCGGGCAACGACGTCATCATGGTGCGCGGGTCGATGGTCAACGTGCCGTACTTGCTGATGCCGAGGCCGGCTTCGCCAAAGGCGGTGTTCAGGTCCTCCGGGTCGAAGCCGAGCGCGAGGATGACCATATCGGCGGGCAGCGTGAAGTCGCTGCCGGGGACTTCCTCGGGCGCCTGCCGGCCCGAGCCGTCCTGGGCGCTGAGGCGCATGCGCACCGCCCTCACAGCCGTCACGCCGCCCTCGCCCATGAAGGCCTTGGGGGCCGCCAGCCAAGAGAAGACGACGCCCTCCTCTTCCGCATGGCCAACCTCGCGCAGCGAGCCCGGCATGTTCTCGCGGTCGCGCCGGTAGAGGCACGTCACCGACTTCGCGCCCTGCCTGACGGCGGTGCGCACGCAGTCCATCGCGGTGTCGCCACCGCCGATGACCACGACATTGCGACCGGAAGCGTTCAGCGTGCCGTCGTCGAAAGCCTTCACCTTCTCGCCGAGGCACACCCGGTTGGAGGCTGTGAGGAACGACAAGGCCGGCACGACGCCCTTCAGGCCAACGCCCGGGGCTGCGAGTTCCCTTGCCTTGTAGACGCCCGTGGCGACAAGCACGGCGTCGTGGTCTTTCCTCAGGCGGGCGAAGGGGTGCTTGCCGCCGATGTCGGTGTTGAGGCGGAATTCGATTCCGCCTTCACCGAGGCGGACGGTTCGGCGTTCCACCACGTCCTTCTCGAGCTTGAAGTTCGGGATGCCATAGATGAGCAAGCCGCCGGCGCGGTCGTAGCGGTCATAGATCGTGACGGCGTGGCCGCGCTGGCGCAGCTGTTCGGCTGCGGCAAGGCCGGCGGGGCCTGCGCCGATGATGCCGACCGAGCGACCGGTGGCCGGACCGGGGCTCAGGGGCCTGACCCAGCCATTCTCCCAGGCCGTGTCGGTGATGTACTTCTCCACGGCGCCGATGGTCACCGTGCCATGGCCTGACTGCTCGATCACGCAGCTGCCTTCGCAGAGGCGATCCTGCGGGCAGATGCGGCCGCAGATCTCGGGCATGTTGTTGGTGGCTTGCGAAACCTCGTAGGCCTCCTCGAGCCGGCCCTCGGCTGTCAGCTTGAGCCAGTCCGGGATGTTGTTCTGCAAGGGGCAGCTGACCTGGCAAAAGGGAACGCCACACTGCGAGCAACGGCTCGCCTGGTCCTTGGCGCCTGGCGGGGCAAATTCAGCGTAGATCTCGTTGAAATCGGCCTTGCGCAGCTTGGCTGCCCGCTTTTCGGGCATGGCCCGCCGGAGCGATACGAAGCGCAGCATCTTGTTGTCAGCCATGGGTGGTACCCGCAATTTTCCGTCTTTGCTGGATCGGTATACGGACAAAAAATTTCATCGCAAGTGCGAATTGAGGATATAAGTCAGTAATGCTGCCTTATTTTTCTCCTGAAGTGAGAAAATGGATTATGGAACGTTCCTGCGCGCGCCGAATGGGACCGAAACGGATCTTTTAGCCAAGAAACCCTCCGAAAGCGCTCCGTTTGTGCCTTCTCCCCACGTGATGTACGGTTCGCGTCCCTTTCGCCCGCTACTTGCATCGCGCAGGACCCATGGAACTTCTCTGGAAAATCGTGTCCGCCGTCATTCTTGCGCTGGTGGAGGGCATCACGGAATTCCTGCCGATTTCCTCGACCGGCAACATGATCCTGGTCAAGGAGCTGCTGGACCTCGACGTGCCGCCCGGGGGCGTGTTCGAGATCTTCATCCAGTTCGGCGCCATCCTGTCGATCTGCGTGATCTATTTCGACTATCTCTGGAAAGTCACCAAGGCGGTGCCCTTCAATCCGAATGCGCGCCGCTTTGCTTTCGGCCTGGTGCTTGCCTTCCTGCCGGCTGCGTTCCTTGGCGTGCTGCTGTCAGACTTCATCACGACCTACCTGTTCTCGAAGTATGTTGTCGCCGTTTCGCTGGTTCTTGGCGGCTTTGCGATCCTCTATATCGAGCGGCTCGTGAAGATCCCGCAATATTACTCGGTCGAGGACTTCCCGCTGTCGCTCTACCTGAAAATCGGCCTGTGCCAGTGCCTGGCGCTCGTGCCGGGCGTGTCGCGATCGGGGGCAACGATCATGGGATCGCTCCTGATGAAGGTCGAGCGCAGCGCGGCGGCCGAGTTCTCGTTCTTCCTTGCCATTCCCACGATGTTCGGTGCATCGGCCTACTCGCTCTACAAGCACTGGAACGATCTGCAGTCGGCCGACTTCCTGGTGCTGGGCATCGGCTTCGTCGTCGCGTTCATCACGGCCTTCTACGTGGCGCGGATGTTCCTCGCCTTCGTCGCGAACCACGGATTTGGCGTGTTTGCGTGGTACCGGATCTTCATCGGCACGCTGATGCTGAGCTACCTGATCACCAAGGAATACATCCTGGTGTGACCTGGCTTGCGCTCCTAGGCGGGGCCGGCACCCGCATACTGGCCTGTCGGCCGGTATGTGTAGAGATAGGATCCCACGATGGCCTCTGCCGGCGTCGGGGTGATGCCGAGGTCGGCGAAAGTGCCGACTTTTGCTGCATCGGCGCCGCCCTTGACGACATTGTCCTTCCGCAAGAGCTTCGCCTGGTCATAGGTCATGGGCGCGAAGGGCAGCCAGCCGGTGACAAGGCTCATGATGTCGAGCATGAAGAATGGCACGGGCACGTAGATGAACGAGCGACCGGTCTCGCGGGCGATAAGCTCCAGGATCTCCTGCAATGACATCACGGCGGGACCGCCCAACTCGAAGGTGCGGCCCCTGTGCGCGGGCGCGCGCAATGCGATCGAGACGGCATCGGCCACGTCACCGACATGGACGGGCTGGAACTTCGTGCGGCCACCCCCGAATGTGGGAAAGAAGACGCGTGCGAAGCGCATGAGGCGGGCGAACAGGTTGAAGAACCCGTCGCCGGCGCCGAAGATCACCGATGGCCGCAGCACCACGGCCGAGGGGAAGGCGGCGCGGGCAGCGGCCTCGCCTTCGGCGCGGCTGCGGGAATAGGCGGAATTCGAACCCGGGTCGGCGCCGATGGCCGACATCTGCACGAGACCTTCGACCCCTTCTGCCGCGCAGGCCTGGGCGACCGCGTCGGGGCCTGAAGCGTGGATGTCCTCGAAGGTCTGCCCGCCGCCCGGCCGCAGGATCCCCACCAGGTTGACCACGAAGGATGCCCCCCGGACTGCCTTGCGGACCTGGTCGGGATCACGCACATCGCCCCGCACCAGGGCGATCTGCCCCACTTCACCGAGCGGCTTCAGCTCGAGGTGAAGGTTGGGGTTGCGGGTGACCACGCGGATCCTGAAACCGTCGCGGGCGAGGCGCCGGACGACCTGTGTTCCGACGAAGCCAGAACCGCCAAAAATGGTGACGAGCTTGCCTGATGCGGGATGCTGCACGGGTCAAATCCTCAAGGGACGGCTGCGATGGGCGCTTGATAGCCAAAAGTGCGGCGCGATTGAAGGGTGGTTTTGTTGCGTTTCCGTTGACAGGGACGGGTCTTGGCGGATACCACTCGCGCCCTTGACTGCTGTTGCATGCCCAGATGGCGGAATTGGTAGACGCGCTAGTTTCAGGTACTAGTACTGCAAGGTGTGGAGGTTCGAGTCCTCTTCTGGGCACCATTCCCGACAGTCACATCCCGTAAATCCCGCGGAAAGCGCCGCATGAAAATCCACTTTCACGAGGGTGACCTGCCCGGCGGTGTCGATTTCGGCAAGAGCGTGGCAATCGACACGGAGACGCTGGGCCTGAACCCGCAGCGTGATGCGCTTTGCCTCGCGCAGCTGTCGGGCGGCGACGGTCATTGCCATGTCGTGCGGTTCGACCGAAAGAGCTACCGGGCGCCCAATCTTGTCCGGCTTCTCGAGGACGGTGATGTCGCGAAGATCTTCCATTATGCGCGCTTCGACGTGGCCGTGTTCCAGAAGTACCTAGGTGTCACCGTCGCCCCGGTCTGGTGCACGAAGATCGCCTCGAAGCTGGTTCGCACCTACACCGACAAGCATGGACTCAAGGACCTGGTGAAGGAACTGCTCGACATTGACCTGTCGAAGCAGCAGCAGAGTTCCGACTGGGGTGCGACCAAGCTCAGCGATGCGCAGCTTGCCTATGCAGCCTCGGATGTCCTTCACCTGCACAAGCTCAAGGCAGCGCTCGAGGCCATGCTCGTCCGGGAGGGCCGTCTCGACCTGGCGCACAAGTGCTTCGGGTTCGTGGCCACGCGCGCCGCGCTCGACCTCGGCGGATGGTCCGAAGAAGACATTTTCGCGCATTGAGGCTTCCGGCATGTCAACCACGCTGGGCCGGTGCCCGCGCGCCGGTGCTGGCGGCGGTGCAGGAAATGGCGTTTTCCGGGCCTCCCAGCCGCCCATCCTGCCCTCATGCTGCCACGGTCAATTGCTTGATTCCCGAGACCTGAGGGATCATACTCCGTGGGCACCGTTTTTCGCGCTGCGGCGCCTGTCGCGCACCCCGATACCGTGCCGGTTTCCTGTGGGGACGATGCGACGAATTAAAAGTGGGTCCAATGACAGCCGCGCCTATTGAAACTGCAGCCGCAAAGACGACCAGTGCCGACCTCGAAGCTGCACGCCGCGTGCTTTCGACCGAGGGCGAAGCGCTTGCCGAGCTTGCGCGCTCTCTCGACCACCGCTTCTCCCGGGCCGTCGACCTGATCATGGCTGTCGAGGGGCGTGTGATCGTCTCGGGCATGGGAAAGAGTGGCCTTGTCGGTACCAAGATCGCCGCGACCTTCGCCTCGACCGGCACCCCCTCGCAGTTCGTCCATCCCGGCGAGGCCAGCCATGGTGACCTGGGTTTCGTCACGCGCAAGGATGCCGTGCTGCTGCTTTCCAATTCGGGCAAGACGCAGGAACTTGCCGATATCATCGAGTTCACGCGCCGGGGCGGCATACCCGTGATCGGCATCACGAGCGGGGCGCAGTCGCCGCTGGCGCAGCACGCGGACGTGCCCCTGATCCTGCCCGCCGCGCCGGAGGCCTGTCCGATGGGTCTTGCGCCGACGACGTCGACGACGATGACGCTGGCGCTCGGGGATGCCCTGGCGGTCGCGCTGATGAAGCGGCGGGGTTTCACGGCCGATGACTATCGCGCCCTGCATCCCGGCGGGTCGCTGGGACGCCGGCTTGTCAAGGTTTGCGACATCATGCACGCCGGCAACGAGCTGCCTCTCGTGTCGAAAGATGCCGTGATGAGCGAGGTTCTTCTCGAGATGACATCCAAGCGGTTCGGATGCGCCGGGGTCACCGACGCGCGCGGCGGGATTGTCGGCGTCATCACGGATGGCGATCTGAGGCGCCACATGCAGGGAGACCTCTTGCGCTACACGGCAGGCGAGGTCATGACCACGCATCCGCGCCTGATCAGGGCCGGCGCGCTGGGTGTGGAGGCGCTGCGCCTCATGAACCAGCACGAGACGCCGGTCACCTGCCTGTTCGTGGTCAGCGACGAAGAGACCGGGACTGCAAATCCGCGCCCGGTCGGCATCGTCCACATCCACGACTGCCTTCGGGCCGGCCTCGCCTAGGCGCACCCCATGGCCCGCTACGTCCAGGACCCTGCCACTGGCCGCCTCATCCCTGCCCCGGAAACGGGACCGGAGCCGCGCTCGCGCCTGGAACGCTGGGAGATGCGTGAGCGGCAGCGGGCGGATTCGACGGTGGGCTATTCGCGCTTCGTGCGGATCATGAAGGTCATGCTGCCGGTGGTGGCGTTGAGCCTGGTTGCCATGGTGATCCTCTATTCGGCCAACGGGCGCGACGGGGAAACCATCCGCATCACGGCGACCGAACTCACCGAGATCACGGCCGACCGTGCGCTGGTGGCGCCGCGGCTGATCGGTACTGATGGGCAGGGCCAACCCTTCACGGTGACGGCGAAGGGGGCCTCCGTCGAGCCCGGCAAGGCCAGCAAGATGACCATCGACGACGTCAAGGCCGACATTACCATGCAGGACAAGAGCTGGCTGCAGGTTGGTGCGCTGGAAGGCGTACTCGACGTCGAGGGCAAGACGCTCGACCTCAACAAGACCATCAATATCTATTCCGACCGCGGCTATGAGTGCCACACGGAAGCTGCCCGCTATGACTTCGGTTCGGGCCTCCTCAAGGGCGACAAGCCCATCAAGTGCCAGGGGCCGCTCGGCATCATCACGGCAGAGCGCTTTGAAGGGATGAAGGATCCGGGTATCCTCAAGTTTTCGGGGGGCGTCTCGACCCGCTACTTCCCGGCTGAACGGCAGGGCGATGCGGCGACGGCGGCGACGACCAATCCCGAGGGCATCGCGGAGGCCGTGGGTGACGATGACGGTGATGCTTCCAACCGCAATCCGGCGACGACGCCGAAGAAGAGGTAAAGACACGTGAGGATCCAGACACTTCTCCTGTTGTCCGCCCTGCCCCTCGCCGGGATGGTTCCTGCCGCGCTGGCGCAAGGCGTGCCGAACCCGTTTTCGGGCATGGGGCGCGACAGCGACCAGCCGATCTCGATCACCGCGGACTCGACCACCGCCGACATGCGGGCTGAAACGGCGACCTATGCCGGCAATGTGCGCGTGATGCAGGGCAACCTGATCCTGCGGTCGGATACGCTGTCCATCCGCGTGTCGAAGGGCACGATCGAGCACATCGAGGCGAACGGATCGGTGATCCTGACCTCGCCGCAGGGCCAAGCCACGGGAAGCACCGCGGTCTATGACATCTCGCAGCGCGTGGTGAAGCTCTCCGGCAAGGTCACGCTCGTGAAAGGTCCTAACGCGATGCAGGGCTCTTCACTCGTGGTTAACCTTGCCACAGGAAAAGCGGACCTGCTTGGTGGCGGACCCGATGGTCGTGTCACCGGAATTTTCGTTCCGACAAAGCCGCTGAAGCTGCCGGTGCCCGGATCACAGCCAAAAACCGGCACCGAAAAGAAAGAAAGCGGATCAAATCCCTGAATTTCAACGCAACTTTAAGGCCAACGGGCTTCTTATCGCCTGACTGAATTGGTAAAGCGCTTGCCGAGCAACAAGAACATGAACACCGCCGGGCCTGAAAGCTTCGAGTATGGACGGCCGCATCTGGTGGCCGAACAAACCGGGCTGGTGGTGAACCAGATCGGCAAGAGCTTTCGTCGCCGTCCCGTGGTTCGCGGCGTGTCGCTGCAGGTGCGCCGCGGCGAAGCCGTCGGCCTGCTGGGCCCGAACGGTGCTGGCAAGACAACCTGCTTCTACATGATCACCGGCCTCATCCCGGCAGACAGCGGGCAGATCCTGCTGGACGGGCATGACATCACGGTGCTTCCGATGTACCGGCGCGCCCGGCTCGGGATCGGCTATCTTCCCCAGGAAGCGTCGATCTTCCGTGGGCTGACGGTCGAGCAGAACCTTCTGGCCGTGGCCGAACTTGTCGCCCGCGACCGCGAGAAGCGGCAGCAGCTGGTTGACGACCTGCTTGCCGAATTCTCGATCGAGCATCTTCGTCGCGCACCCGCGCTTGCCCTCTCGGGCGGCGAGCGCAGGCGCGTGGAGATCGCGCGCGCGCTGGCGACACAGCCTTCTTTCATGCTGCTGGACGAGCCTTTCGCAGGCATCGACCCGATCGCCATCGGCGATATCCGCAAGCTGGTGCACCACCTCAAGGAGCGGGGTATCGGCGTGCTGATCACGGACCACAATGTCCGCGAGACGCTCGACATCATCGACCGGGCCTACATCATCCATGATGGCGAGGTGATGACCGAGGGCACGCCCCACGAGATCGTTTCGAACATCGACGTACGCCGTGTCTATCTCGGCGAAAAGTTTTCCCTCTAGGATCCCTGTCCCATGGCGCTGAACCAGAGACTTGAGATCCGGCAGGGCCAGGGGCTCGTGATGACGCCCCAGCTGCAGCAGGCCATCAAGCTGCTGCAGATGTCGAACCTCGACCTCCAGGCCTTCGTCGACCAGGAACTTGAGCGCAACCCGCTGCTTGAGCGCGAGGACGGCGAGGCGCCGCCCGAGCGTGATGCGGAGCCCGCGGCAAGCGAGACTGCGTCCCTGACCCTGTCGGAGGACGCGCCGCCGGCGAATGCCGCCGAGGCGGTCGATACGGATTACGAGAATGTCTACAGCGAGGATGCGGCAAGTGACCGGGCGCAGGAAAACCCGCGCGAGGCGACGACATCCTCGATGACGGAGGGCCGCAGCGGCCGGATGGATGACGAGGATGCGCTGTCCATCGAGGCAACGCTGACGCGGGCTCCCAACCTGCACGAACATCTCGAGGCGCAGCTGCAGCTTGCCTGCACGGATCCCCGGGAGAAGCTGATCGGTGCCTACCTCATCGACATGATCGACGAGTGCGGTTACCTGCTGACGGACCTTTCGACCATCGCGCAGACGCTGGTCGTTCCGATTGCCGACATCGAGAAGGTCCTGAAGACCATCCAGACCTTCGACCCCACCGGCGTGGGTGCGCGGTCCCTCTGCGAGTGCCTTGCGCTGCAGCTGAAGGAGCGCAACCGGCTCGATCCTGCGATGCAGGCGCTTCTGGACAACCTGCCCCTCCTGGCGAAGCGCGACATGGCGGGACTGCTGCGGGTCACGGGTGTCTCGGCGGAAGACCTGTCGGACATGGTGGGCGAGATCCGGCAGCTCAATCCGAAGCCAGGGCTCAAGTTCGGCAGCGAACCCGTGCAGCCGGTCGTGCCGGACATCCATGTCCGCGCCTCGGCGCAGGGTGGCTTCCATGTCGAACTGAACACGGAGACACTTCCGCGCGTGCTGGTGAACACGCGCTATGCGGCCACGGTGGGCGGCAAGGACAAGGACGCCAAGGCCTATGTCACCGAGCAACTCAACAATGCAAACTGGCTGGTGCGAAGCCTTGAACAGCGGGCGCGTACGATCCTGAAAGTGTCGGCGGAGATCGTGCGCCAGCAGGATGGATTCCTCGCGCACGGTGTCTCGCATCTGCGTCCGCTCAACCTCAAGGCCATCGCCGAGGTGACTGGCATGCATGAATCGACCGTCAGCCGCGTGACGGCCAACAAGTACATGGCAACGCCCCGTGGTACGTTCGAGCTCAAGTATTTCTTCTCGTCCGCCATCCAGTCCGCCGAGGGCGGCGAGGCGCACTCGGCGGAGTCCGTGCGCCATCGCATCCGTGAACTGATCGACGGGGAAGCCCCGGCTGCGGTCCTCTCGGATGACCGGATCGTCGAGGTGCTGCGCGGCGCGGGAAGCGACATCGCGCGACGCACGGTTGCAAAGTACAGGGAGGCGATGCGGATCCCTTCTTCGGTGGACCGCAAGAAGATCAAGCAGTCCGGCGTCAATTCCTTTGGAGGAGCAACCCCTTGAACCCGGTTTGCGGCATGGCCAAATCCACTGAAGGCCTGCGCAGACCTGGTGTGGTCCAGCCGACTGGACCGGAGGGCTGCGACCGCCTCAAGGCGCCCCCGCAGGCATCACGGCAATTTGTCTTTTGGTGACAGTGTACAACAACCAGGGATCCGACGTGCCATGGAACTCAGCATCACCGGCAAGCAGATCGATATTGGCAACTCGCTGCGCAACTATGTGCAGACGCGCATGACGCAGTCCGTGGGAAGGTACTTCGACCGACCGGTCGATGGATCGGTCACGTTCTCGCGCGACGGACATGTATACCGCACGGATTGCTCGGTGCACCTTTCCTCGGGGCTCTACCTGCACGCGCAGAACCGTTCGGCTGACATCTACGCCAGCTTTGACGGTGCCATCGAGCGGATGGACAAGCGCGCCCAGCGGCACAAGGGGCGCCTTCGCGACCATCACAGCAGCACCAAGGTTGCCTATGACATCAGCCCGGCGCGCGAGCAGGTGATCTCCGGCGACCATGGAGAAGACCACCAGCACTCGGGCCCATTCAATCCGATCGTTGTCTCGGAAGGAACCACGCAGCTGCGCAAGATGTCGGTCGGCGAGGCCGTCATGCAGCTTGACCTGATGGAGGCGCCGGCGCTTGTGTTCCATAACGCGGCGCATGGCGGGCTGAACGTTGTCTACCGGCGCGCCGATGGCAATATCGGGTGGATCGACCCGAACATGGACCTGACAAAGCGGTGACCTTCCCGCTGGCCTTCCTGGCTGCGGGAGACGCGCCATGAACATTGCCGACATCATCACGCCGGCGGATGTCTTCTGCGACCTGAAGGCATCCGGAAAACGCAGGCTGCTCGTGGACCTGGCAACGATCGTTGCCTCGCGCGTGGGGCTTGATGGCGGGGTGGTGTTCGAGGCCCTGTGGGAGCGTGAGAAGCTTGCGAGTACCGGTGTCGGACGCGGGGTTGCGATCCCGCATGGCCGCATGCAGCGCCTGCCCCGCATTGCCGGACTGTTCGTCAAGTTGCAGACGCCGGTCGACTTCGAGGCGCCCGACGATGTCCCTGTGGACCTGGTGTTCCTGCTGCTGACACCTGCCGAAGCGGGTGCAGATCATCTCAAGGCGCTGGCCCGGATTTCGAGATTGCTGCGGCATGCCGGGACTTGCGAGCGGCTGCGGGCAGCCACGAGCGCCGATGCGCTCTATTCCCTGCTGACGGAACCGCCCGCGGGGACGCGGGCGGCCTGAGTTCAGTGCACGCTGACGGGCTGCATGTCGTGTTCGCGCGCGGCCGCGAAGGCGAGTTCGCGGTTGTCGAGAACCGCCAGCGGGCGGCCGTCCACCGCGCAGACCACGAAATATTTCTGGATGGGGTCGAGGCGGACCTTGGAAGAGATCAGGCCTGAAGACACGAGCTCTGCCGCGGGGGTCTCGCGAACGTAAACGAGATTTTCGGCAAGGAGGTTCGCGTGGCCTTCTGCCACATTACCCTTGAACACTGACGCTGCCGGTTTCTCCTGCATGGGACACACTCCTTCTGCGCAGCGCCCAACTGCTACCGGCGCCACATCATCCTATATGGGATGCAATTACGGATTTTGAATGGCCGTTTGCGTTCTCACTCAACGGTGATTGGAATATGAACGACTTCGGGGTTTCGGCGGACCTGCCTCAAATTTATCCTCAACAGGCCGTTTCCAAGCGCCGCGGACACGACCTCGAGGCTTGAGGCGAGGGCGAAACTGCGGGTGAAGGAGCGGGCCGCAATCCCCTTGTGAAGATAGGTTTTTCCCTCACCGGCGGGCTTTCGTTCGCCCCTGACCGTGAGTTCCCGGTCGCAGACGGTCACTGACAGGTTTTCCGGCGCAAAGCCTGCCACGGCAATGGTGATGCGTATGGTTCCGTCGGGAAACTGCTCGATGTTGAGCGGGGGAAATGCCACTGCGGAAATGCGGATGGCGAACTCGACAAGGCGCTCGATCTCGTCGAATCCAAGGAAAAACGGGCTTCCGGGGAAGACAGGCCTCGACATCTATGCGCTCCCGCCGCATTGCATTGTTCGCCACCTTTCTTGAGAACGGGCACCTGCGCCGCTTACGGCGGACTGACCCTCCAGAGTTTGGTTCCAGCCCGACCCATGTCAAGCCAAGATGTTCCCAGAATATGGAAGGAAAGGCCGCCTTTCGCGCTGCTTGACGACGCGACATGGCCCGAGCGGGGCGGCTTGCTGCTCGAGGACCCGATCGAGGAAGTCGGGGTGCGCCAGCCCGCCGAGGCGGCCGACGCACTGGCCCGCCTCGACGCTCTGGTCGGCGAGGGGCGCTGGGTTGCGGGCTACATGGCCTATGAGCTTGGTTACTGCTTCGAGCCCCGGCTGAGGCCGCTGCTACCGCCTGCCGAGCGTCCGTTGCTGCGGTTCCTTGCCTATAAGCGGGGACAGCGCCTTGGAGCAAAGGCGCGCGACAGGTTCCTTGCCGAGTGCGCCGACCATGGCGTCCCCGTGATCGACGCTCGGGAAACCCTGACTGCAGAGGGTTATGGAAAGGCCTTTGCTCATGTTCATGAGCTGATCGGCGCCGGCGATGTGTACCAGGTCAACCTGACATTCAAGATCAGGACGGGGCCTGTCGGGCCTGTTGCAGCGCTCTACCAGAGCCTGCGCGAACGGGCGCGCGCCGGCGGCTGTGCGCTGCTGCATTTTCCTGACGAGGATGTGCTGTCGTTCTCGCCGGAGACGTTCTTCACGGTGCGTGGCCGGCGCATACAGGTCCGGCCGATGAAGGGCACGACATCACGACATCCCGTGCCGGGCGCCGACAGGGAGCGCGCCCGTGGCCTGCAGGCCGATCCCAAGCAGCGCGCCGAGAACCTGATGATCGTCGACCTGATGCGCAATGACCTGTCGCGCATCTGCACTCCCGGCAGCGTCGCGGTCGAGGACCTCTGTACCGTCGAGACCTATCCTACTTATCACACGCTGACGTCCACGGTGACGGGGCTTCTTTCGCGGGAACCGTCGTTCGGCGGCATTGTGCCTGCCCTCTTTCCCTGCGGCTCTGTCACCGGCGCGCCGAAGATCCGTGCGATGGAAGTCATCAGGGAGACCGAAGCCGAGGCACGGGGTATCTATTGCGGCGCCGTGGGCCTGGCGGCACCGGGGTACATGTCATTCAACGTTGCGATCCGCACGCTGTCGCTCACCGACGCGGGCGGCGTGCTGGGCATCGGGGGCGGCATTGTCTGGGACAGCGAAGCGGACAGCGAACTCGCCGAGGCACGGCTCAAGGCGCGGTTCTTCACCGAGGCGCCGGTTCCCTTCAGGCTGATCGAGACGATGCGCTGGACACCCGGTGAGGGGATCTTCCTGCAGGAGCGCCATCTGGCACGACTTGCCGCGTCGGCGCAGCACTTCGGCTTCCGCTTTGACCGTGAGCGGGTGCTGGCGCATGTCGCCGATGTCGTGTCGCGCCTTGATGGCGTGCAGCGTGTGCGCCTGACGCTCGGGCTGCGGGGGGATACGAAGGTTGAAGACAAGCCACTTGAGAAGCATGCTGGCGAATGGCCGTTTGTCGTGTCACCTGAACCCGTCTCGTCGTTGGACTGGCGTGTCCATCACAAGACAACGCGGCGCGAGCCCTATGACGTGCTGGAGCGGCTCCG
>DAISVV010000013.1:0-27627 GCA_036840015.1 Micropepsaceae bacterium
CATCAGCAAACTGTACCAGCCGAAGTTTGCACCGAGATCGCCACACTTCATGCCGGGGCGCAGCCGCTCTCTGATCGCCTGCGTAATCCATGGCTCCCAATCGCCATCCATGATCAGGCAAGGTGCTAGGCTCACGTCACGCGTATCGACGTAGATCTTGTGGCCGTAAATGGTTCGGCAGATACCCGTGTTTTGTCCCAGATACGCATAGTGTGGTTCCTGCCTCGCTGCGACCAATGCCTGCGCGGCCCGGGCGCCGCGCCGCTTCCTGCGGTCATTCAGCATTTGGCGGAAGCTCATAATCCAGTCTCCAAGATATGGTCGCGGTGGGCCAAACTACTCGCCCTGTTTTCACACTCTAGGCTTGGCGATCGGGTATTCAAGCGGCAACTGGCAGTTATGCCGCGCCTGCATGCCGCCCTTTCAAGAAAGCTTCACTATGAGATGGGCGATCTCGTGGATGGGGCCGGGGCGCGGGTGGCGGGGCTTGGCGTGGCAGGCAAGGCGCTCAGGTGCCTACACCGGTTGCCTGCAGCAGCACGGCGACGCCGATGAGCAGGAAGAGGCCGGCGGCGACGAGACGCACGGTTGCGAGGGGGATGCGCCTGAGGAGAGCATTGCCGAGGAAGACGGCCGGCACATTTGCGATCATCATGCCAATGGTCGTGGCCAGCGTCACGAGAAGCGCGTCCCCGAAACGGCTAGCGAGCGCCACGGTCGCGATCTGCGTCTTGTCGCCCATCTCGACGAGGAAAAAGGCAACAAGCGTCGTCATGAAGGCGCCGCGTGCGAACGTGTGCGTCGTACCTTCGTCATCGTCGAGCCTGTCGGGAACCAGTGTCCACACAGCCATCGCGATGAACGACAGGCCGATCGCGGTGCGGAACCACTGGCCGTCGAGGAATGCGGCGGCCTGCGCACCGAGGAGTGCCGCAAGAAAGTGATTGGCGATGGTGGCCGCAAAAATACCCGAAACGATCGGCAGGGGCTTGCCGAAGCGGGTTGCAAGCAGGATGGCGAGGAGTTGCGTCTTGTCGCCGATCTCGGCGAGGGCGACGACTGCGGTCGAGGTGAGAAAGGTTTCCATGATGGATCTCCGGGGCCGGACGGATGAAAAGTCCAACGGACATCAGATCTTCGACCGACCCAGAGCGCAGAGATGATGCCATTGGTCTCGCCCAAGCGGATCACCGCTTCCCTGGCGCCACGACCTGCCGGCCGAGTGTGTTGACGCGAGGGCCCGCCGAAACGACGGGTTGCTACTCCCCAGATGACGCAGTTTTTCTAGCCAGCCGCGTGCCAGATGGCAATGGGCTGGGTGACGCGCAGCATGCACGGCGGGTGGCAGAGCCCATCCCGCGTCAGAGGGAGAGGCCGCCGTCGACCACGAGGGTGTGGCCGGTCGCGTAGGAGGCCAGCGGCGAGGCGAGGAACAGTGCGGCGCCGGCCATGTCGCCGGGCGTGCCCAGCCGGCCTTGCGGGATCGAGGCCAGCGCACCCGCGCGCCGCTCGGGGTTTTCAGTCGTGACCTTCGTCAGCTTGGTATCGACGAGGCCGGGTGCCAGGCCGTTGACGCGAATGCCTTCGCGCGCCCAAGCCTGACCCAGTGTCTTCGTCAGGCTGACGGCGCCGGCCTTCGAGGCGGCGTAGGCCGGATTGCCGATGTTGGCCTTGAAGCCGGCGATCGAGCTCACAACGATGATCGAGCCCTTGGTGGCGGCCAGTGCGCTGCGGAACTTGCGGGCGCAGTCCATCACACTGTCGAGGTTCACGGCCATGACGGTGTCCCATCCCTGGCGCTCGAATTCACCCCGGCGGTAGACGACCGTGCCCTGGCAGAGCACGAGGACGTCGAGGCCCTCGAAGGGCGACGGGGCCTCGTCGATCAGCTCCGGGTCGCTGACATCGACACAGGTGTATCCGAGGCCTGCAAGGTCGGACCCTTCGCTGCCGGCATAGTCTGCGGCGGTCGCGCGGGTGCCCCAGACATGAACGCTGGCACCACGATGCCTGAAGGCATGGGCAATGCCGTTGCCGATACCGCTCGACCCACCCACTACCAGCACGCGCTTGCCGGTGAAATCCGTGTCGCTGGTCATGGAGGCTCCCGTGCTGCTGGACTAGGGATGCATGTCGGGTGCCCTGCCCCCCCGTGTCAATCATTCCCTTGAAAGCGGCGGGCGAAGGGTCTATCTCAGTTGCTCTTGATTTTCATTCTTAACTAGGTCTGCACCCTGATGTTCCGTTTTCTCATTGCACTCGTGGCCTTTCTTGGCGCGGCCCTGACCTCGACGGCCGCGGAGGTGAACGTCTATTCCGCCCGCCACTACAGCAGCGACAAGGCGATCTGGGAGGCCTTCACCCGGCGCACGGGGATCCGGGTGAACATCGTCGAGGCCGAGCACGACCAGCTCGTCCAGCGACTCAAGAGCGAGGGCGCAGGTTCGCCGGCGGACGTGCTCATCACGGTCGATGCAGGGCGGCTGGCGCATGCGGTCGAGGCCGGGCTGCTGCAGCGTGCGCGCATCCCCGCACTCGATGCGATCGTGCCGAAGCACCTGCGCCATCCAGACGGCTTCTGGTACGGGGTTGCCATGCGGGCGCGTGTCCTCGTCTATCACAAGGACCGGATCGCGCCTTCCCAGATCCCGACGTATGAGTCGCTGGCTGACCCGCGGCTCAAGGGGCGCCTTGTCACCCGCAGCGGCACCAATATCTACAATCTCAGTCTCGTGGGGTCGATGATCGCGGCGAACGGCGTCGATGCCACGCGTGACTGGGCACGCGGCGTCGTGGCCAACCTGGCCCGGCCCCCGCAAGGCGGCGACACCGACCAGATCAAGGCGGTGGCTGCGGGCGTTGGCGATGTCGCGATCTCGAACTCCTACTACCTGGCACGCCTTGCTTCATCGACGAAGCCCGAGGACCGCGCCGTCACGCAGCGCCTTGGTGTCGTGTTCCCCAACCAAGGCGACAGGGGAACCCATGTCAATGTTTCGGGTGCAGCGCTGGTCAAGACTGCGCCCAACAGGGAAAATGGCCTGCGGCTGATCGCCTTCCTGCTCGAGCCCGAGGCACAGCGCCTTCTTGCCGATGGCAGCATGGAGTATCCCGCCAATCCCAAGGTCGCACCGCATCCGGTGCTCGGCGCGCTCGGAGCGTTCCGGCAGGACGAGATCAATGCGGATGCCTATGCGAAGAACAGCGCAATCGCGTCGCGCCTCATGGACGAGACCGGCTGGAAGTAGGTTCAGCGCGCCCGCGGAAAGACGAAGGTCATCCGCGGGTCGAGCGTAAGGGAGACGGTTGCACCTGTCTCGGGCTTTTCGCTGATGGGCGTGCGTGCAATGAGGCACGAGATGCCGGCTGCGGCCGCGCGTGGCACGAGCTCGACCTGCGCCGCCGGGCCCAGAATGCGCGATGAGCGGACGACCGCCTGAAGGCCCTCGCCGTCTCCCAGCCGCAGGCCTGCGGCCCTTACGACAACGTCCGCCGGTCCATCGGGGAGGCCCTGCGCGTCAACCGACCCGAGGCCTGTTTCGGCGCGTCCGGCGGTGACGGTTGCGGGAATGGTGTTCGTGTCACCGAAGAACTCGGCGACGAAGCGGTTGGCAGGCCTGAACCAGATGTTGTCGGGCGAGGCTTCCTGGACGATCGCGCCCTGCGCCATCACCGCGACGCGGTCAGCGACGTAGAGTGCCTCTTCCGGGTCATGGGTGACGAAGAGGACCGCCGTGCCCACGGCCTTGAGAAGGCCCACCATTTCGCTGCGGACCTGCTGGCGCAGGACGACGTCGAGGCTCGAGAAGGGCTCATCAAGCAGGAGCACGCCGGGTCCGGGTGCGAGCGCGCGGGCGAGCGCGACGCGCTGCTGCTGTCCACCTGAAAGCTGGTGAGGATAGAGCCTCGCCATGCCTGCGAGGCCCACGAGGTCGAGGAGTTCGCCGACGCGGTTGCGGCGGGCGGTTCCCGACAGCTTGAGGCCGAAGGCGACGTTGCCCTCGACATCGAGGTGGGGAAACAGGGCGAGATCCTGGAACAGGAGGCCGACGTCCCGGCTCTCCGGGGCAATGAACAGGCCGGGCGCGGTGACGGGCTTGCCGCCCACACGAACTTCCCCTGCCTGCGGGATCTCGAGACCGGCGGCAATGCGCAGGGCCGTCGTCTTGCCGCTGCCAGATGCGCCGAGAAGCGCCACGATCGTGCCGGGCTCGATGGACAGCGTGAAGTCACGCAGCACCTGGTTGCGGCCGAAAGCATGGCGCACGGCGTGAAAGGACAAGGCTGTCATCGCGGCGATACCTCTGACCGGTAGAGGCGGGCGTCGGCGCGTTCGAGGCCCAGGCACAGCAGCACCACCGGCACGAGGCCCACGGCTGCGATGGCCAGTGCGGGGACGGCGGCAAGGTCCAAACGCTCCGTGGTGGCGAGCTGGAAGGCCTCGGTTGCCAGGGTGTCGAAGTTGAAGGGCCGCAGGATCATCGTGGCTGGAAGCTCCTTGACCACCTCGACGAATACAAGGGCCATGACGGCCGCCATCGAGCCGCGCATCAGCGGCAGGTCGACGCGGCGGAAGATCGAGGCGGGCCGATGACCGAGCGTGCGGGCCGGATCGGCGTAGCGGGTGCCCATCTGCAGCCACGCGGCATCGAGGGGGCCGTAGGCAACGGCGAAGAAGCGGACAAGGCAGGCATAGAGCAGAACCGCGATCGATCCGGAGAACAGCAGGCCCGTTCCTGCGCTGCCGAGGATGCCCGCGGCGCGCAGCTGTGCGTCGAGGGTGCCGGCGACAACAAGAAGGCCAATCGCCACCACAATGCCCGGTGTTGCGTAGCCCAGTTCGGCGACGCGCGCGACCTGTCTGAGACTGCTGTCATGCCTGCCGAGAAGCATCGCCATGCCCATGGCCACGCCCACGAGAAGCGCGGCCGCCGCGATGCCCAGCATGAAGGTGTTCAGGGCCAGCGCCTGAAGCCGGCTGATGTCGATGCCGTCGCTGGCGCCGAACGCCATCGTGGCGAGTGCGGTGGCCGGCACGAGAAAGCCCAAAAGCACCGGCAGGCTGCAGGCGAGCGTTGCCGCGATGGCCCGCGCGCCCTTCAGCGCCGTGCGGGCGGGCCTGCGCCTTGCGCCGGTGACTGGCGCGTAGCGCCTGCCCTGCCGGCTCGCACGCTCGAAGATGACAGCGACGAGCACGCAGGCCAGCATGAGCGAGGCGAGCTGTGCGGCGGCCGCCGGGTTGCCCGTGGCGAACCACGCGCGGTAGATGCCGGTGGTGAAGACTTCGAGATCGAAGTACCTGACTGCCCCGAAGGCGGCGAGTGTCTCCATGCCCACCAGGATTGCGCCGGCGGCGATGGCAGGCCGGGCCATCGGCAGTGCCACGCGCCTGAAGGCCTTGAGGTGCGAGAGCCCGAGGGTGCGCGCGGCCTCGATTGCGCTTGCCGACTGTTCGGCGAACGCTGCCCGGGCAAGCAGGTAGAGATAGGGAAAAAGCGCAAGGCTCAGGACGAAGATCGCGCCGCCGAGGGAACGGATCTCGGGAAACCAGTAGTCGCGCACGGACCAGCCCGTCATCTGGCGCAGCATTTCCTGCACGGGGCCGGTCACCTGGAGCATGTCGGTCCAGGCATAGGCGAGGATGTAGGCCGGCATCGCGAGCGGCAGGATCAGCGCGTATTCGAGCAGGCGGCGTCCGGGGAAGTCGTGCATCGTGACCAGCCAGGCAAGGCCCACGCCCAGCGTCGCTGCGAGCGCCACCACGCCGGACACGAGCATCAGGCTGTTGACGACATAGGTCTCCAGAAGTGTCGCGCGCAGATGCGCCCAGAGACCGCCAGTATCAGCCGTGGCAAAGGCGAGCACGGCCGCCAGCGGGGCGAGGATGGCAAGCAGCAGCAGCGCCGCCATCGGCACCGACGCGATCCCCTGCCTGCCCTTCCGGCCTGAAATGTCACCGGGAACCGCCACTGCCTGACCTTACTTGCAAATAATTCTCAATCTAATCTGCCTGCGGACCCGGGGTCAAATCCCGCGCGGCATTCGGTTTCCCGGGCCGGCATGGTAACCCGATGCGGTGTTTGCGCGCGCCCGTTTTGTGCGTGTGCCCAGCCCTGGTGCTTACATGACAGATCCGGCCTCGGACATCCTGCTTGCGTGCTTCATCTTCGTCGGTGCTGCACTCTATTCGAGCGTGGGGCATGGCGGCGCCTCGGCCTATCTCGCCATCATGGCACTGTTCGGGGTTGCCGCGCCTGTCATGCGGCCCACCGCGCTCGTGCTCAACATCATCGTCTCGGCGCTGGGTTCGTTCCGCTACGTGTCGCAGGGCATGTTCCGCTGGCGGGTGCTGTGGCCGTTCCTGCTATCGGCGGTGCCGATGGCCTTCGTCGGCGGCACCATCCAGCTGCCCGGCGATGTCTACAAGCCGCTGGTGGGCGTGGTGCTCTGGCTGTCGGCGCTTCGCATCTTCTGGCCGGTCGAGCTGAAAGGCGTGGTGACGGCGAGCGATCCTCCGATCCTCGGCGGGCTGCTGATCGGGGGTGCCATCGGCCTGCTCTCGGGACTCACGGGCACGGGCGGAGGCATTTTCCTGTCGCCACTCCTGCTGCTCATGGCGTGGTCGGTGCCCAAGCAGGCGTCGGGCGTGGCCGCAGTCTTCATCCTCGTCAATTCGGCGGCGGGGCTTGCCGGAAACTATGCCTCGGTACAATCGCTGCCGGCGTCACTGCCGCTGCTCGCGGGCGCCGCCGTGGCCGGCGCCGGCGCGGGGACGACGCTCGGCATCCAGCTGCCAGCAAAGGCGATCACGCGCGTGCTGGGCGTCGTGCTCGTGATCGCCGGCGCCAAGCTGATCGGGCTCTACTGAGGGACAGCTATTTCTTCGGATTGGCAGGCGCCGGAGGTGCCGCAGGTGCGGGGACAGGATAGAGCGACGACACCCGGTCGTTCAGGTTCTGGAGCTTGAGGTTCACCGCCTCCATTGCCACCCGCGCGCAGCGACCCTGGTAGTTCCTGTTCTCGCACAGGACCCAGTCGCCGGCGCCGAAGATCTTCAGGCTGGCGACCTTGTTGTCGAACTTCAGCACCGAAAGGTCCGGAACGGGCTTGCCGATGCGGATGGCGTTGCCCTGGAATTCGGGCTTGTCGTAGACGACGATTTCGAGGGGCACCGGCGCGGCCGGTGCGGGCGGCGCTGCGAGGGCCGCGGGAGCGGCGAGGATGAATGCGGCGGCCAGAAACGCGGCGCGGGGCTGCATGATGGTTCTCCGATACGTTTTCGCGTGGACAGCAATATTCCCGATCGCGATCGGGCGTAAGCGGGTATTTTGGCTTTCCTGTGGCCTTTCACGCCGGTGCGCGATGAATTCTGCGTGAGGTTTCCACCCCTGCGGCAATATGTTCTCTTTTTGTTTTCGGCGATTTCGGCGATGTTCGGCGCTGAAACCATCCACTCTCGGCGTCGTGCAACCGCAAGCCTGCCCGCTCACGATGCGGGCGGGCCGGCCAGTTCCTCGAGCCTTGCCGACGCGTTCGGGCCCTGCGCCATGGTGCGGGCCAGCCACTCGAGTGCCGGCGTCCATTCCGCCTTCAGCGTGTAAGGCGCATTGACCAGCAGCAGCCCTGCGGCACTGAGGCCCTGCGGGCGGTCAACGTCGATCAGGCAGAGCGACATTCTCGGGATTTGCGCCGAACGCAATTCATCAAGAAAGCGGTCAAACGCCGCCCTGTCCTTCAGCGGAAACCAGAGCATGTAGAGGCCTGTGGGCCATTTGCGGTGGGCGGCAATGAAGCCTGCCGCGAGGGCTGCAAGCTCGTCGGGCTGCTCGAAGGGCGGATCCATCAGCACGAGGCCGCGCTTGCCTGGCGGCGGCACGAGGCCGGGGAGGCGCTGGTAGCCATCGGCCTCAAGCACGCGGACCTGGCTTGTGCCGGCGACGGCGCGGCGCAGGGCGGCGGCCTCCTCGGGATGCAGCTCGCAAGCCGTGATCCTGTCCTGCGGACGGACCATGCCTGCGAGGAGCCGGGGCGAGCCCGGGTAGGTCGCGGGGGGCTGGGCGCGCACGAGGCCCAAGAAGGGGTTCAACGCCGCCGGCGGATCCGCCTCGGCCAGGACCCGACCGATGCCGAGGGCGGCTTCGCCCGTCTTGAGGGCCTCGGGCGCGGAAAGATCGTAAATGCCACGTCCGGCATGGGTGTCGATGAACGACAGGGGTGCTTCCTTTTGCTGCAGGTAGGCCACGATCCAGCAGAGAAGCCCGTGCTTGAGCACGTCGGCGAAGTTTCCGGCGTGATAGAGGTGCCTGTAATTCATGTTTTTGGCTTATTTCCTTGGCTTTCAGGCTTGACACCTTCGCTTGTGCACGTATAAGTGCGCCCCTTTCCGGGATGGACCTGCCCTTCGGGGGCCGGGGCGTTCCGATCACTTGCATTCGAGAAAGTCAAAAACATGTTCGCGGTCATCAAGGCCCAGGGCAAGCAGTACAAGGTCGCGCAGGGCGACGAACTCACCATTGACCGCCTTCCGGGCGACGAGGGTGCGTCCGTGTCGCTGGGCGAAGTGCTGATGCTCGTCGACGGCGCCACAACGAAGGTTGGAACGCCCGTCATCAGCAGCGCCAAGGTGCAGGCTGAAATCGTGTCCCACAGCCGTGGCGACAAGATCAAGGTGTTCAAGAAGCGCCGCCGCAAGAATTTCCATCGTACGCGTGGCCACCGTCAGGACCTGACGACGGTGAAGATCACGTCGATCACGGCCTGAGGGAGGATCCGCAATGGCACACAAAAAAGCTGGCGGTTCGTCACGTAACGGACGCGATTCCAATCCAAAGTATCTCGGCGTGAAGCGCTACGGCGGTGAGTCCGTCGTGGCTGGCAACATCATCGTGCGCCAGCGCGGCACCAAGTTCCATCCGGGCGCCGGCGTGGGCATGGGGCGCGACCATACGCTTTATGCGCTGGTGAACGGGCATGTGAGCTTCAAGCTCGACGCGCGCGGCCGCCAGGTCTGCTGGGTAAAGCCGGCCAATTCGATGGCGGCTGAATAACGGGACGATCGCACAAGGATCGCTCCCGGGAAGAACGGGAAGGCGGTCCAGAAGTCACGAGGGAGATGGGCCGCCATCTCCCTTATTTTTTTCTCCTTCGTGCGACGTCAACAAGGAGACGCGGCAATGACCAGATTCGAACCGATCGTGACGCAACGACTTGTGCTGCGGCCCCTGGAGGCCTGCGACCGCGCGCGCCTGATCGAGCTTGCCAACAACTGGCGCGTCGCCAAGAACCTCAGCCAAATGCCCTACCCCTACACCGCTGCCTCGGCCGATGACTGGCTCGGCAAGCAGGCGTCCCTCTGGGCGGGCGGCAAATGCGTCAACGTCGCCATCACGCTCGACGGGCAGTTCATCGGCGGCGCCGGGGTCAGCGTGCGCGACCATGGCGACTGGGAGCTTGGTTACTGGCTGGGCGAGCCCTACTGGAACCGCGGCTATGCTTCCGAGGCGGCCGCGGCGTTGCGCGACCATGCCTTCGAGAGCCTGAAGCTCGGGCACATCGTGGCGGGGCATTTCTCCGATAACCACGCGTCCGGGAGCGTCCTCAGCAAGCTTGGATTCCGCTACACGAAGGAAAGTCAGCGCTACTGCCTGGCCCTTGGCAAGGAGGTTCGTTGCCTCGACATGTCCATGGACCGGGTGCGCTGGCTGGAGGTCCGGGGCCTGAGGGAACCTGCGGTGGCGCACCCCTGAGGTTGACCGTGACAGCAATTCTTCAACGGTCCGGCGAATTGCCTCTCGCAGATCGGGACGCGATGTACTAATTGAAAGGCGTGCAGGGCGTGGCCTTGGCCATGTGGTCCACAGCCCTGCCCTGCACGCGCAACCCCCTCGCGGTCATCCATTCGATCCATGAAATTCCTGGACCAGGCCAAGCTCTACGTGAAAGCCGGTGATGGCGGGCCGGGCTGCGTGGGATTCCGTCGCGAGAAATTCATCGAGTATGGCGGACCTGACGGCGGCAATGGCGGCAATGGCGGGAACGTCATCCTGCAGGCCACCCATAATCTGAACACGCTGGTCGACTATCGCTACAAGCAGCATTTCAAGGCCAAGCGTGGCGTCCAGGGCATGGGCCAGAACCGCACCGGGGCTGCCGGCGAGGACATCATCCTGAAGGTGCCGGTCGGCACGCAGGTCTTTGCCGAAGACAACGAAACGCTACTCTATGACCTGACGCGGGCCGGCGAGCAGTTCGTTGTTGCGCGCGGTGGCGAAGGCGGGCTTGGCAACGCGCATTTCAAGAGTTCGACCAACCGCGCGCCGCGCAAGTCGACGCCGGGCGAGCCGGGCGAGGATCTGACGATCTGGCTCCGGCTCAAGCTGATCGCGGATGTCGGCATCATCGGGCTGCCGAATGCCGGCAAGTCGACCTTCCTTGCGACGGTGACCAGCGCGCGGCCGAAGATCGGCAATTATCCCTTCACGACGATCAACCCGCAACTCGGCGTGGCCGAGATCGACGGCTACGAGTTCGTCATTGCCGACCTGCCCGGCCTGATCGAGGGCGCGCATGAGGGCGTCGGCCTTGGTGACCGGTTCCTCGGGCATGCCGAGCGCTGCAGCGTGCTGCTGCACCTCGTGGATGGCGGTATGAGCCCGAAGGACATCGCCAAGGCTTATGCAACGGTGCGCAACGAGATCACGGCCTATGGACACGGGCTTGATGCCAAGCGGGAAATCATCGGGCTGAACAAGGTCGACCTGATGAGCTCGGGCGACATGGAGCGCAAGCGGCGCGTGCTGGCCGAGCTTGCGGGCGTCACGGCCCTGCCGCTTTCAGGCGAACAGGGTGTCGGGATCACCGAGGTCCTGCGCGCGCTGGCAAAGGCCATCGAAGAGGTCCGCCGCGAGAACCCGCTGCCCTATCATGCCGACCCGCAGTCGGTGCGCGAGACCGAGGGGCTGGCAGATGAAGACGCGCCGCCCACCTCGAAGGGCTGGTCGCCGTGAGCGAGAGGCTCACACGCGCGCGCACCATTGTTGTCAAAATCGGATCTTCGACGCTGGTCGATGCGGCAACCGGTTGCCTCTCGGCCGGCTGGCTGCAGGCCTTTGCCGCCGATGTCGCGCGGGCGCGGGCCCGCGGGCAGGACGTGGTCGTGGTTTCCTCGGGTGCCATAGCTCTGGGGCGGCGACGGCTCGGGCTTGCAGCCGGCGCGCTGAAGCTCGAAGAGGCGCAGGCTGCCGCTGCCGTCGGGCAGATCGAGCTTGCGCGGGCCTGGAGCGAGGCGCTGGCCGCGCATGGGCTGACGGTGGCGCAGATCCTGCTGACGCTGGGCGACACGGAAAACAGGCGGCGCTATCTGAACGCGCGTTCGACGCTGAAGACGCTTCTGGGCATGGGCAGCATCCCGGTCATCAACGAGAACGACACGGTTGCCACGGCCGAGATCAGGTTCGGCGACAATGACCGGCTGGCAGCACGCGTGGCGGGGATGATCGAGGCGGACGTGCTCGTCCTGCTGTCGGACATCGACGGGCTCTTCACAGCAAATCCGCGCACGAACAGGGATGCCCGCTTCATCCCGGAGGTCCATGCGATCACGCCCGAAGTCGAGGCGATGGCCGGACAGGCCGGCAGCGACATGGGTTCGGGTGGCATGGCCACCAAGATCATGGCCGCGCGGATCGCGATGGAAGCGGGCACGCACATGGTGATCGCCAACAGTGCGACGCCCTCGCCGCTCTCGGCCATCGAGCAGGGTGGCCGCTGCACGTGGTTCCTTGCACCCCATTCTCCGGCTGCGCTGCGCAAGCGGTGGATCGCCGGCACGCTCAGTCCGGCCGGGACGCTTGTGATCGACGAGGGCGCGGCCGGCGCGCTGGGGCAAGGGCGCAGCCTGTTGCCTGCGGGTGTGGCGCGGGTGGAGGGTGCGTTCGAACGCGGGGACTGCGTCATGGTGCTCTACATTTAGGGGCGCGAGAGGGCCCGCGTGCTCGTGGCCTATGGTGCGTTGGATGCGCTACGTATCTTCCGGGCGCGCAGCGCGTAGATCGAGGCCCTGCTCGGTCATCGCGGACGCGACGAGATGATCCATCGCGACGACCTTGTGCTTCTGAAAGGCTGACCGGAACAGGGAAGGACGGAATTGGCCGAGGACGTGAACAGCCTGCTCCAGCGCATCGGGACAGCGGCCCGCGCTGCCTCGCGCGTGCTGGCGCGGACCGACAAGAGCCAGCGCGCGGCTGCGCTGCAGGCGATTGCGGCGGCGATACGGGCGCATGGGCCGCTCATCATCGAGGCCAACCTGCGGGATGTGGCAGGCGCGGTGAAAGCTGGTGCGAAGGCTGCGTTCACGGACCGGCTGAAGCTCACGCCTTCGGGGATCGAGGCCATGGCCAGCGGGATCGAGACGGTATCCTGGCTTCCCGACGTTGTGGGCGACACGGAAGCCGAGTGGGCCCGGCCGAATGGCTTGCGCATCGCGCGCGTGCGCGTGCCGATCGGGGTCATCGGGATCATCTATGAGAGCCGGCCCAACGTGACGGGTGATGCGGCAGGACTTTGCCTCAAGTCCGGCAATGCCGTGATCCTGCGGGGCGGCTCGGAGGCGCTGCAGTCGACGCTTGCCATCCGCGATGCCATCGCGGCGGGGCTTGCGCGATCGGGCCTTCCGTCGGATGCGGTGCAGGTCGTGCCGACGGCCGAACGCGATGCGGTGGGCAGCATGCTGTCGGGCCTGAATGGCTGCATCGACATGATCATCCCACGGGGCGGCAAGAGCCTTGTTGCGCGCGTGCAGAAAGAGGCGCGCGTGCCGGTGCTTGCGCATCTCGACGGCAATTGCCACGTCTATGTCGACAAGGCGGCCGACCTCGCGAAGGCCGTGCGGATCGTGCTGAATGCGAAGATGCGCCGCGTGTCGGTGTGCGGAGCTGCCGAGACGCTGCTTGTGGACCGGGCCGGTGCGGGGCGGTTGCTTGGCCCGCTCGTGAAGGCGCTTCTTGATGCGGAGTGCGAGGTGCGGGGCGACGAGACGAGCTGCGCTGTCGATCCCCGGGTTCATCCGGCCGAGGAAGAAGACTGGCTTACCGAATATCTCGACGCCGTCATCGCGGTGAAGGTGGTGGACGGGGTTGACGGTGCAATCGCACATATCGCCCGCTACGGGTCGTCGCACACGGAGAGCATCGTGACCGAGGACCGGGTCGCGGCGGAGACCTTCCTCAAGGAGGTCGACAGCGCGATCGTCCTGCACAATGCCTCGACGCAGTTTGCCGATGGCGGGGAATTCGGCTTTGGCGCGGAGGTCGGGATTGCAACCGGGCGGCTGCATGCGCGCGGACCCGTGGGGGCGCGCGAGCTGACCACCTACAAATATGTGGTGCGGGGCGATGGACAGACACGACCCTGACTTCGTGCCGCCGGCGATCCTGGCGCTCGCTGCTGCCGGCGGGCGGATCGGGCTGATGGGTGGCTCTTTCAATCCGGCGCATGAGGCTCATGTGCATGTCAGCCTGGTGGCGCTGCGACGGCTGCAGCTCGATGCAGTGTGGTGGCTGGTCTCGCCGCAGAACCCTCTGAAGCCGGTGGCCGGGATGGCGCCGCTCTGGCAGCGGCTTGCGCATGCGCGCGGCCTGATCCGGCATCCCCGGATCCACGCCAGCGCGCCCGAGGCCGGGCTGGGCACGCGCTACACTGCCGATACGCTGGACGCGCTCAAGGCCCGCTTTCCGAAAGCGCGCTTTGCCTGGATCATGGGGGGCGACAGCCTTGCCGGCTTCCATCGCTGGCGACACTGGCGGCACATCGCGGCAAGCATGCCGCTCGCGGTCGTGGCGCGACCCGGGTTCACCACGCGGGCCCTTGGCAGCGTTGCCGCACGGCGGCTGGAGGCCTTCCGGGTGATGGATGCCGGGGCGCTGTTCGCGGGTCCGCTTCCAGCCTGGATCTTCCTGCAGGAGCGGCTTGATCCCTCGTCGGCCACGGCGCTTCGGGCGCGGGGGCTCTGGCCCCTGCCCGAGGCCTGAAACCCCGGATTTCCGGCTCTGCGGCGTCGGCGGGCGCCGCGCGGGCGCGCGCCGCAGCGGCAATTTGTGAGCCTCGCCTCAACCGCCCCGTGTTACACTTGGGCATGAGCCGGCCTTAACCGGGCCTGACCTTTTCTCGAGGGAGACTACACCTGTCCACCAAGCGTACAACCCGCAGTCCGCGCGGGAAAGCAACTCCAGGCCCCGCCGCGACCACCAAGCGTGCGGTGCGCAAGACCACGGCGACGAAGGCGAAGGCCGTCAAGGCCAGCCCGGCGAAACCACCCGTGAAGGCCGCGAAGAAGCCCCGTGCGAAGAGCCAGGCTTCGGCGCAAAGCCGCGCGTTGCTTGCGACGATCCTCAAATCGCTGGATGACGACAAGGCCGAGGAGATCATCTCGATCGACATGTCGGGGCGTACGCCGATGGCCGACTTCATGGTCGTGGCCAGCGGGCGGTCGAACCGCCATGTTGCCGCCATCGCCGAGCATCTTGCCGAGACGCTGCGGGTCGACGGGTTGAAGTGCCGCGTGGAAGGCCTGCAGCAGGGCGACTGGGTGCTGATCGATGCCGTGGATGTGATCGTGCACGTGTTCAGGCCCGAGGTGCGGGCCTTCTACAATCTTGAACAGATGTGGAGCGGCGCCGAGAGCGCTGCTGCCGGCGGCTGAGGCCTTGTCGCTCTCGGTCGAGATCATCGCCGGCGGCCGGGCGAAGGGCGCGCCCGAAACAGCGCTTGCGCTCGGCTATCTCGAGCGCGCGCGGGAGGCTGGTCGCAGCCTTGGCTTCTCGACCTTCGGCCTGCGCGAGGCAGACGAGCGCAAGGAGAGCGCTTTTGCCTTCGAGGGCCTCGGGGTCGCGCTTGATGAGCATGGCAAGTCGCTTGGCAGCGTGGCCTTCGCGCAGACGCTGGCGGCGTGGCGGGATGCGGGCGAGCCGCGCGTGACCTTCGTCATCGGCGGCAGCGACGGGCTTCCCGATAGCGTCCGCACGCGCGCCCGGACCACGATTGCGCTTGGGGTGCAGACCTGGCCGCACCTGCTTGTGCGCACCATGCTGGCTGAACAGCTCTATCGCGCGGTCACGATCCTGGCCGGACACCCCTATCACCGGGCCTGAGGCAAATCGTACCCGGGTGCCGGCACCGCGGCCGGGCGAGATCCGTTTGACAGGCCCCTCGTAACGCGCGAATTTCAGACGATATCGTCATCTTTCCACCCACAGACTGGAGTTTCCTCATGGCCGAGGCCTATATCATCGACGCCTGTCGCACGCCGCGCGGCATCGGCAAGGTTGGCAAGGGTGCCCTTGCCGACATCCATCCGCAGCAGCTTGCAGCGACCGTGCTCAAGGCGATCGCGGAACGCAACAACCTGAAGACCGAAGAGGTCGACGACATCGTGTGGGGCACCTCCTCGCAGCGCGGCAAGCAGGGGATGGACATGGGGCGCATGGCGGCGCTGGACGCCGGCTATTCCACCAAGGCCTCAGGAATGACGCTCGACCGGTTCTGCGGCTCGGGCATCACGGCGGTCAACATCGCGGCGTCTGCCATCCTCTCGGGCATGGAAGACCTCGTGATCGCCGGCGGCACCGAGATGATGTCCTACACATCGTCGGCGGCGGACCCGAAGGCCGGCCCGATGCTGATGGATGCTGGCAACCTGCGCCTCAGGGCCCGCCATCCGCAATCGCACCAGGGTGTCTGTGCCGACGCGATCGCGACGCTGGAAGGCATTTCGCGCCAGGCCCTGGACGAGCTTGCGCTTGTCAGCCAGCAGCGTGCAGACGCTGCAATCAAGGGCAACCACTTCAAGAAGAGCCTGGTGCCCGTCTACAAGGAAGACGGCACGCTGGCGCTGGACCGCGAGGAATTCCCGCGTCCGCAGACGACACTGGAAGGCCTGCTGGCGCTGAAGCCTTCGTTCGAGGCGATGGCCGAGTTCCCGTTCGATGACAAGGGCACGACCCTGGGCGGGCTGATCCGTCAGGTCTATCCGGACCTGAAGATCAAGCACATGCACCATGCCGGCAATTCATCAGGGGTTGTCGATGGCGCGGCCGCGCTGCTGCTCGCGTCGCCTTCCTATGCCAAGAAGAACGGGCTCAAGCCGCGGGCGCGCATCGTGGCGTGGGCCAACATGGGCGACAGCCCGACCCTGATGCTCAATGCGCCGGTTCCGGCTGCGCGCAAGGTGCTGGACAAGGCGGGCTTTAAGATCGAGGACATCGACCTGTGGGAAATCAACGAGGCCTTTGCCGTCGTGGCCGAGAAGTTCATCCGCGACCTCAAACTTGACCGCAACAAGGTCAACGTGAATGGCGGCGCGATGGCGCTGGGCCATCCGATCGGCGCCACGGGATCGATCCTGATCGGCACGATGGTCGATGAGCTCGAGCGGCGCGACCTGAAGCGCGGGCTGGTGACCATGTGCGCCGCCGGCGGCATGGCGCCCGCGATCATCGTCGAGCGCGTCTGAGACTGCGTCGCGGCGGGGGGGGCGAGGCCTGAAGGCCTTGGCTGCGCCGCCCGCCGTCTCCTGCATTCCCCCGCATCTCCCCTCCTGCCCTGCCTTTCCAGGTTCCTTCCATGAGCAAGCGTCCACAGTTCGACTTCGCGATCATCCGCCACGGGCAGAGCGAGGCAAACCGGCAGAACATCTTCACGGGCTGGCGCGACAGCCCGCTGTCGGAACAGGGCATCAGCGAGGCCCGCGCCTCGGGGCGCGTGCTCAAGCAGGAAGGGTTCCACTTCGACATCGCCTTCACGTCGCTGCAGAGCCGGGCGATCAAGACGCTGTGGCTGGTGCTCGAGGAGATGGACCTGATGTGGATCCCCGTGCGCAAGCACTGGGAACTCAACGAGCGGCACTACGGTGCGCTTCAGGGCAAGAACAAGTTAGAGGCTGTCGAGAAGTTCGGCGCCGAGCAGGTCAACAAGTGGCGACGGGGATACGCGGTGCAGCCGCCCTTCGTCGGGCTCACCGATCCTGACTATCCCAAGTTCGACGCGCGCTATGCCGGGGTGCCCGAGGGGATGCTGCCGCGCGGGGAGAGTCTCAAGGATGTATCGGATCGCGTGCTCCCCTTCTGGTTGAGCGAGATCCTGCCGCTTGTGCGTTCCGGCAAGCGGGTGCTTGTTGCCGCGCACGGGAATTCGCTGCGCGCCCTGCTCAAGCATCTCGAGCGGATGAGCGAGGCGGAGATCGAGGCCGTGAACATCCCCACGGGCCTGCCCAAGATCTACACGCTGGATGCTGACGGGCTTGCGAAGCCCACGTCCTATGTGGGGGATCCCGCGGACGTGCAGGCACGCATCCAATCGGTTGCAAACCAGACGAAAAAGGGCTGACTTCTTACCCGTCGATCAACCTGACCGATTCGGGGCTCCCTGTCCGTGCGTCGCCGCGTGAGTTGCCAGAGCGTTGCCGAGCCTGCCGGCGGGGCGCTGCGACGAGGGGCCGCGCTTGCGGCGCGCGGGCCGCACCGGGCCTCGCGCTTGCGCGGGTGACCGCGGCGCCACCGGTGGCGCAGACGCTGACCGACCCGCGCGAGAAGCTCGGCGAAATCGAAACACAGATGCGCGACGGCCGCACCCAGATCGACCGCTTCAAGCGCTCGGCCGCGCAGTTGCAGCGCGAGCAGGAGAGCCTTCGCGAGCGCATCATCATTGCGGCGGGAAACGCGCAGGCGCGGGAGCGTGAACTCAGCGCGGTCGAGCAGAAGCTGGCGGGGCTCGAGACGCAGGAGGCGGCCGCCGTCGGCCGGCTGCAATCGGAGCGGCAGAAACTCGGGGAGCTGCTTGCGGTCCTGCAGCGCATGGGGCGGGAGCCGCCGCCCGCACTGATCATCCGGCCCGACAATGCGACGGCGGCGGCGCGCTCAGCGATGCTGCTGTCGGCGGTCGTGCCCGGAGCGCAGGCCAAGGCAATGGATCTGGGACGGCGGCTGGAGGCGCTGCGCGCCCTGCGCAAGCAGGCCGCGGATGAGCGGCTCAAGGTGGCGGCGGCCGTGGGTGCCCTCGACAAGGACCGCAACGCGCTGACGCAGCTGCTGTCGCAGCGGCGTGACATGATGCGCCGGACCCTCGAGAACCTGGATGCGACACGCGACCGGGTGCAATTGCTGGGCGAGCAGGCGCAGGACCTGAAGGCGCTGCTCGAAAGCCTTCGCCTCGAGGACAGCCGCCCGCGCATCAGGGGCCAGGGCCCGGCGGTGATCGCCCGGATCGCCTCGGCCGGGGCGGCGCGGGCTGTTCCGCTCGATCGGCTCAGGGGTCGCCTGCGCTGGCCGGCGAACGGGCAGCTTGTGTCCCGTTTTGGCGGACCGGACGGCAGCGGCGGGCATTTGCGCGGCATTTACCTCGAGACCCTTGCCGGGTCCACGGTCACATCTCCGTGCGACGGGAAAATAATGTTCGCCGGCGCGTTCCGCGGGTATGGGCAGATGTTGATCATTTCAGCCGAGGGTGGCTATCATATCGTTCTTGCTGGGCTTACCGATATCAACGGGGTGGTAGGACAAGTGGTGTTGGCGGGCGAACCTCTCGGGCGCATGGGAACGGCGGGGGGAGCGCGGGGTAAAAAAGGCTCTGTCCTGCGCGGCGTTGCGGGAGAGGCCAGCCAACGGCTCTACATCGAGTTTCGCCGCAATGATGCCCCGGTTGATCCGGTACCTTGGTTCGCTTCGCTGAAAGAAAGGGTAAGCGGTTAATCCATGAAGAAATTTGCTCTGGCTGTCGTGTCCGCCATCGGCGGTGCAGCCGCGACCATCGTGCTGACGCAGGCGGTCGCAGGTCCGGACACCTATCGCCAGCTGAACCTTTTCGGCGACGCCTACGAGCGCGTGAAGAACGACTATGTGCGCGAGACCAAGGATGCAGAACTGATCGAGGATGCGATCAACGGCATGCTTTCGGGTCTTGATCCGCACTCGAACTATCTCAATCCGAAGAGCTTCTCGGACATGCAGGTGGTCACGCGGGGCGAGTATGGCGGGCTGGGACTTGAGGTGACGATGGAGGATGGCCTGGTGAAGGTCATCGCGCCGATGGACGGCACGCCGGCGGCACGCGCCGGCATCCGCAGCGGCGACCTGATCGCCAGCATCGACGGCATCACGATCCAGGGCATGACGCTTTCGGAAGCCGTCGACAAGATGCGCGGTCCGGTGAATTCCCAGATCAAGATCCAGGTCCTGCGCAAGGGCGAGAAGAAGCCGCTCGACTTCGTGATCACGCGCGCCATCATCCTGGTGGAAAGCGTGCGCTTCAAGGCCGAGGGCGACGTGGCCGTCATCCGCATCAACACCTTCACCGAGCAGACGGAAGAAGGGCTTGAAAAGGCGCTGCAGCAGACCAAGGCCAAGATCGGGCCCCGCCTGAAGGGCGTGGTGCTTGACCTGCGCAACAACCCCGGCGGCCTGCTCGACCAGGCGATTGCCGTGTCCGATGCATTCCTCGACTCGGGCGAGGTCGTTTCGACCCGCGGACGGCGGGCCAGCGATACCCAGCGCTATGGCGCCCGCACCGGGCAGATCTTCCCCGGGGTACCGGTTGTCGTGCTGATCAACGAGGGTTCTGCTTCGGCGTCGGAAATCGTGGCCGGTGCCCTTCAGGATCATCGCCGTGCCCGCGTCATCGGCACGCGCTCGTTCGGAAAGGGTTCGGTGCAGACCGTCATCCCGCTGTCGGGGGGCATGGACGGGGCGCTCAGGCTGACCACGGCCAAGTACTACACGCCGTCGGGCCGCTCGATCCAGGCAACGGGCATCGATCCGGACATCCTGGTCGAGCAGACGGCCGAGTCCGACAGCGAGGCTGAGGCAAACCAGCGGATGTCGGAGGCCAGCCTGCCCAAGCACCTTGACGGGCAGGAAGGCGGCCGCAAGCCGCATGTCGGCCCGCGGTCCCGGCCGAAGCCCGGCGAGAAGTTCGACGACTTCCAGATGACCTATGCCCTGCGCCTGCTGCGGGGACAGGAGGTTGTCTCGGCTGCGGACAAGCCCGCACCTGCCAAGACGCCGGTGCCGAGGGCAAATTAAACACTTAATGACCTGTGACTTGATATAAGGCCCTGAAGGGGAATCAACCCCTTCAGGGCTTTTTTCTGTCCATCGGGCGCGCCATGAAACTGCCGCGGCTGCCGTTGCCGGTCTTCGTCACGCAGGGTTTGTCCCGCGCGATCGGATACCTGCGTGCGCTTCCGCGGCGCGTGGTGATCACGATCGGCGTGACCTTGGGCGTGGTGATGCTGTTCCTCGGGGTCAGCCTGCTTCCTGCCGCGACGCCTGAGGCGGCGACCGGTTCGACCGTGATCCGGCTTAAGCTTGACGGGGCGCCGAAGAAGCCGCCGGCAGGGCTGCTGGATCCCGGCAGCGGCAGTTCAGCCTCCTTGACCGTGGCCGGATCCCTCATTGCGGCCAATGGCGCGGCGATCAGCGACCCGGACCTGATCGAGATGACGAGCGAAGGTCCGCTGCCGCGGATTTCCAGCGACGGGCGAACACCCATGGCCACCTATTCGCGCAAGACAGACACCAAGGAGATCCGTCCGCGCATCGCGATCCTGGTCACGGGCCTCGGGCTGAACCAGGCGGCCTCGATGGCTGCGATCGACACGCTGCCGCCGGGGGCGACCCTGGGATTTTCTCCTTACGGACGGGAACTCCAGGGACTTGTCTCGGCCGCACGCGGAAATGGCAACGAGGTGGTGATGGAGTTGCCGCTCGAGCCGTATGACTTTCCCAACAATGACCCCGGGCAGAACACGCTGATCGCCGATGCCTCGACCAAGGCCAACGGCAACCGACTGCGCTGGGTGATGTCGCGCTTCACGGGTTATGCGGGCCTGGCCAGCGTCGAGGGCGGGAAGTTCCTTTCCGACCCCAAGAATACACGGCTGCTCTTGGATGCGATCGGCAAGCGCGGCGTCTATTTCGTCGACAGCGCCATCTCCGACCAGTCCGTGGCGCGGGACGAGGCCCAGCGGACGGGCGCCAGTTTCGCGCGGGCAAACCTGCGGATCGATGCCAATCCTTCACGGGAGACGATCGCAGAGTCGCTGTCCGCCCTGGAAAAACTGGCCCTGCAACGAGGCAGCGCCATCGGCGTTGCCGGAAGCTATCCCGGCACGATCGGACAGATCGCGGCGTGGGCGAACGAACTTGAAAAGAAGGGCTTCGCGCTGGTGCCCGTTTCGGCGCTGCTGACGCCGGGGGTCGACAGGCCGGCGCCTGCGCCCGCGAAGGCCGAAGCGCCTGCTGCGCCGGAATCCAAGCCCCCTGCCCTGCGGCGGTCGGATGACAGCGAGTTGCGCCGGCCCGGCCCTGCGCGCCGGCCGCGCCCGGACGGGTCGTCGCCTGCCCCTGATGGCGACGCGAAAACGGGGCCGCATCCGTGATGCGCCCGGACCCATCGAAGCTGCCCTACCGCCGCTGTGTCGGCATGATGGTGCTGAACCGAGACGGGCAGGTGTTCGTCGGCCGGCGGATCCATTTCGAGGCCAACGAATCCTGGCAGATGCCGCAAGGCGGCATCGATGATGGCGAAGACCTTCGCGAGGCGGCCCTTCGGGAACTGGCCGAGGAGACCGGCATCACGAAGGTCGAAGTGCTGGCTGAGGCACCGGGCTGGTTCACCTATGACCTGCCTGCCGAGGCGCTGGGAATTGCCCTGAAAGGCAAGTTTCGGGGCCAGACGCAGAAATGGTTTGCCCTGCGCTTCCTCGGCACGGAGAGGGACATCAACCTTGCGCAACACCAGCCGCAGGAATTCGACGCGTTTCGCTGGGTACCGGTTGACGAGCTCGTGGAACTGATTGTTCCCTTCAAGCGTGATGTCTACCGGCAGGTGGTCGAGGCGTTCCATCACCTCGCCCGCCCGTCCTGATCGCTGTTCGTCCACGAGGCCCGCTCCCTTGTCGTCCCAGACCAACATCGTGATGATCCACGGCGCCTTCTGCGGTGCATGGGCCTTCGAGGGCTATGCGCAGCTGTTTGCGGCGAATGGCGCGCGGGTCATCGTGCCGACGCTGCGCCACCATGATGGCGTGCAGGGCGCGCGCGCGCCACGCGAGCTCGGGACGACGAGCATGCTCGACTATGCCGACGACGTGGAGACGCTCGTTCGGGAACTCGATGCGCCACCCATCCTGATCGGTCACTCAATGGGAGGGCTGGTGGCGCAGATGGTCGCGCAGCGCGTTGCCTTGCGGGGACTTGTGCTGCTGGCACCATCGGCGCCCTGGGGCACGCTGCCGACCACGCCGTGGGAAATCATGTCGGCGCAAGGGCTCTACCTTGCCGGGCAGTTCTGGAACAAGCCGCTGCGGCCAGAGGCATGGGTGGCCGAGAGCCACGCGCTGGACATGCTGCCGGCTCGCACGCGCGAGGCCGTGTTCTCGCGCTTCGTGCCGGAGTCGGGGCTTGCGACCTTCGAGATCATGCATTGGCCCATGGACCTGAGGCGGGCAACCTATGTCGAGGCCCGGCGCGTGACGTGTCCTGTGCTGTGCGTTGCGGGCGCGTTTGACCGGGTGAACCCGCCGCGCACGGTTGCCTCGATTGCGCGTCGCTATCGCGACCGGGGAGACTTTCTCGAAATCGAAAACAGCAGCCACTGGCTGATCGGCGAGCCTGGCTGGGAACGAACCGCCCTGCGGGTACAGGCGTGGATCCACTCTACGGAACCGGCCTGATCCCAGCACGGTGGCTGTCCTGCAAGGCTGGCCGCGGGCAGGGCCAAAAAAGGAGCGGCAGACTGGTGGTCGCCAGCCTGCCGCTCTTTCACGCTCGCTCCCGAGATCAGGCTGCGCGAACTTTCCGCAGGAACTCCTCGATTTCCAGTTTCATGTCAACCGCAGACTTGCTCAGCAGCCGCGTCGCATCAAACACCTGATTTGCAGCATCGCTCGTTTCGGCCACTGCAGTCGCCACGCCGGTCACATTCTTGGTGACTTCCAACGTGCCGGTTGCGGCCTGTTCGCAACTGCGTGCAATTTCCTTTGTCGCTGCACCCTGCTCCTCAACCGCACTCGCAATTGCCGTTGAGATCTGATTGATGCGATCGATGGATGCGGCGATGTTCCGAATGGCGGAGACCGCGTCCTGCGTCACGGTCCGCATGTTCTCGATCTGGGCAGAGATGTCGTCCGTGGCCTTTGCCGTCTGGTTGGCCAGAGACTTGACCTCGGAGGCGACGACCGCGAAGCCCTTTCCGGCTTCACCGGCACGCGCAGCCTCGATCGTCGCATTGAGAGCCAGCAAATTGGTCTGGCTGGCAATGTCATTGATAAGTTCGACCACTTTGCCGATTTTCTGCGCCGACTCGGTCAGACCCTGCACCGTCGTATCGGTGGTCCTGGCTGCCTCGACTGCCTTTGCAGAGAAATCTGCGGCGTCATTGACTTGCCGCGAAATCTCGCCAATCGAAGCCGACAGCTCTTCAGCGGCAGCTGCGATGGTCTGCACGTTGGCAGCCGCCTCTTCCGAGGCCGACGCAACGGTCGACGTCTTGTGGCTTGTGCCCTGCGCATTCGAGTTGAGGCCCTGCGCCGTATGCTCAAGCTGCGTCGACGCCGACGAGACCGAAGACACCAGCTCGCCAATGTTTTCGCGGAACTTGGCCGTGACGGTCGCCACCTGCTGCGAACGGTTCTCAGCCTCGCGACGCTCCTGATCCTTCTGAGACATCATGCGGTCAAGTTCGACGGCCGACTCCTTGAACACCTGCAATGCAGAGGCCATGATGCCCAATTCGTCCTTCCTGCCGAGGCCAGGAACTTCGATTTCCTTGTTGCCGCCGGCAAGCGAGCGCATCGAATCAGCTACCGCGAGAATAGACCCTGCGACATTGCTGCCGATGAGCCATGACAGCACCGCGATCACGGCGACAGCCAGTGCCAGAGAGGCAATCATCCAGAAAAACACAGTTCCGGCGACGTTGTTGATCTCGGCGTCAGCCACGCTAACGAGGACCGACCAACTCAGACCCGGGTAGGTGTAAGCACCCGACGTATGGGCAAACCCGATGGCTTTGGCGACACCCGTCTCCGGGCTGTTCTCCACCGATATCCCACTCTTGCCTTGAACAGCGTCGCGCGCAGCGGCAACGCCCTTTGCAGCAAGGTCCTCCACGCCAACAACAGCCATGTTGCGCGCATATGCTCCACCCGTCTTTGCCGGGGCTGCGTTGACCAGAACTTTTCCGTCCTTGCCCAGAACAGTGATTTCCGCGCCGACAAGCCCGCGATTAGCAAGCGACTTGTAGAAGGTCATCACGATTTCTTCGACAAGCTTGAAGTCTGCGAAGTTGACCCAAACGCCGATCCGTTCGCCGGCCGCGTTCTTCACCGGCGCTGCGAAAACGATCGACAAACCTTCATTGCCGTAGAGGCCGCCATCCAGTTCGTTCGCCGCCGGTTGCTCGACCACAGTACCGGTCAGGCCGTCCCGACCCTGCAGGAACTCTCCGGCGAGCGCCTTGCGGAACCACGACTGGTTGGCAAAGTTCCTCGAGTAGATCGCTGAGGTGTCCAACGCCTTCCCGGTTGGATCGACGGTGTTGACTGCGAGAACGCCGCCCTCATTGTCGAGCAGGATCATGAGCCGATAGAGGCCATAGTTGGTCATGTAGGCATTCATGGCGCCCACCAACGTGTTCGACCCGGTCTGGTTGCGCCAGTTCTGCGGGTCCCATGCGGCCGCATTGGCGCCAAATGCCTGCACGTCTCCGTAACGTTCGAAGAGGTTTCTGTCTATGACGTCGCCAACCGCCGTTGCCGTGTCCTTGATCGGGGCGCGGTAAGCAGCCTCGATCGAATCCCTGAATGAGAAATAGACGCCGATCAAAAGCAAAGCCGGCAACACGCCAAACATCAGGAAAAAGGCAATAAGCCTCGACTTGATGCTTGTCATCGAGAAAAGAGAAGACGCGTTCGTCATTGGACCCACTCACGTTTTGTGTGGCCTGACACTACGAAAGTAGTGTTACACGAAGGTAAATTGGTTCAGCGGGTCGGAAAAAACTTTGTCAAAAGCTGACAAGTCTTCGTGTCGACGGTCTGGGATGCTCGACCCAGTTCACCTGTCATGTTTCCCAGTCTGACCACGTTGCGGGGCCTCACAGCTGTTGAACCGCATTTGACGCGCAGCCTGATCCCACTCACACGAGCCATCCCACGTGGTGTCAGCGTGATAATGGCCAACCGATGCGTCCTGCAAGTGCCGCTCGTGCGGGCGCTTGCATCATGAGCGCTGCGCCTACTTTCGCCGGAGCAGGAAGTATGCGCCAGCCGCGACGACGATGAGAACTGCAATGATGACACCTATTCCCGCGCCACCGCCTTCGGCTGCCGGCGGCTGCCCGGCGTCAGGAGGCGCTGCCTCCGCGAGGGCGGCGGCAGGCGCAGCCTCGGCGGGAGGCTCGGTCCCGACCGGTTCGGGCATGGCGGGATCCTGAGGTGCCGGTGTCTCCTGCGGCGGCGTGGGCTCGATGGGCGGACTGTCGGGTTCGGGCGGGGCCATGTTTGCCACCTGGAACGCGCCGCTCTCGTGTCGATCGGCTGCCATCGCGGTAAGCGGGCTGGCGAGCAGCATCATGCCTGCTACGAGAAGCGCACGTGGGGCCTTGATGATCATGTCCGGGTTCCTCTGCAAACGGGGCGCATGCCCTTGGGTGGCAGGGTCCCCGGCGGTTGACTTGTTGTCAAGCCGCGCCCACCGGGGCTACGGCACGCGCGGTGGTCAGGCCGGCGCCATTGTCCGGACGGGCGGTCCCATGCGCCAGACGCGGAAGCGCACGAACTGCCAGAGGGCGCGGCCGATGAACTTGAGCACGTTCGATTCCGGATGCACACCGATCGCCTTACCCGTCATGGCCACCGCCCGCTCAATGTGCAGCGGCTTGTAGAGGCGGAACATTGCCGACTGGTAGGCCTGGTTGCAGGCGTTGCGGTCGTAGGGAATGTCCTTCTCACGGTCGGCGGGCACGTTGGCGCAGTAATAGGCCATCGCCAGTTCGTCGTCCTCGGTCTCCGAGACGCGGGTGGCTGCGATCCACAGGCGCTTCCAGAAACCGGGCTTCTGTTCGGACTGCACGCCCATGAGATCGTAGAACAGTCGGTAGTGCGCAAACTCGTCGGCGGCGATGAGACCTGCAACCTGCTTGAGCACGGGTTCGTCCGAAGCATCGCGCAGCGCCACATACGCAGAAGACGTGCCGCACTCGACGACGCAGCGGGCGATGAGTTCACCCACGCGGCTGCCGCGGACAGAACCGTCGGCGTTGATGAAGTGCGCGGGCCTGTAGGCCTTGCGGAAACGCGCAAAGGCCTCGTCGAACTTGAAGGTGGGATCGGCCATCTCTGCCCAACGGCCGAGGGCTTCGCCATGCTGGACTTCCTCGGTGCCCCAGCGGGAGAGCGACTTCATCATCTCCGGCTCGTTGGCGAAGACCTTGCGCAGGTACTCCACGTAGTCGGTCGCGTTGTACTCCACGAGGGAGGCCGCCTTGACGAGGCTCACGAGGGCGGGATCCAGTTTCGAGCGATCGAAACGGCTCCAGTCGATGGAGTCGAGGGTCCAGTGCTCACGCATGTCCGTTTTCCCAAGCTGACCGGCTTCCCGCCAGCCGCATTCGCTTACCGCATTCATATAGCAAAGCGGGCGCCCCTCTTCCATGGGGAGCGCCCGTCCAAACGTCACAACCCGGCAGCTGCGTTAACCCCGCAAAGGGCTCAGTGCAGGGCGGATTGCAATTCCCGCAACCTGTCAAGGGTTTCCTGCGCCCGTTCGCGCTTGGCCGGATCCCTCGCGTCGGCGACGTCTTCCTCGGCATTGCGAATGCGCGCTTCCAGTGCCGCGCGGGCAAGCGCGGCGAGCGGCATGGCCTCTTCCGCGAGCACGGTCAGGCCCTTGGCCGTGACTTCGGCGAAGCCACCGCGCACGAAGAATTTCTCGCCCGCCCTGCCCTGTGACTGGATGGTCAGGACACCCGGCCGCAACGCGGTCATCAGCGGTGCGTGGTTGGCCAGCACACCGAAGTCGCCTTCCGAGCCCGGCACATCGACCTGGTCGACCTCAGCCGACATCAGCAGGCGTTCCGGGGAAACCAGATCGAAGTGCAATTTGCTCATGACTTATCAGGCCGCCTCGGCTGCAAGGCGCTCGGCCTTCTTCACGGCGTCCTCGATGGTGCCAACCATGAGGAAGGCCTGCTCGGGAAGGTGATCGTAGTCACCGCGGCACAGGCCTTCGAAGCCCTTCACGGTGTCGGCGATATCGACGAAGACGCCTGGCGTGTTCGTGAAGACTTCGGCGACGTGGAAGGGCTGCGAGAGGAAGCGCTCGATCTTGCGGGCGCGGGCGACAAGCAGCTTGTCCTCTTCGGAGAGTTCATCCATCCCGAGGATGGCGATGATGTCCTGGAGCGACTTGTAGCGCTGCAGGATGCGCTGCACTTCGCGGGCAACGCGGTAGTGGTCTTCACCGACGACACGCGGGTCGAGAATGCGCGACGTGGAGTCAAGCGGGTCGACGGCCGGATAGATGCCCTTCTCGGAGATCGCGCGGTTCAACACGGTCGTGGCGTCAAGGTGGGCAA
>DAISVV010000014.1:0-27111 GCA_036840015.1 Micropepsaceae bacterium
ATTTGTCGCACTAGGCCCGATTTTGCCCGCCCAGGCAATTGATATACCCTTTGACCGGCACTGCAGAGAGGCCGGGAGGGCGCAGCCATGGAATTTTTCGCCGAGAACGAAGTGCTGATCCTGCGATGGTTGCACATCATCGCCATGGTTTACTGGCTGGGCGGCGAATGGGGCGTGTTCCAGACCTCCTACAACGTGGTCAACAGGAACCTCAGCCTCGACGAGCGCAGGCGCCACATGGAGACGGCATACCGGATCGACATTCTCGCCCGCACGGGCATCATCATGCTGCTGCCCCTCGGGCTCCACATGGGGCACATCTACGGACTGCAGCCCCTCGGCGGTGACTGGCTCGTCGGCATGTGGTTCGCTGTTGCCGGCTGGCTCGCACTGACCTGGTCTGCATTCTTCGCGCGCGAGACAGACTTCGGCATTACCCTGACCAAGATCGACGAGGCGATCCGCTACCTCGTCATCCCCGCACTTCTGTTTGTCGGCATCTCCTCGCTGCTTCAGGAGTGGCCCCTCGCAACGCCCGAGGGCAGCAAGTGGTACGCAGCCAAGGTCACGCTCTACGGCGGCCTGCTCGTGATCGGCTTGCTGCTGCGCTACATCATGCGCGGATGGACCGCGATGTTCCGCATCCTCGCGCAAGGACCCGACGACAAGGTCGAGGCAGAACTGAACCGGCAGATCCGCTTCGGCCGCGCCCTCGCCTATGTCTACTGGATCGGCATCGCCACGACGGCCTTCATGGGTTCAGTAAAACCTTTCTGAAGTCATCGTCGGGACAAACGGAAACGGGGGCCGGTTTCCGGCCCCCGTTTGCATTGCATCTGCAGTCTGGCGCCTACTTGCGCACCGGCGCCTTCTCCTTGCCCTCGCGCACGGCCTTGTAATAGGACCAGCTCGTGACGTTCGGGCGCCGGTCTTCCGGCGGCGGCGGGTTGCGATATGCCGGATAATAGGTGGCGATCTCATCCTTGAGCACTTGCGGCATGTCGTCGAAGCTCATCATCTTGCGCCCGGCCGTGTGGAAATAGATCATGCCTTCCCGCCCACCCATCTTCATCCACGGCAGCCAGTCCGAGATGCGAACCCACCCGACATTGACATCGGCCGTATTGAGCCCGGGGGCGGTCAGGGTTTTCAGGTCACCCATGAAGTTGAACATCTCGGTCGCGTGATAGGTGCCGCCGACTTCAGCCTGGTAATCTCCACCCAGGGGGTTCGGATAGAACAGCGGCACGGTTGTGGTCATGAACCAGTGGCCGCCCAGGGACTTCGCCGTCCATTTGATCGGCTGGCCGTCGCGCCCCTTCAGGAAGAAGTCGCCGCTGACCGGATCATTGGCAACATGCAGCACATCGACCGTTTCGCCCGTCCACGGGTTCGTCCACTTCGACAGGGGCTTGCCCGTCTTCGGATCGACATAGATGAGCAACTCTCGGCTGACCGAGCGGAAGCCCTTGCCCTTCTGGGGATCATTGACCATGCCGCAGGTGCGCGTGTTGTAGCCGTACACCTTGAACAGCAACTGGTCCTTTTCGCCCTGGCGACGGCTATAGGCCTCGCCCGTGAAGCTCCAATAGACAGGTTCTCCGTCCGTCTCGGTGCACCAGATGCGCCGCTGCGCGCCCAGGACACCTTCAGGCGTATTGAGATCGTAGCCGGCCTTCTCCTGTGCCGGGGCGCGGCCCTGATCTGCCATTGCCCCCGTTGTCCCGCATGCTGTCACGAGCATCGCTGCAAGCGCCGGCAGCGCCAAACTCTTCAATCCCACGTCGTCATCCTCCTAGCTGCGGCGGCACCTGCCAGCCCTTGCCGACAACATACAGACGGCACATGATATATCAATGGGGCGGGACGGCCCCGCAGACACGCAGGAGATGCACTCATGGTGCGGATTACACGACGCGGGACACTGTCCCTGCTGGGGGCCGGCACTGTCGCATCATTCACCCTCCCCGCGCGTGGAAACTCGGCGCCAGACGCGGACCTGATCGTGATCGGCGCAGGCCTCTCGGGCCTCCATGCCGCACGCCTTGCCGCGGCCGCCGGCATGAAGACCATCGTGCTCGAAGCCGCAACGCGGGCAGGTGGCCGCGTCCTGACGCTTGACGATGTTCCCGGCAAGCCGAACGCCGGCGCAAGCCAGGTCGGCGCGGGTTACCTGCGCCTGCGCATCCTCGCAGCCAGCCTCGGAATCGAGCTCGCCAGCGATACGGGCGAGGCGCGCGAAACGGCATTGTCCGTGGACGGAAAATTGCTGCGCAGCACCGCCTGGGCGGGGTCATCAGCCAATCCGTTTCCCGCATCCCTGAAAGCAGTGACACCCGGCAGCCTGCTCTTCCGCCTCGCAGGCGCGGCGAACCCGCTGAGGACGACGGACGACTGGCGAGGCCCCGCCGGCAGGAACGCCGACATCGCGGCGCGCAGCTTCCTCATGGCACAGGGTCTCGGCGAAGAAGGTCTGCGCCTCGTCGACATCGGCCTGAACGCGAATGCGCTTGCAAGCTATTCGATGATCAATGTGTGGCGGACCCTGGTCCTGTTCCGGGAGGACGCCGCCCTCGGACCGCCCGGCGGCATTCGCGGCGGGGCCCAGCGGCTCACCGACGCCCTTGCCACATCGACACCGGACCTGCGCCTCGGCAGCGCAGTCGCCTCCATCGAGACGACCGCGTCCCATGTCGAGGTCACGCTCGCCGATCGACGCCGCCTGCGGGCGCCCTTCGCCCTCTGCACCCTGCCCTTTAGCGTGCTGCGCAAGCTGCCCATCACCGGCACACCCCTGGCGCAGCGTGCCGCCATCGATGCCATGCCCTATACGCAGATCGCCCACGTCTACTTCGAGCCGGCGTCACGTTTCTGGGAGACCGACGGCCTGCCGCCGGACACCTGGACGGACGGACCGCTCGAGCGCGTCTTCGCCGTGCGCGACCGTGAAACGGGACAGCCCAACGGCCTTTTGCTCGCGTGGCTGAATGGAGACGGCGCCGCATGGATCCGCGGCAAGTCCGACAGCGCCATTGCCGACGTCATAGCCCGCGAATTACCCAAGGCAAGGCCGGCCGCTCAAGGCCGCGGTCGGGTCGTGCGCACGGTCAGGTGGACCGACGAGAACCCGCTGGCCGGCGGCGCCTACATGCACTATGCACCAGACCAGGTCGCCGCTTGGACCGACACCCTGGCCGCGCCTGCCGGACGGCTGCACTTCGCAGGTGAGCATCTCTCACGAGTAGCCACCGGGATGGAGGGCGCACTCGAGAGCGCTGACGCAGCCATCGCGGCAATCCTGGATCTGAGTCCCGGGATGATGCGTCGAGTCAAAAAATCAGGTTACTGAAATTCGGGCAGCTGGATAATCAGCCATCAAGCCGGTGGACCTGCACCCCGATCGCAAAGGCCCGGAACCCCTGACCCTGCTTGAGGACCCGGATCTTGTTCACCGCCTGCCCCATCGCCACCGGCACCCAGCTCGCGCCACCATCGCGCGTCTCGAAGCCGGAAGTCGTGGTACCGACCCAGCCCCTGCTCTCGTCGACAAACCCGATGCCGAACGCGCGCACCCGCGCATCGTCGACGAGGGGAAGTTCACGCCACGTCGCGCCGCCGTCCTCGGTCTTGACGATCACGCGGCGGGTCGCGCCCTCGTCATAGTTCTGCACCGTCGCATAGCCGACACGGCGCGAGGGGAAGCTCATCTTCCAGCAATTCTCGAAACTGCGCGCCGAACGATAGGCTTCGGTCCACGTCGCACCACCGTCGCTGGTCCGCAGGATCATGGCATTGGCCTGCGCCGTGTCGCCCGATGACGCGGCGCAGACCAGGCCATTCTGCGCATCGAAGAACTTGACGTCCAGGATCATGCCCGCCAGCGCGCGCAGGTCGATGACAGACCAGGTGTCGCCGCCATCCACCGAGCGCAGCATCGTCGCCGGACCACCAACCCGCCCGGCCGCATGGATGACGGTGACATCCCGCAATGCGCCCTGGAAGATCCGGCGCTCCTGCACGATGTCGATGCCGCAGATCCCCTTCACGATGCCGATTCCCGGCGCATCGATCGGTGTCCACGTCGCGCCCCCGTCGCGCGTGCGATAGAGAGGCCGCGTGTCCGTCACACCCGGGTAATAATCTGTCCCCACATTTCCAAGAAAGCCGTTCAGCGCATCGACAAAGCCAAGCGCCCGGATGAAGGTGCCAGGCTGCTCCCACACCTTCTCCCACGTCTCGCCGCCATTGGCGGTGCGGTAGAGCTTCCCCGCACCATTGCCATACCAGCCGAGCTCAGGCGACACGAACGAGATGTCATCCTGCTTGCCACGATAGGGCTCGGTCGCAAGCACGCGCCACCCGCCGGATGGCTGCGCCCGCACGGGCCCGGCAACCCCGAGGACAGCACCCGCAACAAGAACCTGCCTGCGATTGATCACGCCCATGACATGCCCCTCCTGTTGCGATGGCACCACCGAGCCTAGGTGGCTGCCACCGGTCCCGGCAACAGCCGCGACGCCGCCTCACGCGGAAGTGATGGACACGCGCCCACCCGCTCCGGTCAGAATCTTGTCAGGAAATGGCTGAAGAGAATGGTCGGAGCGGCGGGATTTGAACCCACGACCCCCAGTCCCCCAGACTGATGCGCTACCAGGCTGCGCTACGCTCCGACACTTGAGAACCCGTCCGCGGACGAAATGAAGCGCGGGCAGGTTCAGGGGCGCGCAATATAGGCAGGAGCCGCCGCCCGATGCAAACGGGATTGCGGCCGAAAAGCAGGGGAAACCCCGACTATTCTGCCGCAGAGACCTTGCGCTGGCTGAACTGCGGACGCCGGCGCAGCATTTCGCGCAGGTTCAAGAGCTCGTCGAGCACGTTCTCAAGCCGCGCGCGCTGCGCCTCGATCAGGGTATCGCTCGGGGCTTCGGCACTGAGGTTGACCTGCTCGACCGTGGGCAGGACGACAGGCGCCGCCTTTTCAGCCTCGCGCCGCGCGGTTGCATCCTTGACCCCATCGCGGCCGATCTCGGCAACGTGGCGCACGCCCTGTTCGCGCAGCACCTTCTGCACGCCCTTGATGGTCAGCCCCTCGCCATAGAGCAGGGCGCGGATGCCCTTCAGCAGGTCGATGTCGTCGGGACGGTAATAGCGCCGGCCACCTGCCCGCTTGAGCGGCTTGACCTGGGGAAATTTGGCCTCCCAGAAGCGCAGCACGTGCTGCGGAACATCGAGGGCCTCTGAAACTTCGGAGATGGTACGAAACGCGTCGGGTGCTTTCTCGATGCGGGGACTGTCAGTCATTTATCATCGCCGGTTGTCTTGTTGCCGTGCTTCGCGGCCATGCCTTCGTTGATCTGCGCCTTGAGAACATGGCTTGCACGAAACACGAGGACACGGCGCGGACTGATCGGCACCTCTTCCCCGGTCTTGGGGTTGCGCCCGATTCGCCCGCCCTTCGAGCGTACGGCAAACGTGCCGAAAGACGAGAGCTTCACCACCTCTCCGCGCACGAGACGTGCGGATACTTCTTCCAGCACCCTGTCGACAAGGTCGGCAGACTCGTTCCGCGACAGGCCGACCTGCGCATAAACCGCCTCGGCAAGATCCTGCCGGGTCAAGGTTGCACTCATGCTGCCTCCGCTTCCCGCCGCGCCACCCGAAGACGCCCGCGACTCAAGGCGACTAGGGTAGGTCGGGCAGGAAATCCCGTCAATATCAGGGGGATAGGGCGCAGAGCTACCAGCGGATCAGCGCTGATCCCCACGTAAAACCGCCGCCCATGGCCTCGAGCAGCACGAGGTTCCCGGGCTTGATGCGCCCATCTCCGACTGCGGTCGCCAGCGCGAGCGGCACCGAGGCGGCGGAGGTATTGGCATGATGTGCAACCGTCGAGACCACGCGCGAGGGATGCACGCCGGCCTTGCGGGCCGTCGCATCGAGGATGCGCTGGTTCGCCTGGTGCGGCACGAACCAGTCAATGTCCTCGGCTGGGACACCGTTCGTCTGAAGCGCCGCGTCGATGGCCTCGGTGAGGTTGACGACCGCGTGGCGGAACACCTCGCGGCCCTCCATCCGAAGAAATCCGGTCGTACGCGTCTTCGACGGACCGCCGTCGACATAAAGCAGGTCGTGCTGGCGGCCATCTGAAAAAAGATGCGTGGACAGGATGCCATGATCGGCACTTGTCCCCTGCCCACCCCCTGCCTCCAGCACGACCGCACCAGCGCCATCGCCGAAGAGCACGGCTGTCGTGCGGTCGTCCCAGTCAAGGATGCGCGAGAAGGTTTCTGCCCCGATCACGAGGCATGTCTTCGCCTGCCCCGCCTTGATGAAGTTATCGGCAACCGACAGCGCATAGACGAAGCCCGAGCACACGGCTTGCACATCAAACGCAAATCCGCGCGTCATGCCAAGGCGGGCCTGGACAGTCGTCGCCGTCGCAGGAAACGTTTCATCGGGCGTGGCTGTCGCCAGGACAATCATGTCGACGGATGCGGGCCTGACCTGCGCTGCACGCAGCGCTTCCTGCGCCGCCGCAATGGCAAGGTCCGAAGTCAGCTCGCCTTCGGCTGCAATCCGTCGCTCGCGGATGCCGGTGCGCTCGCGGATCCAGGCGTCGCTCGTATCGAGGCGCGCCGCCAGTTCATCATTCCCAACGACGCGAGATGGCAGATAGGCGCCAACACCGGCCACACGTGAACGGATCACGCCCATCAGGACGCAGCCGCTTCAGCCACCGGAACGGTTTCCGAAACACCCTCGGGCCTCGCCCCCTCGAGCGCCCGCGCCGAGGCCGGCAGGTTGGCCATGGCATCCGCCACCCGCTGCACGAAATCGCTGCCACCCATCTCGATGGCCAGCTCCAGCGCCGTCGCGAAACCGCCGCCATCCGTGCCGCCATGGCTTTTCACCACAACGCCATTCAGCCCGAGGAACACGCCGCCATTCACGGCCCGCGGGTCAAGCTTCTGCTTGAGCACATTGAAGCCGGGCCGGGCAAAGACATAGCCGATGCGCGACAGGAACGAGCGCGCCATGGCCGACTTGATGTAATGCCCGATCAGCCGCGCAGTGCCTTCGGCCGCCTTCAGCGCGACATTGCCCGTGAAGCCCGATGTCACCACCACGTCCACTGTTCCGGTACTGATGTCATCGCCCTCGACAAACCCGTAGAAGCGCAAGGGAAGCCCCGACGACTTCAGCGCCGCCGCCGCCGCCTTCACGGCTTCATTGCCCTTTACTTCCTCGGCGCCGACATTCAGCAGCCCGATGCTCGGCCGGTCGAGCCCCAGCACCACCCGCGCATAGGCCTCGCCGATCAGGGCAAAGTCGAAAAGCTGGCGGGCGTCGGTGTCGATGTTCGCCCCGACGTCGAGCACGATCGACTGTCCGCGGATCGTGGGCCAGATCGCCGCGATCGCCGGCCGCGACAGGCCTGGCACCGTGCGCAACTGGACCTTCGCCATGGCCATCAGCGCACCGGTGTTGCCGGCACTGACGACGACCTGCGCATCCTTGTTGCGGACCGAGTCGATTGCGCGCCACATCGAAGTATTGCGGCCGCGACGCAGTGCCTGCGAGGGCTTGTCGTCCATGCCCACCACGTCATCGCAGTGCACGATCTGCGCAACGTTCTTCAGCGCAGGCCGTGTCAGCAGGATGGACTGCAGGCGGGCATGGTCGCCGTGCAGCAGGAACTTGGCCTTGGGATGACGGATATGGACGATTGCAAGCCCGTCGATGACGGCTTGGGGCGCATTGTCCCCACCCATGCCATCAACCGAGACGACGATTTCCCGTGTCACGCGCTCTTGGTCCTTTCAGGCAGCCACCGACAAATCATCGGTTCACTATGCGCCCGGACGAGCCTCGACGCTAGCTGCCCTTCGGCTTTGCGACCTCGCGGCCGTCATAGTGGCCACACTTCGGGCAGACGTGGTGCGGACGCTTCATTTCTCCGCAATTGCTGCATTCCGCGTAGCCCGGACGCGTCAGGGCATGGTGCGAGCGGCGCATGTTGCGCCGGGACGGGCTGACTTTTCTCTTGGGGACCGCCATGGGTCGCCTCTCCTCGATGCGATGAAGCCTGGCCCCGTCGGACCGTGGTTAACCAGAGGTCCGGGCAAGGCTCGAAATGAGCGCCGGATACAATAGGAAACCGTCCGCAAGTTCAACCCCCAGTTTTCCGCCCCTTGGGACAAATCCGGCGGTCATTTGGGCGCAGGAGCCACCCGGCACTCAGGTCTTCCCGGGTCCCAGCCGCCCCTTGAGCCGCGCCAGCGCCGCAAAGGGACTGGCAGGGGCCGGGGCGCCGTCCTCAGCCGGCGATGGCTCGAACACGCTGCCAGGCTTGCGGGGATAGGGGTCGACATTGAGCGCAAGCTCCTCCACCACAACCCCGCCCAGGTCGATTTCATGGGTCAACGGCTCCGGCGGATCCTCGCCGTCGGGATCCACGAGGATGTCATCGGTCTCCTGCACCGGTTCGATCATTTCGGCAGGCAGGTAGCGGCGCTCGAACCGCGCGTCGACATGGCTTGCCACCGGCTCGAGCGTGACGACGCAGGACTGCACGACATCCGCCACAAGGTGGCCCTCAAGCCGGATGCCCCGCGCACGCCAGCGACTGACCCGGAAGACGGCGCGCAGGGACGCGACGGAAACGACATCAAGGAACGCGGCAATGCGACCGCACTCCTCGGCTGAGGCTTCGATCTCGTGCTCGAGGCCGCTGTCGCCAACCTTGCGCACCGCAAGGAAGCGCTTGTATCCGTGGCTCTCCGCGTGCCCTTCGCCCCCGTTCATGGCGCCGGCCACGCAAATGCCCCGGCGACGATCACGTCGTCATCCGCCGCCTTGAGCGACTCCGCTGCCGCCCTGACATAGCTTGCCAGAGCGTCCACCCGCGCCGGATCCACCTCGGCCGCACGATAGACATTCCGGTGCAGCGCGGCGCGAAGCTGCGGCATGTCCCCGATCCGCAGCGCATTGTCGTAGCTGGCGACACGTCCATAGAAGGCCTGCAGCATGTCCTTCATGCGGCGCGGCACGCCCACGTCGCCCACGCCAAGCTCTCGCAGGTTGAATTCGAGATTGGCAAACATCTGGTCGAACATCGCCTGCGACAGGCGGTTGCCATCCTGCTTCACGGCCTTCAGGCGCGGCAGGTAGAGCCCGGCATGAAGAACGATCAGGTCGAAGCGCCCGTCGAGCGTGTCAGGCACGTCGAGGGCGGCATAGAACTCGGGGCGCCGCGCCTGTTCGACGATCGAATTGTAGATAAAGGCGCCCTGGCGAGTGGCTTCGCGCCCCTTGAACATGACGGAAAAGAAAGAACGCACAGCCGTGGTTTCCCGGAAAGTGGCCCATGTCCCTTGAAATTAGGGTAGCCGGGCGATAGGTCAATCTGTCATAGTTTCCCCAAGTTTGGGAGCAACCTGATGTCCTCTCGTATCCTGTTTACTGGCGCCCTCCTGCTTTCGGGACTGGCCGCCTGCGCCCCCATCCGGGACGTTCGCGGCTACATTCCGGACACGGAAACGCTCAGCGAAGTGAAGATCGGCGCCGATACCCGCGATTCGGTGCAGCAGAAACTGGGCACCCCCTCCAGCACGGCAACCTTCGGCGACCCGACCTGGTATTACATCTCGACCGAGCAGGAACGCTACGCGTTCTTCACCCCGGACGTGACCAAGCGCCAGATCCTGGCAGTGGAGTTCGGCGAGGACGGCACCGTCGCAGACATGCGCAAATACGGCATCGAGGACGGCATCGTCGTGGCCCTGGTCGATCGCGAAACCCCGAGCCGCGGCAAGGAAATGGGCTTCCTCCAGCAACTGCTGGGAAACATGGGCGGCATGCCGGCAGGCGGTCCCGGACAGGCCACCGGCCCGGGACGTCCGGGCGAAGGCCGCTAGGCACAATCGGAAACATAAAAAAAGGGCCCCGGTTCGGGGCCCTTTTCCTTTGCCGGCAAGCGCGCCGGCGCCTGGCTCACAAGTGAGCCAGTGCCGCAAGCAGCAGCAGCGCAACGAAGTTCGAGATCTTGATCCTCGGGTTGACGGCGGGACACGCCGTGTCCTAGTACGGGTAGCCGACGGTATCGCCGGTCACGGCAGCCTTGTGGGCATCCGAACCCTTGCCGCCGAAGTGGCCGTCTTCGATGTACTTCTTGGCGTTGTCCCATGCACCACCACCCGAAGTCATCGAGATGGCAACGAACAGGCCCGTGAGGATCACGCCCATCAGCATCGCGCCAACGGCAGCCAGGGCTGCACCCTTGCCAGCGATGACCCAGACGCCCATGAACAGGACGATGGGCGACAGCACCGGCAACAGCGAGGGAATGATCATCTCGCGGATGGCAGCAACCGTGAGCATGTCCACGGCGCGGCCATAGTCCGGCTTCTCCGTGCCCTTCATGATGCCCGGCTTCTCCTTGAACTGGCGGCGAACCTCTTCGACGACCGCCGAGGCTGCGCGGCCGACGGCCGTCATGCCCATGGCGCCAAACAGGTAGGGCAGCATGCCGCCGAGGAAGAGGCCGACGACCACCCACGGGTTGGCAAGGCTGAAGCTGACACCGACCTTCTCGCCACCCTCAAGGAAGAACGAGTACTGCGTCTCGGTGGCATTCTTGAGGAAGTAGTTGAGGTCGGCTGTATAGGCCGCAAACAGCACCAGCGCACCCAGGCCTGCCGAACCGATGGCATAGCCCTTCGTCACGGCCTTTGTGGTGTTGCCCACCGCATCAAGCGCGTCGGTCGTCTTGCGGACGTCCTTGTCGAGCCCGGCCATCTCGGCGATGCCGCCCGCGTTGTCCGTAACCGGACCGAAGGCGTCGAGCGCCACGATCATGCCGGCAAGGGCAAGCATCGTGGTGGTCGCGATCGCGATGCCGAAAAGGCCAGCCAGCGTATAGGCAACAATGATGCCCCACACGATGACCAGCGCCGGCAGCGCCGTCGATTCCATCGAGACCGCAAGGCCCTGGATGACGTTCGTACCGTGGCCCGTCACCGATGACTTCGCGATTTCGCGCACCGGCCGGTATCCCGTACCTGTGTAGTACTCGGTGATCTTGTCGATGAGACGTGTGATGGCAAGGTCTGTGATGCCGTATAGGTACATCGAGTTGCCGTTGATAGTCCCGGTCAGCGTGGTGAGCGTGCGATCAAAGCCGATGAACTGCCACGTGACGAGGCCCACAAGGACCAGCGACAGTATCGCGGTAATCACGAGACCCTTGTAGAGGGCGCCCATGATGTTGTTGTTCGCGCCAAGACGGACGAAGAACGTGCCGGCGATCGAGGCCAGGATGCAAACGCCCGAGATCAGCAGCGGGTACATCATCATCATGCCCTTGTCGGCCTCGGAGAAGTAGATCGAGGCAAGCACCATGGTGGCGCCGATCGTGACGACATAGGTTTCGAACAGGTCGGCAGCCATGCCGGCGCAGTCACCCACGTTGTCACCGACGTTGTCGGCGATCGTGGCGGGGTTGCGCGGATCATCTTCCGGGATACCGGCCTCGACCTTGCCGACCATGTCGCCGCCGACGTCCGCACCCTTGGTGAAGATGCCGCCGCCCAGTCGGGCGAAGATCGAGATGACCGATGCACCCAGCGCCAGCGAGACCAGGGCCTCGTTGATCTGGCGGTTCTGCAGCTCGTCCGTGACGCTGAGCCCGGCAACACCGGTCAGCACGCCGTAGAAGCCCGCAATGCCGAGAAGGGCAAGACCCACGACGAGCATGCCGGTCGAGGCGCCCGACTTGAACGCAACAGAGAGGCCATCAGCCAGGCCCTTGCGCGATGCCTCGGTCGTACGCACGTTCGCGCGCACCGACACATGCATGCCAATGAAGCCTGCCGCACCCGAGAGCACGGCGCCGATGATGAACCCGACCGGAACGCTCCAGGTCTGGAAGGCAACGGCAAGCACGATGGTCACGCCAACCGCCACATAGGCAATCGTCGTGTACTGGCGCTTCAGGTATGCGGCAGCGCCCTCCTGGATGGCCCCCGCGATTTCCTGCATGCGGGCATTGCCCGCCGAAAGCGCGAGGATTTGCCTGATCGTGACCGCCCCGTAGATGAGTGCGGCGACAGCGCAGACCAATGTAATGAGAAGTCCTGTCCCGGTATCCATATGCCCTCAGACCCTGAAATGAGTTTTCCGGGAATGAGATGAACGCCACCCCCGGGCTTGGATCGGAGGACTGCACGCCACGGCGCGCAGACGAGAAGCCCCTGGCCGACTCGCTTGGCCCCCCGGCCAAAAAGACGGCGGAACATGCCAAACGGACCGAGGGCTTGCAATACTGGAACCCGCCGGAATTGCGGCAAATGCGCCACCCGGACGGTAGATGGGCTATTCCATGCTCTTCGAGACGTCCCGGAACTCGATATCCTTAACGAGACCGGCCCCGGCAACACGCTCGCAGATGGCAAGCAAACGGCTCCGCAACCCGTCAACATCGACCTCCTGTGTCTCCTCATTCCTGAGGATGGAGGTCGCATGTACGGACCGGACAAAGGCATCCTGCATGTAGGGCACCTTTTCCATCAGCAAGTTCCGGTTCTTGACGTCAGGAAGCTGGAGCGTGACGTCAAGGTGCATGTAACGCACCATCTCGCCCTTGACCATGACGGGCGCAACCAGCCTTGGCATCTTCAGCGACAAGTCGGCCGGGCCGTTCGCTGCGCCCTCGCCGTGCCCCTTCGAGGGTTTTGCCGATCCGCCGCCGGCAAGCGCGGGCCCTCCCGCGAGGACGAGCGCCGCAGCAACGATCAGCAACTGGAAAAACCGGGTCACAGACAAGGCGTCAATCCGCGGCCGTCTCGGCAGGCTTGGGCTCCTGCGTGGAACTGGCGCTGAACACAATCATCAGCAGGATCAGGGCCATGATGAAACGCATGACAGATTCTCCCGGGCTTCCCCCACGCGACAAGTCTGCATGGCGCGCTTTAACGCCCCGTGAAGGCTGCGATCAAGAACCGGTTAAAAGTGGGTAAATCCCGCACGCGGGAACGCCACCGGACTGCCATCGGCGGCGCGCACGACGACATCGGCCGCACCTTTTTCGCAGGAACCGACGCAGGTGATCGCAACGCCTGATCGCCGGCTGAGGGCCCGGATGCGCGCGGCCGCAGCCGGTGGCGCGGTGAACGCGATCTCGTAGTCATCCCCGCCCGACAGCAGGTCACGCACCGATGCAAGGCCCGTCCCCACCGCCCGGAGTGCCGGCGCCGACAACGGCACATCTGCGGCACGGATCTCGACCGTCAGGCACGAGGCGCGCGCAAGATGCCCGACATCCGCAACCAGCCCATCCGACACGTCGATCGCCGCGCTCGCAAGGCCGGCCAGCGCCATGCCCACGCCAACGCGCGGTTCGGGCAGCCTGTAGCGGCCGAGCAGAACATCACGGTCGGCAGCCGGAAACCCCGCGGCGCCATCGCGCGCGAGCTTGAGGCCGAGAAATGCATCTCCCACCGAACCCGTGACCCAAAGCCCGTCGCCAGCCTTCGCCCCGGCACGGCGCACCATCGTGCTGCCCTTTGCCTCGCCAATGGCCGTGATGGAAATCGAAAGCGGCCCGGGCGTGCGCGTCGTGTCCCCGCCGGCCAGGTGGATACCGAATGCCGCCTGGTCCTGCCCAAGGCCCCGGGCAAAGGCCTCGACCCACGGCCCGTCGACCCAGTCTGGCCAGGATATTGTCATGAAGTAACAGCGCGGACGGGCGCCCTTGGCCGCAAGGTCCGACAGGTTCACACGCAAGGCCTTGCGCGCCACAAGCTCGGCCGGATCCGCGCGCAGGAAATGCACGCCCTCAACGACGGCATCGGCCGTCACGACGAACGAGTGGCCCGCACGCGGGCCGATCAGGGCTGCATCGTCGAGAAGCCCGAAGGCACCTTTCTCACCTCGTGCAAGCGGCGCGAGATGGCGCGCGATGAGCTCGAACTCACCCGGTCGCGGCGCCCGGCGCTTCATGTGCCACCGGCCGGCGTCGCAGCCTCTTCAGGCCGAAGCTCGCGCGCGATGCGATGCAGCACCCCGCTGATGAAGGGAAGCTCGGCGCCCTTCTCCTCGAAGAACGCGGTGGCGACATTGGTGTACTCGGTCAGCACGACCCGGAAGGGCACCTGCGGATGGATCAGCAATTCGCAGGTGCACGCCCTGAATACGGCCCGCATGATCGCGTCGATCCTGTCATAGCTCCAGGATTTGCCCGTCGCCGCCGCAAGCGCGCGGTCGATTTCCTGCTGGTGCTCGACCACACCCCTGACGATCCCGGCGAAGTATTTCTTGTCCGCCTCGGCAAGCCGCTCGCCGTCGATCTCCTGGCCCATCCGGTGCTCGATGAACTCGGCAATCGCGCTTTCGCTGTCCTGGTCCGACAGCTCCATCTGGTAAAGGGCCTGGACGACAGCCAGGCGCGACACGCTGCGCGAGCGTCCATCGGTCCGGCGCGGGGCCCTTGGTTTCTTGGCGTCTTCCATCCTAGCGGTGCCCGAGATTGAGTTGGCGGCGCAACTGGACCATCGCCAGCGCCGCACGCGCCGCGTTCTCGCCCTTGTGTTCGACCTTGCTGGCGTCAAGCCGGGCCCACGCCTGCTCCTCGTTCTCGACCGTCAGGATGCCGTTGCCGATCGCAAGGCGTGTCGTGACGGTCAGTTCCATGATCCCGCGCGCCGACTCGTTCGACACGATCTCGTAGTGGGTGGTCTCGCCCCGGATGACGCAGCCCAGCGCCACATAGCCTTCAAAGCGCGGGCCTGCATGAAGCCCCGCCGCATGGGCCATCGCGATCGCGCCCGGGATCTCGAGCGCACCGGGAACCGTCACGACCTCGCACTCGGCGCCGGCAGCCTCGATCACCCGGCGCGCCCCCGACAGAAGCGCATCGGCGATGTCCGCGTAATAGCGGGCCTCGATCAGGAGGATGCGGACAGGAAGAATTGGCATGCGTTTGCCTCAGTATTTCGTTCCGACATGGCGCGTCCCGACGACGCGCAGCCCATAGCCTTCAAGCCCGACGATCTTGCGCGACTTCGAGTTGGTGAGCAGGACCATGTCCTTCACCCCCAGGTCGAGCAGGATCTGCGCACCGACACCATACTCCTTCAGGCGCTGCGGCGTTGTTTCCGGCGCCGCCTCCTTGCGCAGCAGCAGGTCGGAGATATAGGTCGCGCGGCTCTCGCGGATCAGCACCACGACCCCGCGCCCCTCGCGGGCAATGATCTCCATCGAGCGGGCAAGCACGTCATCGCGCCCGCCCTTCACCGCCAGCAGGTCATCAAGCAGGTTGACCGCATGCATGCGCACAAGCACCGGCTCCGGCGTGCTCAGGTCACCTGCCACAAGCGCGATGTGCTCGGCATATTCGACGGTATTGACATAGAGCATCATCCGGAAGCGGCCGCCGAAATGGCTCTCGATCTCGGTCTCGACCGATCGGGTGATGAAATGGTCATGGCGCCGGCGATAGGCGATGAGGTCGGCAATCGTGCCAACCTTGAGCCCATGCAGCTGCGCGAACTTCACGAGGTCGGGCAGCCGCGCCATCGTGCCGTCGTCATTCATGACCTCGCAGATGACGCCCGCCGGCACAAGACCGGCAAGCCGCGAGATGTCGACGGCGGCCTCCGTATGACCCGCGCGGACAAGCACGCCGCCACGGCGGGCGACAAGCGGGAACACATGCCCGGGCGTCACGATGTCCCCGGGTCCCTTCGATGAATCGATCGCGACCGAAATCGTGCGCGCCCGGTCATGGGCCGAAATACCCGTCGTCACGCCTTCGCGCGCCTCGATCGAGACCGTGAACGCTGTCTGGTTGCGCTGTCCGTTGGCCTGGCTCATCATCGGCAGGTTCAGTTGCCCCGCGCGCTCCTGCGTGAGGGCAAGGCAGACCAGCCCCCGCGCATGCTTGGCCATGAAATTGATCGCCTCGGGCGTGGCCATCTGCGCGGGAATGATGACATCGCCCTCGTTCTCGCGATCCTCGGCATCGACCAGGATGTACATGCGCCCGTTGCGCGCTTCCTCGATGATCTCCTCCGGCGGCGAGATATACGAGCTGAACTCACTGTGGCTCATGCGAACTCCTTGAGCCGTGCGAGATAGCGCGCCAGCATGTCGATTTCGATGTTGACGCCCTGCCCTTCGCGCATCGCACCCCAGGTCGTCTCCTTGGCAGTGTGCGGGATGATGTTGACGCCGAAGACCGCGCCATCAACCTCGTTGACGGTCAGCGACGTGCCGTCGACCGCAATCGATCCCTTGGGAGCGATGAAGCGGGCAAGCGCCTTGGGGGCCTTGATGCGGAAACGCAGCGAATCGCCCTCGGGCTTGATCGAAACGATCTCGCCAACCCCGTCGACATGGCCGCTGACGATGTGGCCGCCGATCTCGTCGCCCACCCGAAGCGACTTCTCGAGGTTCACCCGCGCCCCGGGCTCCCACGTTGCCAGCGTGGTCTTGGACATGGTTTCAGCCGACACCTCGACGGTGAACCAGCCTTCACCCGCCACGCCACCCTTGGCGATCACGGTCAGGCAGGCGCCCGAGCAGGCGATCGATGCGCCAATCGGGATCTGTGCCGGATCGTGCCGCGTCCTGATCTTGAAGGTCGTGTCGCCACGGCGGGAGACCAGCTCGACCGTGCCGACGTCAGTGATGATGCCTGTGAACATGGCGCTGAGTATTAGGTGTCAAATTCGCAAGTTTCCAGCAGATCTTGGCCAAGAACCCGCGTCTCTTTCCGCAAAACCCGCGGCATGTCGGCCAGTCCCGACAGGCCAAGCCCCGAAAACGCGGCGACACCCTGTCCCATGATGGCCGGTGACCGATACCAGGCAAGCCGGTCGGCAAGCCGCGCCCTGAGCAGGCTCGTCACCACATGCGCACCGCCCTCGACGAGCACCCGGGTCAGGCCTTCGGCCGCCAGGACCCGCAGCGCATCGAGGGGATCGATCCCCTCCGGTGCTGCGGCCACGGGCAGGACGCGCACATTCGCACGGGCGAGGTGCGCGGCGGCATCGGGCTGGGCCGTGAGCAGCCAGACCGCTTGCCGGTCTGCACTGCGGCAGAGCCGCGATCCCTCAGGCAGCCGCGCGCGGGTGTCGAACACCACGCGCACGAGCCGTCGGTGATCGATGCCGTCAAGCCGGCACGACAGTTCCGGGTCATCGGCGAGCACCGTTCCGATCCCTGCCAGCACGGCATCATGCTGCGCGCGCATCAGGTGGGCGTGCGCCCGCGCCTCAGGTCCCGTGATCCACTTGCTCTCGCCCGACGTCATGGCGATGCGCCCGTCGAGCGTGGTCGCAACCTTCAGCGTGACCAGCGGCCGCCCGCGCATGATGCGCGACAGGAAGCCGGCATTCAGGTGCCGGGCCTCGCCACCAAGCACGCCCGTGTCGACCGCAATGCCGGCCTGAACCAGCCGCGCATGCCCGCGGCCCGCAACGCGCGGATCGGGATCTTCGGTCGCCGAGACAACACGCGCAACGCCGGCGCTGACAAGCGCCTCGGCACACGGACCGGTCTGCCCGTGATGGGCACAGGGCTCGAGCGTGACATAGGCAACACCACCCCGCGCCCGTGCACCCGCCTGCCGGATCGCCTCGGTCTCTGCATGGGGGCGTCCGCCATCCTGCGTCCAGCCCTGCCCGGCGACATGTCCGCCTGCATCGACGATGACGCAGCCCACGGCCGGGTTGGGCCAGACCCGCCCGAGGCTTCGCTGCGCCAGCCGCAAGGCCAGCGCCATGAAGCGTTCGTCTTGGGAATGAATGCCGCGCGTGGCCTAGGGCCCCTTGTTATCGGGTTCGTGCAACTGGCCAAGGATGTGCTCGAAGTCCTTCGCCTCGCGGAAATTCCGGTAGACCGACGCAAACCGCACATAGGCCACTGCATCAAGGTTGGCGAGGCCCTGCATCACAAGCTCGCCGATCGTCGATGACGGAATTTCAGTCTCGCCCGAACTTTCCAGGCGCCGCACGATGCCATTCACCATCCGCTCGATGCGCTCGGGCTCGACAGGGCGCTTGCGCACGGCGTGCTGGATCGAGCGCATCAGCTTGTCACGGTCAAACGGCGTGCGCCGTCCGCTCTTCTTGATTACGACGAGGTCACGCAGTTGCACCCGCTCGAACGTGGTGAAGCGCGCACCACCCGCCGGACACACGCGACGACGACGGATCGCCGCATTGTCCTCGGTCGGTCGGCTGTCCTTGACCTGCGAATCGTCATGCTGACAGAACGGGCATCTCATGACCCTAAGCCCCTGCTCGAAAGTGCTACCCGTTCTTGTATCCCGGGAAGCCGCTACCCACGACCCGACTCAAGCACTTGCGCGTCGGCGGATCAATCCCGCTAATCCTATTGGGTCAGGCTTCACGCGCTCAGTGGTTAACGTCCGCAGCCGTCCGGAACTCAGGAATCCGGGGTTTTCCGGCGCATCACATAGGCCAGCTTCGACCGGGCCAGCCGCTCGATGTCGAGCCGCGACGCCGTCACGGGCGCCATGAACGTGACCTCGGTCCCCGACGCCTCGTCGACGGCAACCACCTTCTGGAAGTTTCCGACCCGCATCATCTCGAGAAGGATGGCCATGGCCTGCGCGCGGATCAGGCCGCGCGCCGGATCTTGAGGCGCAGCCACGCATCATCGAGCCCCGCAATCAGCGCACGCATCTTCTCGTCATCATGGAACGGCGTCGGCGTGAGCCGCAGCCGCTCAGTTCCGCGCGGGACCGTCGGATAGTTGATCGGCTGGACATAGATCGCATGCTCGGCAAGAAGGATGTCAGACACCTCCTTGCAGCTGATCGGGTCGCCGACAAGCAACGGAATGATATGGCTGGTCGAGGGCATCACCGGAAGGCCCGCAGCCCGCAGCATCGACTTCAGCGTCGCGGCGCGCTCCTGGTGTCGATCACGCTCGACCTGGCTGGCCTTCAGGTGGCGAACGCTCGCCAGTGCACCAGCCGCAAGGACCGGTGGAATGGACGTCGTGAAGATGAAGCCCGGCGCATAGGACCGGACGACATCGATGAAGCGCGCGCTTGCGGCGATGTAACCGCCCATGACACCGAACGCCTTGCCCAGCGTCCCGTTGATGACATCCACCCGTGCCATCACGCCATCGCGCTCGGCCACACCCGCCCCGCGCGGGCCGTACATGCCCACGGCATGGACCTCGTCGAGGTAGGTGAACGCGCCATGGCGTGCGGCGACGGCACAGATCTCCCCGATGGGAGCGATGTCACCATCCATCGAATAGACAGACTCGAACGCGACAACCTTGGCAGCCGCCGGATCGGCCTGCGAGAGAAGTTCCTCGAGGTGTGCCACGTCATTGTGGCGCCAGATCACGCGCTTGGCCTTGCTGTGCCGCATGCCTTCGATCATCGAGGCATGGTTCAGCACGTCAGAGAAGATGATGCAGTTGGGAAGCACATTACCCAGCGTCGCAAGCGCGGCCTCGTTTGCAATGAAGCCGGACGTGAACAGGAGCGCGGCTTCCTTCTGGTGCAGGTCGGCAAGCTCCCGCTCGAGTTCGACGTGGTAATGCGTGGTACCCGAGATATTCCGCGTGCCACCCGATCCGGCACCGGCGGCATCGATCGCCGCGTGCATGGCCTGCAGCACCGCCGGATGCTGACCCATCCCCAGGTAGTCGTTGGAACACCAGACCGTGATCGGACGCTCGCCCGACTCGGTGATCTGCCTCGCCCGCGGAAAGTCACCGCGCGTCCTCACGATGTCGGCGAAAACCCGATAACGCCCTTCCCGCCGGACCTGGGCGAGCGCCTGGCTGAATTGGTTTTCGTAGTCCATCTGACTGACCTTGGAAGGGCCCCGGAAAACTGACTCTTGCACGAGGCTAGTTAAGCGGTATCTCCCCGAAGATTCCAGTGCGTATTGTCGCAGGAATCCGGCCGCGATGCAGCCCTCAGCCGGATTTGACTTAACCATGGGGCAAATTCGACTTTGTCCAGTAACCCTGCGGACAATGCACCCGAGGAAACTCCCGGCCGACCCCACGTCATTGCGAAGGCCGGACCCGGAACACGAAACGCCGGTCTAGCTCGTACTTGAGCACATAGCCGATCGAAAGACCGATGATCGCACCGGCATAGCGCATTGTCTTTGTGCCGAACCATGCGTCGAAACCGAATTCGAAGGCCCAGAAGATGGCCGTGGTGACAAGTCCGGTCACGACATAGGCAGCGAATGTTCCAAGGTCACGAACAGCCCCTTGCGGCTGGTATGCGAAGATGAGCGACCTGTCCCACGCATACTTGAACAAGAGCCCTCCGGCTGTCCCCGCAAGCACGCTCGGCACAAGCCCAAGCGCCGTGGCAGGCAGGACGGCGAGGGAAATCTCCTGCAGGGCGAGGTTCACGCCGATCGCCAGCACGGCCCCCAGGGCATAGACAACCGCAGTTTTCATGGCATTCGGGTCCGCTGGCCCGCGTACGGGAGCCACAACGTTAAGACAAGCGGCGCGACCGCATCATTTACATTACCGCACGTTTTTTGACATGTCCGCCAGAGCAGATAGAGTTCTCGCTGCAACCGGGGATTTTCCTCAGGCGCGAATGCAACGGCCATGGACAGAAGAAGCAGATTGGCGCTCGTCCCGGCCGGGGAACCCCCGGAACAACCACTCACGATCCATCTTGAAGGCGAGCTGTTGCCCTTTGGCCTGAGGGGAGAGCGCGCAGCCGCGTCCATGAAGTCTCTTTGGCTGCGTCCCGGCAACGTGGATGTGTCGGTTCTTCCCTACGCCTGGAATGTGGTCACGATGGCGCGCAATGCCCGCGAACTGGGGCGCCACGTTACGCTGGTCTCAAGGGAAGACATCGAGATTGTCCGCGGCATCTGCAAGTACCTGCTCATCTCGTACGATATTGTGACGACCGGCCCCCCGGCGCCGCCAAGGCCGAAGCCCTCTCTCGTCACGCTTGCGAAGGCCTGGATCAAGGCCGTCCGCATTCACCAGTGGGCAAAGAACGCCCTCATCTTCCTGCCTCTCCTGTCCTCCCATCGCTTCGACGAAGTGGCCCTCATCATGGAGGCAGCGATTGCCTTCCTTGCCTTCGGCCTGTGCGCCTCCAGCGTCTACATCATGAACGACATCATCGACCTTGCCGATGATCGCCACCACAGGCTCAAGCGCAAGCGCCCCTTCGCCAGCGGCGCGCTGCCCGTGGAAGCAGGCCTGGCGGTCTTCCCGGTCCTGCTGGTATCAGCCTTTGCCGTAGCCTCGATGTTGCTGCCGCCACTGTTCACGGTCGTGCTGGCCGCCTATTACGGGCTGACGATCGCCTACTCGCTGCTGCTCAAGCGTGTCGTGGCGCTCGACGTAATAGCCCTTGCAATGCTTTATACGTTGCGCGTGATCGCCGGTGTCGTCGCGCTGGGCCTGACGCTGACCTTCTGGCTCCTGGCCTTTGCCACCTTCCTCTTCCTCAGCCTCGCGCTTGCAAAGCGGTTCGCCGAGATCCATGACGCGATCGAACGGGGTCACACCGGCAAGACCCGCGGCCGCGACTACGAGCCCGCCGACATCGTCATGATCTCCTCGCTCGGCGCGGCGTCCGGCTATCTGTCGGTGCTGGTGCTCGCGCTCTACATCCGCGAGCAGGCCACGATGGAACTCTACGCGAACCCCGAATTCCTCTGGCTCGCCTGCCCCGTTCTCCTTTTCTGGATCACCCGCGTGTGGATCCTCACCCAGCGCGGCCAGATGCACGAGGATCCCGTGGTATTTGCCGTACGCGACTGGGTGAGCCATCTGTCGGGCCTGGTCTTCCTGCTGATTTTCCTCGCGGCTTCATGACCCGAGGCCTCCTGTCCTGGGGACGCTACCCCGCCCAGCCGCAGCATGCGCGCCCGGTCCACTGGCGTGATGACATCAGGGCCGCGCTCCGGACAACCCCGGGGCCGACGCTGCCATTCGGCAATGGCCGCGCCTATGGCGACTCCTGCCTAGCCGTGTCAGGCAAGGTGATCCACATGCGCCCTTCAGACCGGATCATCGCGGCCGACTGGGCAACAGGCATCCTGAGAGCCGAAGCAGGCAGCACCCTGGCCGAGATCCTCGATCACGCAGTGCCCCGCGGCTGGTTCCTCCCTGTTGTTCTCGGCACAAGCCACGGGACGCTCGCCGGCGCCATCGCCAACGACGTGCACGGCAAGAACCATCACCGGCGCGGAACCTTCGGTTGCCATGTCAGGTCATTCGAGCTTGTCCGCTCCGACGCCGAACCGCTTGTCTGCAGCCATACGGACCACGGCGACCTGTTCCGGGCCACAATCGGGGGCCTCGGGCTCACGGGGATCGTCGCATGGGCAGAAATCGCACTGATGACGGTATCCTCCCTTGCCGTCGAGACGCTGACGCAGCGCTTCGACAGGCTCGAGGATTTCTTCTTGCGCGCCGAACAGCAGGACAGCACGCATGAATACGGCGTCGCCTGGATCGACTGCACGGCAACCGGCCGCAAGCGCGGCCGCGGCATCTACATCGCGGCCGACCATGCCATTGCCCCCGCAGCGGCACGCCCGCCGGCGCACCGGCTCTCGGTCCCCTTCACGCCCCCCATCTCCCTCGTCAACAGCCTGACCACCCGGATTTTCAACCCGCTGTACTGGCGGCGCGCCTCGAAGGCCGGCAGGCGGCAGACAGTTCATCATGTCCCTTTTTTCCAGCCCCTCGACGGCATCAGGAACTGGAACCGGCTCTATGGGCGCCAGGGCTTCCAGCAATTCCAGTGCGTGGTCCCCGACAGGACCGCCCCATGCGCGATTGCCGACCTGCTCGACACCGTGGCCGGCACAGGCCACGCCTCGCCGCTCACCGTCCTCAAGCGCTGTGGCGACATCGCCTCACCGGGACTGCTCTCCTTCCCCATGAAGGGCGTGAGCCTCGCCATCGACTTCCCGCAGTCGCGCCAGCTCGCGGCGGATCTCCTGCCGAGGCTCGCCGCCATCGTCCACGCCGCGGGCGGGCGCCTCTACCCCGCCAAGGATGCCCATATGTCGGCCGCGCACTTCCAGGCAGCCTATCCGGGCTGGAAGACACTTGAACAATGCCGTGACCCCGCGCTCAAGTCGCGCTTCTGGGAGCGCGTGGCCACATGAAGCGCATCCTCATCATCGGCGCGACATCGCTCATCGCCAGCCAATGTGCCCGCATCTGGGCACGTCAGCACGCCGACCTGATGCTCGTGGCCCGCAACGCCGGGAGGCGCCAGTCGGTCGCCGACGACCTCCTCGCCCGGGGTGCGCACAGCGCGACCTGCTTCACCTTCGAGGCCGCCGACCTGCCATCGCACAATGGCTTGATGCAGAGCCTCTTCGCCGGCGGCAAGCTACCGGACATCACGCTCATCGCGCATGGCGAATTGCCCGACGAAGCAGCCTGCGACGCCGACCCCGCCCGCGCGGCGCAGCAATTCACGGTCAACGCCACCTCGACCATCGCCCTCGTCTCGGCGATCGCAAGCCGGCTGCAACAGCAGGGCAAGGGCACCATCGCGGTCGTCTCGTCAGTTGCAGGTGACCGTGGCCGCGCCTCGAACGCGCACTACGGCGCAGCCAAGGCAGCGGTCACCGTCTTCTGCGACGGCCTGCGCGCGCGCCTGAGGCACACGGGCGTTCACATTGTAACGGTCAAGCCCGGCATGGTCGCGACACCCATGACGGCGGGACTGAGCCTGCCAGCGTGGCTCGTGGCCGACCCCGCTCACGTTGCGCGCGACATTTGCCACGCCATCGATCGGCGCCGGGCCGTCGTCTACACACCCTGGTGGTGGCGCTGGATCATGGGCGTGATCCGCCTCGTGCCGGAGCCTCTCTTCGCAAGGCTGAAGCTCTGAAGCCTCAGGGCTTGCCTGTCGACTTGCAGCAGCGGAAGCCCAGGTGATAGTTCGCGTGGCTGTCCGCGCTCATCACGCGCGAACCATGCCAGTACGGCGCACGCCAGCGGCACCAATCCTCATGCGCGCGGATCTTGTCCCAGACGAACCAGCTGCCCTTCATCTCGGTGTAGCCCAGCGACGTACTCCCGCGGCTGGCCATCTCGCCCGGCGTCGTGGGAAGGTTCATGTGCTCCGCCGCATTCCCGTTGACGTCATAGACACCCAGCGAACTGCGGCAGCCCGGGAAGCTGCCAGACGGAAATGTGTTCGAGCCGCAGTGGTCCCACGCGCCCCCATTGCAACCCGCATTCTTGCTGCTGCCCGTGCCGCAGACGCCCGACTGGTACACAGGCCCGTAACTCCAGGTCTTGCTGCCCGAATGACGCGCATTGTGCTGGGCGCGCATGCGCCGGAAAGCGCTTTCACCCGTTTCTGCTCCCTCGCTGCGGAACGCATAGTCGGGCGGCGTCAGCTGCCCTGCGCAGGCGCCTTCCCATTCATGGGCATCGCACATGCGCTTGCCGAGCGCCGCACACACCTCTGCCGCTTCCCGTGCGCGCGTCCAGACGACCGGATAGGTGCAGGGAATATTGGGGAACTCGAATTGGTCAATGCAGACCTTGGCATCCTCCGGCTGCTCCGTTGCCGGATCATAGAGCGGTGCCATGAATTTCGAGCCGCAGATCTTCTCGAAGCGCGGATTGTTGTAGCTGACGCCCTCGCGCTCGAGCCGCGCGCGGCACTGCTCGGTGGAAAGGGGACGCCTGGTGATCGCCGGATTGCCCTGCCCCATGCGGCCCGACGCCTGGAAGATCGCGCGGATGCGCGCCATCTGCTCAGGCGTGTAGCCGAATGTCGAAGCCATCTGCTGGAACAGCGCCTCGTTCTGCGCCTGCAGCCCGACACCCGACGCCGCCGCAACGGACACAAGCAGGCCCATCACCAGCGAGAGAACCCCGAGCGTTGCAATGCCAAGGTTCACGGCGCTGCGCCCTTCCTGACCATGTAGAAAAGATCCCTGTTGTCGGGATAGGAAATGAAGCGAGGCAGGAACCTGCCATTCACGTTGCGGTCGACGGTCGCCATGGCTCGCACCAGGTGGCGAACTTCCATCCTGTCCCCATTTCGCACATAGAGCGCCATGTAGGTGTGCTCGGGCGCATTCATGTCGAGGTTCAGGGCATGGCGGCATCCCTGCGCAAGGAACACCGCCGCCATGGCGGAAGGTGTCGCCGTCGAGAAATACCCATAGACAAGATACTTCTTCTTCCCCACAGCCAGCAGGCAGCCCCCGCCCCGCAATGTCCGCAGCTTCGCATCCGCCGAGCCCGACCAGTTGCCCGGTCCCCACCGGTTCACAAGCGCCGCGACCACAGGCTGCCCGTCGGCCCCAGCCTCGACAAGCGGCACGCCGTTCTGACGTGCATAGGCCATCCGCGACAGCAGCGCATCATCCTCACGCGTCCACGTCTTCATGTCGAACGTGCCGTCTTCGAGCGTGTAAAGCGTCGACAGGCCGGGCTGCAGCTTGCTGAGCACGGCCCCACCTTCGACAAAGCCATAGTGCGAACCGAAGTTCCGCGCCGAAAGCTCACCCCACTTGAAGCCGCCATGCTCGCGCTTGAAGCCTGCCGCGAACGTGGCAGCAAGCTCGCCCCGGGCCGTGGGCCCGGGCATGCCGGTCGTCACGAGGGGCGCTGGCGACCCGCTCCCGTCGGGCCCCGGCAAGGCATCGAGGCGCGACGAAGCCGGCACGCGCGAAGACCAGTTGAGCCTCGGATGATCCGTGCCCACCGCAAATCTCATCTCATGCACGTCGAGGTCGAACGCGACAAAATAGGCAAGCGCCGACGCCTCCACCTCGTCGAGCGGGTTGAGCCGGGCCTTGTTCCGCTCGAGGATCTCATCGGCAACGTCGCCCGGACGCATCACGCTTGCATGGACGCCCGGGCTGCCCGGCACATCGTACCAGCGACCAGGCAGCATGGCCCGGCCACCCGAGATGCCAAGCCCGAAATTCTCCGGCACCACCGCAACCCCGCGCGCCTGCGGACGGACAAGCGCGTCCGGCAGGGGGGTGGTGCCTGCTTCACTGGCCGAAGCGGCCTTTTCGGTACGACCGTCTTCGCGGAACGCATCCTGATAGACCGAGTCACGCACGAAGCCGACGATGTCGTCGCCCTTCCAGACCGTGTCACGCAGGAGGTCGGTCATCTTCTCGAGGTCGGTCGCATAGCCCTCGACCCTGTTGCGCAGGAACACCCGGCCGCCGCACAGCGGCGCATAGGGCATCTTGCTGGCACGGGCCGCCGCAAGCGCCGGCTGCGCGCCGCCCCAGAGGTCACAGCGCGTTTCGGTCCCGCCGGAAGAAACGACAAGCGCACCGCCGCCATCCGCGGACAGCTTGAAGAGCTGTGACCGGCGCAAAGGGTTCTCGAGATGATAATGATCCCGCGGCCGCCCAGAGCCCCAGTCAAACGCCAGCACATGCCAGGCATTCACGCGCGGATTGATGCTGGTCAGCGCCGCAAGGCCCGACCGGCCCGCGGCGTCGGACACCGGGATCGTTTCCGAACGGCGGAACTGCTGCAGCTCAAGCGCCGTCTTCGGCCTCGCCGCCTCATACTGCTCGCGCAGCTCCGGATCGACAGGTGCATCAGCCACCACAGGAGTATCCGCCGGCAGCTGCGGTGTCACCGGAACCTCGACAGGCTGAACCAATGGAACGACGGCAGGCCCGTTCACCACCGGCGCAACGGCCACCGCAGGCGGCAGCGGATTGCGATGCGTGGCGACGGCCCCGTCCAGGTACGCAATGCATCCCAGTAACGTCACCAGCAGCAGCAACACGGCCACGTCTGTCAGAATGCGATCCGGTCTCGCGTCCATCCCCCTCGCCACCCCCATGGCGAAGCCCGAATTCTTGCACAAAGGCTGTGCAAGGCAACATGGTTGATTGGCGCAAGCCAGAGCCGGGCCGGCCGCAACCCGCCGATTATTCGCCAGAAAGGGGAAACCCGGCCGCGCCGGTCGCCCGAGCGGCGAGCAGGATCGCCCCTAGCCCCTCATGCGGCACATCATGAAGGCCGGGATCAGTTCGTCAGCCATGCGAATCTGCGCGTCGCCAAGCTTGCCATAGAGCTCGCGGATCACGCCGTGCATCGTCT
>DAISVV010000015.1:0-27042 GCA_036840015.1 Micropepsaceae bacterium
CGCCTGCGGCTGTCGGCGCTGCGCTGATCCGGGCCAGGGCTTCTGCCAAGCTTCTGTAGTGTTCGTTCATTTCAACTCGCATCAACATCCGCGGGACCGGGAAAGATTGAACGCCCTGAACCGCAAAGAGAATACATCAACAAAGCGCCAGCACGCCCTTTCGGCGCGCATGAATGACTCAACCTACCCTATCGTCAAGCCAAACAACAAGATGTTGTATTGCAAATGAGGCAAGCCTGCCTTTCACACCAACAGCTGTTGGATCGTGGAGGCGCGGCAGACAGCCAAAGAAATGGCCCCAACGCCCGGTCGCGGCCCCGGGTGTCCGGTGGGTGCCCGCGCCGACACCCGTCCTTCAGCATCCCACATTAACCATTCCTGATGACACCGCGGGAGACGCCGGCAGGTGATTGCGGCACGGCGGCGGCGAGCGCTGCCGCGCTTCGTTGTGCAGTGCAATCATCGCAGCCGGGCATGAATGCGCGCGGCGCGCTTCGATCAAATCCTGCTGCAACAAGACGTAACACACGCATCGATGCCAGCACGCGCAAGGCATCGATCGCTTAACGCAGAACGTCCGCGTGCTGAAAATTTTTCTGTGCCGCTATAGGACAAACTGCAAATCAGGATTACGCTGTACACAGATCAAGTGCTGCGTGATTCTCGTGAACCCCAATCAGGGACACAGCGTTGCGCAGACAACGCCTCGAGGGAGGGCGGCATGCGCAAGGGGACAGGGCGCAAGGTGAGCGCCAGCAGAACCATACCATTCATGATTACTCCGGCCGCCCGACGGGACGGCGACTGCTGACGACGCGGCCACACTGGCTGCGGCGCCCATTGTTGCGCCACCAACCGCTCATCCGGTGCTGGCGCGAAACTTGCGGAGCACGGATGAAGATGGCACAGAATTCACCAACCCGAAGTGTACCTTTCCGCCTTGGCTGCTGGCTGATGGCAGGCGCCTCGGGGATTGCGCTGGCCAGCGCGGCACGGGCGACCGAGACGGTGTCGCCCTTCTGGGTCCTGCCGGCGGTCCTCGCGGATGCGGCCAAGCCGCAGGCACCTCATGCCCTGCCCGCCTCTTCCCTGCCCGGAAGTTCGAACGCCTCACTGGCGAACAACGGACCGGATGCATCCGGCGCGCGCCGGATGCTGCGCCCGATCCTTACCGATCCGCAGGGCCTGCGCTTTGCCGACCTCACACCCTTCATGTCGCGGCTTGCGGCGGGCACGGTCGAGTTGCAGCCCCTTCTGCCCGCGCAGATCGGCCGGCTCGCGATGGGCCGGGGCCTTGCGGGCCTTGTTGCCCCGCGGGTGAGCGGCACCGAGACCGAAGCGCTTGGCGGCCGGTTGAGGCTGGCCACCTATTTCCTCGATGACGAGCAAGGTGTCGAGCAACGCGACTTCCGCACGCCGGATGCGCGCGAAAAGCCGCGCGACCTGCGCGGGCGGGACATCTCGCGCCGACACCGGCTGGCCGCTCAGCTCATCGATTCCGGCAATCTGAGGCTTCTTGTCGACGGCGAGATGGGCCAACTCTCGGAGGGCCAGTCAGCCGCGCTCCTGCCGCTTGCCAATGGCCGCTTCGTGCTGCCGGGCAGCTGGTCGAGCGTGTCATCACGGCTGGAATATGGCCAGACGAACGTGACGGTTGGCTTCCAGGACTACGAGACGCGCGAGGCCGTGCGCTCGCGCGAGCAGATCACGGTCGGATTCAAGGCCTCGGAGCTGCAGGTCTATCGCCGGCAGGCCTCGGAGTTCAGCATGATCAATGGCGGACAGTGGCTGCGCCGGACCTCGTTCTCGGGTGTCAGCGCCGACCTGCTGGTGACGGACGTGCTGCCGGGTGCGGTCCTCGACATGGTGGATCACGTGCGTGACATCCTGCCCACGTCGGTCAGCGGCAACTTCGAGCGCGGTGACGTCGCACGCGCCGAACTGACGGTGGGACCGCGCGACAGGGTTTCAACGGCCAATCTTGCGCTGACATGGCGCGGCCGCTTCGGTGACACGACGGCCAGCGTCTGGGAGCGCCGGGTTTCAACCGACATGATGATGCCCGGTGCCGAGGATGGTGTCAGGCTGTCGCGCTCGTCCGACCGCTATGCGGACCTGTCGCACAGCATGAACCGCGGCAACTGGAAGTTCGGGGCGGGGCTCTCGCTCATCGAAACCAACGACGAGATGCTGGGCAACCGGCGCGCGGAACGGCAGGTCGCACCGCATGTTTCCATCGGCTATGCCCCTGAAAACGGTCCCAAGCTGGAGCTGCGCTATGGCGCGGCCGATGCGCAGTCGCAGCTTGTCGACGACGACCTTGCCGCCCGGGCCAAGGCGCGGCAGCTGCAGCTGAGCCTCGACCTTTCGGATTATGTGCGCGAAAACCTGAACCGGCCGGATGCGAGCCTGAAGCTCGAGTATCGTTACGACTTCGGAAAATCCGACGAAAGCCGCAGCAATCCGGGCCCCAGCCAGGAAGGCGGACACGCTCTGCTGGTCACGTTCTCGACCCCGCTCAACTAGGGCGCGACTGGAGCGCCGCTTGACGGCGCCTCGGGCCATCGCGCAAAGATGGTCCATGAATATTGTCCTGAGCCCTGCGCCTGCGGCGTCGATGCCTGACGCCCTCGCCTTCCGGACCGGTGCAGCCAGTGGCGGCGACAGGGATGCCTTTCCCCTGCGCCATGTCCCCTATGGCGAGGATCCGCGCCAGCGGCTTGATGTCTACCTGCCCCAGGACCAGCGCGTGCTGTCGACGATCGTGTTCCTCTATGGCGGGGGATGGGTCAGCGGCGCACGATGGTACTACAGGCTGCTCGGGCGGTCGCTTGCCCGGCGCGGCCACATCGTGATCATTCCCGACTACAGGCTGTTCCCTCAGGTGCGCTTTCCGGGGTTCAACGAGGATGCGGCGCTTGCGTTGTCGTGGGCGAACGCCAACCTGCTGCGCCTCGGCGGGCATCCATCGCGGCTGTTCCTCATGGGGCATTCGGCCGGCGCGCATATTGCCTCGACGCTGGCGCTCGACCCGCGCTACCTCGCAGCCCATGGCATGGCGCCCGGGCAGATCGCGGGCGTGATCGGGCTGGCGGGGCCCTATACGCTGAACCCGCTGAAGTGGCAGGGCGTGCGGGACATTTTTGCCCCCTCTGCCGGCGAGCCGCAGGCGGCCCGGCCTATCAAGATGGTGCGCGCGGATGCGCCGCCGATGCTGCTGCTCCATGGCGCGCGTGACCGCGTCGTGGGTGCGCATGCCAGCGTGCTGATGGCAGAGGCGCTACAGCGCGCCGGCGCCCGGGCCAGTGCCGCGATCTACAAGGGTATCGGCCACGCCGGCATCCTGGCGAGCCTCATGCCGGGACTGCGCTGGCGGTCGGGCGCGCTTGCCCATGCAGAAGCGTTTCTCAGAGAGCCGACCGAAGCCGTCCTGACGGATCGCGCCTAAGACGTCGCCTTGCCGCGGTCGGGGCCGACCTGCCGCAGCAGTTCGGCTTCCACGTCTGCAAGCAGGCGGCGCAATTTTTCCACGTCGCCGGCGAAGATGCCGATGGGCTCGTTGCGGGCAGCCCGCTCGATGGCGCGCTCCTCGATGGAAGATGCCAGGGTGCACATGCGGTTGGCGCCGATCTGGCCACAGGACGAGCGCAGCGTATGGACGGCGCGAACCAGCTCGTCTGCCGGGCCTTCGGACGCGACAAGCCTGCGGATCTGCTCGAGCTGGCGACTGGTCTCACGCAGGAACAGCCGTGCATAGCTGTCGAAGCGCCCGCGCATCAAGTTGCGCACGTTGCGGATGGCGACCGGGTTGATGATGGCCTCGTCGACGGGTATCCACGATTCCACGCTTGCCTCGGCATGCAGGTGTGGCGGCAGCCACTGGCGAAGTGTGCGGGCAAGGCCGCGCTGGTCGATCGGCTTCTCGACATAGGCTTCCATGCCGGAGGCCGCACACCTGCCGCGGTCACTCTTGCGGGTATTGGCGGTCATCGCGATGATCGGACAGGCTTGGGCTTCGCCTGCCCCGAACATCTGGCGCAGCCTGATCGCGGTGTCGCAGCCGTCCATCTCGGGCATCTGCACATCCATGAGGATGGCATCAAAGCGGTGGCCCCGGCAGAGTTCAAGCGCTGCCTTGCCAGACCTTGCGATCACGACGCGGCATCCCATCATCTCGAGCATGGCGATGGCGACCTCGCAGTTCACCTCGCTGTCCTCGACCACGAGGATCGCCGGATCGCGGAAGAGACGCGCCGGCGCATGGTCGACCGGGGCGGGAGCCGTGTTGGCGCCGGCAATTCCGTTGGCGTTGGCCACGGGGGCTGCCTTCGCCTCATCTGCTGCCTGTGCCGGGGGCTGGCTTGCGGCCGGAACCCGCGAGAGATGATGCGCGAGCACCCTCTTCACATTCTCGAAATTCATCGGCTTGGTCAGGTAGTCGTCCATTCCTGCATTGAGGCAGCGGTCGCGGTCTCCACGCATCACATGGGCGGTCAGGGCCACGATGGGAATACGCGAAAGCCCCTTCTCCTGCTCCTTCTGTCGAATGGCCTTTGTCGCGTCGAAGCCGTTCATACCGGGCATCTGGCAGTCCATGACGATGATGTCGAAGCCACCGGTTTCCCAGGTTTCGATGCCGGCACGGCCGTCGTCGGCCACTGCGACGTAGCTGCCCAGCATCTCGAGGAAGCGGCTGATCAGCACCTGCTGGTTCCGGTTGTCATCGACCACGAGGATGCGCCGGTTGCGGAAAGCCTCTGTCGGGACGATGTTGCCGGGGGTTTCGCGCGCCGGCAGGGGCGGCGGCGGCGCCCGCCGGGAGCGCATGGCGGCGGCAATGGCCCCGATCAGCTTCTGCGGGAGCGACGGCCGCGGCACGACGGCCTTCAGGTCGAGTCCTGGCGGCAGTTCGCGCGCGTCGATCTCGAGTGCGTTTGACCAGAGGACCATCGGCAGCCCGAGCTCCTCGGCGACCTGCAGCACCCCATCCGCGCGGGCGGCTGACAGCATGGTCTCGGCCACCACGACCACGTCAATCTGGGTCTGGCTGGCATCGAGCGGACGCAGGAGGCGCAGCGCCGACAGCGTGTCGGCGACGGCAAAGCAGCGGCCGCCGGCATGCGCAATGCACTCGGCTGCGATCGTGCGTCCGTCCTCGATGCCCTCGAGGACGAGGACCCGGACGGGGTCGGGCTTGGCCAGTTCGCGGGCCGGTGCAGCAACCGGCGCGACCGCCCGGTCCTCGGGGAGATCCAGTTCGAACCAGAATTCCGAGCCCTCGCCCAGCTTGCTGTTCACGCCGATCTCGCCTTGCATGAGGGTGACAAGCTGGTGGCAGATGGACAGGCCCAGGCCTGTGCCGCCATGGGTGCGGGTGGTCGAGGAGTCGGCCTGCGTGAACTTGGTGAAGAGACGTTTCTGAACCTCGGGTGCGATCCCGATGCCGGTGTCCCACACCGAGACCTTGACCCGCTGCTCGCCGCTTTCGGACGTTCCTGCACGGATCACCGAGATGCACACATGGCCCTGCGAGGTGAACTTCACTGCGTTTGATGCAAGGTTGAGGACCACCTGGCGCAGGCGGTGGGGATCACCCTTCACGACATCAGCCACGTCGGGGGCGATGCGCAGGAGCATGGCGATCTTCTTCTCGCGACTCTTCGGGGCAACGAGGTCGGCGGCCTCGGCGAGGACCTTCTGCAGGCTGAAGGTCACTGTCTCGAGGCTGACCTTTCCGGCCTCGATCTTGGACAGGTCGAGGATGTCGTTGATCATCGTCAACAATGTCTCGGCCGATGTCAGGATGACGCGCGAGAACTGGGCCTGCTTGGGTGGCAGGTTGCCGAGTGTCAGCAACTGCGCCATCCCGATGATCCCGTTCAGCGGCGTGCGGATCTCGTGGCTGATCGTGGCGAGGAAGTCGGACTTCATGTTGTTGGCGCGGTCGGCTTCTTCCTTGGCGACAAGCAGTTCGCGGTTCTGCAGCTCGACGCGGGCGCGTGCTTCGACCACACCGTCGAGCAGATGGTTCAGCTTCTCGCCAAGCTGGCCTACCTCGTTGCGTGGCAATGGGGGAACGCGCACCTGCGTGTCACCCCTCGAGAACCGTCGGATGGCCTGCTGCATGCGGGTCAGCGGCTTGAGGATGCTGGTGTGCAGCATCAGCACATAGAGGGCGAGCGTCAGCAGCATGCCCATCATCATGATGGTGCCGGGTCGCGTCATGCCCGCGATCGCTTCGGCGTGGATGTTGTCGGTCCTGGCCTTGACCAGGATCAGCGACGGCTTCAGCGTGCCACTGGCGTCGCGCACGTTGAGCGGGAGCGCGTGCATGAAGCCATCCTCGCGCAGGGCGCTGGCGGCCTTGCCGGTGAAGGCACCGGGGCTTGTCGGCAGGGCCGGGATCTCGCGCTGCAAGGCCGGGCTTGCTGTCGTGCCGACAAGGCTCTGGTCGGTCGAGGCGAGGATCCTGCCGGTCGCCTGCTCGATGATGACCATGGCGTGGATGTCCGCGTCGGCGCCGAGTCCCTGCAGCAGCCGCTGCAACTGGGGCGACTCACCCAGGATCGAGGCCGAGGCGTCGACGGCGTTGGCGAGGGCCGCGGCCCGGTGCTCGATAGCGGTGCGCGCCTGCTCCGAGAAGTGATTGTACATCGCCAGCAGCGTTGCCGCGAGGGTCACTGATCCCGCCAGCAGCGTCCAGAGCGCCGCGCGAACCGAAATGTTGAGGTAGCGCCTGATGTTCATCTAGTTTGCGGTCCCCAGTTCTGTCACGGGCGCGAGGAACGTGCTGGCGTCGGGCTGTGGCCTTGCCACCGGGCTGCTCCACCCCTTGAAGCCGGCGAGACGCTCGAGGCCCTGTTCGACAGGTCCGCCGATCCGCAGCATTTCCAACTGTTCGGCCTCGGGCACGAGGTGAACCCCTTTCAGGGCCTGGCGGAACTCGTCGTCGCTCAGCCCTTCGCGGCGCGCCATGATACGGATCGCTTCGCCGGGATAGTCGCGCATGACCTGGAGGGACTGCCCCCACGCCCGCGCGAGGCGCGCGCGCAGGTCGGGGATCTCGTCGAGCACGCCGGGGCGCACGGCCACCACGTCGAGGATCTTGCCAGGCGTCTCCGAGGACGTGAAGATCGTCCTTGCACCAGGCACCCTGGCTGCCGATACGGATTGGGGAGCATAGGTGACGACGGCATCGACCTCCCGCGCCTTCAGCAGGTCCGGGCCTTCGAGGCCGCTCGCCTCGACGAGCCTGACGTCCTCAAGCGACAGGCCGCTCTTTTCGAGGGCCACCTGCAGGACGAAGCGGCCGAACATCTGCTCGACGGCCACGCGCTTTCCCTTGAGGTCGCGCGGGGACCTGATCCCCTCGCCGCGGGCGATGATCACGTCAGCACCGTCCGAATAGTCGGTCACAAGCACGACGACCGGGCGCTCACCCGTTCCCTGGTAGATCTGCATCACGTCCACAAGCGTTGTGGCGACGGCGTCGACCTGCCCGCGCTCGAAGCTGCGACGGGCGTCATCGAGGGTGCTGAACTGGACGAGATCGACTTCGAGACCCTGTTGCCTGTAGAGGTCGCGGATATGGGCCAGATAGAGGACTTCGTAGCCAGGCCACGGATTTATGGCCAGACGCAGGCGGTTGGCGACCTTGTCGCCTGCGATCGGCCCGAGCAGTGCAAGATATGCGGCTACCGACAGCGCCACGAACGTGACGGCCATCATCGTCGACAGGATCCATCGTGCCTTCATCTGCCACACCGGATTATCCGTCCCCGGACGATCCCGGAAAACAGCGGTTGATCATGGCACGGTTTGCGTTAAGGCGAGGGAAACTCGGGCAGGCCGGAAATGGCTGCCATGCGCCCCTGCAGGGCTGTTTCCTGCGTCAACGAAGTTCGATTCGGAAGCTTCTTGCAAAGGCCTCAGCAAGGATTTCGAAACGTTTGGTGCTTGCCTCGGCCAGAAGCGCCTGGTGCCGACGGGGCAAGGTCAGGACCAGTGCGCTGGGCGTGAGACGCACGGTGCTGGACTGGAGGACGACCGGTGACGGGCCGGCCAGCACGAGCCCGGCCCTCATGGCGAGACCCAGGTTGCGGGCACGCGTAGCGGCTTCCTCGCCGATGTAGCGCAGCGCGCGCTTCTCGCGCTTCTCGTCAGCGCCGCCATAGCGGTGGAGCAGCGCGAGTGCGAGCTGGTTGCGCCGCGGATGGTCGATGCCAATGAAGGGCGCGTTGAGGACCTCTTCATAGATCAGCTCGGCACGGTGGTCGGGGTGGCCGCGCCAGCCCGTGTCGGCAAGATGGCAGGCAGCGCGCCTGAGACGGTCGAAAACCTTGTCGGTCGGCTGGAAGAGCGGCGCCGTCCACTGCGCGAGGATGCCGCCAAGCGCGGGATCGCGGCCGAGGCGGCGCGACATGTCCTCGCAGGCGGAGAGCAAGGGGTCCCTTGCGCGTTCTTCCTCGGGCAGGCGGGAAAACAGAAGACCCTCGCGCACGCCGAAGGCCGAGATGATCACACGGTCGAGGCGGCCGACCTTGAGGAGGCGCTCCATGACGACGGCGCCATAGGGGATCGCCTCGGCGCGCTTGCGGGTGACGCCGGCTGCGCTTTCGAGCGACTTGCGCGAGAGGCCTGCGATCAGGCTGGTGAAGTCGATCGCGCGGTCGCGGGGGATCTCATAGTGATGCAGGATCCGGACGGGATGCTGCACGTTCTCGAGGTGCATGCGCGCGATGTTGCGCCAGACGCCGCCGACGGCGTAGAGCGCCTTGCCGCGCAGACGGTCGAGGCCGGGCAGCCTCTCGAGTTCGGCGTCCACGATGGCGCGCGCCTTCTCGGGTCGTCCCTCGGAGAGGTCCATCAGGCGCAGCGGCCCGAATGGCAGGGTGAAGCCGCCGGATTGCTGGCCCTGCGCGACAAAGGCAAGCTCGAGGCTTCCGCCGCCGAGGTCGCCCACGACCCCGTCTGCCTCCGGAATGCCGGCAAGCACACCTTCGGCGGCGAAGCGCGCCTCGTCCTCGCCGCTCAGGATCCTGACTGGCGTGCCGATGGCGTTGCGGGCGCGCGCGACAAATTCGGCACCGTTGCGGGCATCACGGACAGCTGCGGTGGCGAAGGTCTCGAGGCGGGCTACGCCGACCGACCGTGCGACTTCCTGAAAACGGGAAAGCGCTGCGAGCGCTGCGTTGCTGCCCTCCTCGTCGAGGACGCCCGTGCGGACCATGTTGCGCCCGATGGCGCAGAGGGACTTTTCGTTGAAGAGGGCGAGCGGGCTGCGCACGAGGCGGTCGTAGATGACAAGGCGCACCGAGTTCGAGCCGATGTCGACGACGCCGATCGGGCCCTCGGGCGCTGCGGCCGGAGCCCGGCGTTGCTGCTGTTCACCTGAAGCGCCAGAAGCCAAGGGTCAGCTTCCCCGCGTCCGCGTGCGCGAACCGTTGCGGCCCGCCTGCTGGCGCGCCGGGGCCTTGCTGCCCTGCCCTGACAGGCTGGGGTTGGTCATGAAGTAGTTGTGGGCGCTGAAGGCGTCGGGCGCGTCGGCGCCGGGCGCGTGGACGTAGGTACCGTCCGGCTGCAGCAGCCAGCTCTGCGCGACGTCCTTCAGGTTTGCATTCATGATCTGGCCCATGACCTGCTCGTGCACTGTCGGGTTCTCGACCGGCACCAGCACCTCGACACGGCGGTCGAGGTTGCGCGGCATCCAGTCAGCGGACGAGATGTACACTTTGGCATTCGCATGAGGCAACCCATGGCCTGCCCCGAAGCATACGACGCGGGCGTGCTCGAGGAAACGACCCACAATGCTCTTCACGCGGATGTTGTCGGACAGGCCGGGAATGCCGGGCCTCAGGCAACATATGCCACGCACGACAAGGTCGCTCTGCACGCCAGCCTGGCTTGCCTTGTAGAGTTCGTCGATCACGGCCGAATCAACGAGGGCGTTCAGCTTGGCCCAGATTCGCGCCGGGCGGCCGGCGCGGGCGTGGGCGATTTCCTCGTCGATGTGGTTGATAAGCGTGCGGCGCAGGTTGACCGGCGAAACGGCGAGCTTCTCGAGCTGGTCGGGCCGCGCATAACCGGTGATGAAGTTGAAGACCTTGCCGGCATCGCGGCCCATGGCCGGGTCGGCGGTGAACAGGGACAGGTCGGTATAGATGCGTGCCGTCGTCGCGTGATAGTTGCCGGTGCCGAAGTGCACGTAGGTGCGCATCGTGCTGCCCTCCCGCCGCACCACGAGCGAGATCTTCGCGTGGGTCTTCAGCTCGATGAAGCCGTAGACGACCTGGACGCCGGCGCGCTGCAGGTCGATCGCCCACTTGATGTTGGCGGCTTCATCGAAGCGTGCCTTCAGTTCGACGACGGCGGTGACCGACTTGCCGGCCTCGGCGGCCTCGATGAGGGCCTGAACCACGGGTGAATCGTTGCCGGTGCGGTAGAGCGTCTGCTTGATCGCCACCACGTCGGGATCGGCTGCAGCCTGGCGCAGGAACTGCACCACCACATCGAAGGTCTCGAAGGGATGGTGGACGATGAAGTCCTTGGCGCGGATCGCGGCGAAACAGTCGCCGTTGAACTCGCGGATGCGTTCAGGATAGCGCGGATTGTAGGGCTTGAAGGCCAGTTCGGAATGATCCGGCGTGATGAGCTGGCGTGTGTCGGCAAGGCCCAGGAGGCCGTCAACAACCACCGGCGCGCGCCCGGCGAGGTCGATCTTCTCTGCCAGCACGGTTCGCAGGCCCTCGGGCATGGACTGCTCGAGCTTCAGACGGATCACGCTGCCGCGGCGGCGGCGCTTGAGGGCACCCTCGAACCAGCGGGCCAGGTCCTCGGCTTCCTCGGCGACCTCGATGTCGCTGTCGCGGATGACACGGAAGCAGCCGCGGCCCAGCACGTCGTAGCCGGGGAAGAGCTTGTCCAGGAACTCGCCGATGACCTTCTCGAGGGCGATGAAGCGGACGGGCTCGCCGCGCGCGCCTGCCAGCCGGATGAAGCGCGTTTGCTGGCCCTGGATGTGGACGAGCGCATCCATCTCGCGGCCGTCGGCACGCCGCCTGAGCTGGAGCATCAGCGCAAGACCGAGGTTCGGGATGAAGGGAAAGGGATGGGCCGGGTCGATGGCCAGCGGGGTGAGCACCGGGGCGACATCGTTGAGGAAGCGGGTCTCGAGCCAGGAACGCTCGACCGGTGTGAGTTCGGCCGGATCGATGACGGTGATGCCTGCCTTCTTCAGCAGCGCCTGGAGTGCAAGCCAGACGGCATGCTGTTCCTTCATCAGGCTCATGGCGGTGGCATCGACGGCGTCGAGCTGCTGCTGGGGACGCAGGCCATCGTCGGAGACGGTGTTCACGCCCTCGCGCACCATGCCCTTCAGGCCGGCGACGCGGACAATGTAGAACTAGACGAGGTATGCGGCAGAGATCGAGAGGAACCTGAGGCGCTCGAGCAGCGGGTGGCGTGCGTTCTTGGATTCCTCGAGCACGCGCGTGTTGAAGGCAAGCCACGACAGCTCGCGATTGATCAGGCGCTCGGGCGATGCGGGATCGACGGGTTTCGGCTGCTGGCGGGCATCACGTTTCTGTGTCCCCGCATTGGCAGCAGACGCCTGCGCGTCGCGCTTTGGTGTCGTGTTTTCCATGTCCGCCTTCATCCCAACGCACCCCGGATCGTCCCCACGCCCGACCGGGGCGGACCCTAGCCCAAAGCGTCCTCGTTGTCAGCCGACCGGCCGTCGTCGTCGCCGTAGAGACGCTGCAAGGCGCGTGCAGCCGTCTCGATGGATGGCTTGCGCTTCTTTTCGAGCGCAAGATAGTCCATCAGCGCAACAAGGCGTTCGGCATCGACGAAGGATCGCCGGAGCCTTGGCGCAAGATAGGCAATCAAAGCTTCAGGAAACTTAAGCTGGCGGTCGTGTGACAGTTTTATGAGGACGCGGGCCATCAGCGCTTCGTCAGGCAAATCAAGGCCTGCACCGCCGACGGCGGTTAACCGGGAGTGAAGATCCGGCACGGCGGTTGGCCAGCGGGGCGGTGCCTCTTCGCCGGTAAGCAGCAGCCAGCCGGCGGTCTGGTTCACGAAATTGACAAGATGGAACAGGCCCGCGCCCATGACCGACTGCCCTGCCCCGTCGACGAGCACGGCGGCACCGGGCGCAAGGTCGGCGAGGCGTTCGACCGTGACGTCGGCAGGTGCCAGCTCGATGGCGCCGGCCTTGCGACGCCAGACCTGGGCGAGATGCGTCTTGCCGCTGCCGCTCGGTCCCCAGATCGCGCAGACGCGCGCAGGCCATTGCGGCCACGCGTCGATGAAGGCGAGCGCTTCTTCGTTGGATGTGCCGGCAATGAAATCCTCGCGCGCGGTGCTGCGCCTCAGCTCGAAGGCGAAGGGCAGCTGCGCGGCGTGTGAGGCCTCAGCCATCTAGTCGCGGGCTCCGTTGCGAGGCGCCTTATCCACCCTTTGCCGCCCCGGCCTCGCGGATCGCCCGCTGGCCCTCGAAGTAGTAGGCAATCCAAGACGCGACGGTGAAGCCGCCGGCGACAAGGGCGATGATGAGGCGCGGTGTTTCCAGCCCGAGGGCGAAGGCGAGATCGGCCATGGTCACGAGCAGCAGCAGCACCTGGAAGAACGTGGTCAGCTTCGAGATGAAGAGCGGCTTCATGCGCAGCGGCTGGCCTGCCATGCGGTTGAAGGCTGCAACCGTCGCGACGATCGCCACGTCGCGGGCCAGCACGATGATCATCAGCCAGAGCGGCAGGTGGCCTTGTGCCGTCAGCAGGCCGAACAGCGTGACAATCAGGATCTTGTCGGCGATCGGGTCGAGATAGGCGCCGATGGCGGACTTGTGGCTGAAGTGACGTGCGAGGAAGCCGTCGATCGCGTCCGAGGCGCCGGCGACAAGGGTCAACCAGAACGCGCGGGACCAGTCCTGCCCGAGCAGGGCCATCGCGATGAAGGGTACCAGGACCAGGCGGACGGCCGTGACGCCGTTTGCCAGCGTCAGGCCATACTGCTGTGGCCTAAGGAACCACGGGGTTCGTGCCGGCGGCGGCTGGGGAGGCTGCATTTCGGGTGATGGTCCATTGGCCCTTGTCGTCGGCCGACAGAGTGACGTTCGACTGCGCAAGCGTGGTCTGCAACTGGTCGACGCGACCGACATGGTCGAGGCGCAAGCGCGCGCCGCCGACTGTCATCTCCTCGACGGCGGTGCGCTGGATCGCCCGCGTGCCTTCCAGCGTGCGGCGGATGGCGACCCATTCCTGCAGGCTGCGGAAGGGAACGCGCGCCATGATGGTCGACTGGGTCGAGAAATCGACCGACGTCGTGCGCTTCCATTCTTCCTGGAGCGTGTCAGCGACGGCGCCTGCGGCACGCATGGCGAGCGCGGGATCGTCCTCGGTGCCCTGTCGGGCGAAGGCCGAGGCGCGGGGCACGCGGCTGTCGGGGCGGATATGGGTGGTCGAAACCTGGAAGCCGGTGGCCGAACGCGTCAGCGCGGCCACAAGCACCGAGCCCGCACCGTAGCGGTCGGCCAGCGGCTTGACCATGTTCCAGTCGGCCATCTGCGACACGGTCGCCAGAGAGGTAATGTCGGCGGCGTCGCCCACGGGCACGGCCACTGGCACCAGGCGCGCGCGGCGGCTCTGCGCAGACCAGGCTGTGCCCCAGAAGGTCTCGGGCTGCCAGGCCGTTCCCGTCAGCGCAACCACGAGGACGGGCTTGGAAACGGACTCGGAATACTGGACGCCCGACTTGCGCAGGACATCGCGGACGCCGGCCGCATTGAACACATACGTCACCGTCGCGAGATAGCGCGTGCTCGAGTGGCGCTCGCCGGAAATGTCGAATGAGCGCACCAGCGGTTCGAGCGCCTCGTCGGTCAGCGGGGGTTGGCGCGTCCACTCGGCCGCGGGCGTCAGGCGGCGGAACACATCCGTCCAGGCGCGCTGGCGACCCTTGGCGAGTGCGGCTTCCTTGGCCGCGGAGGGGCTCGGGCCTGTTCCATCCACAGCCACGTCCGCCACCGTCCACAGGTCGGCGGCGGCGGCCTGCGCCATCATGCCCAGCGACAGCAACAGCGCGGCTGCGAGGCCCATCGCAGCGACAGACAGGGACGCGCCGAAGCGCCGGCCAGACCGTTGAAACATCGCCATTCCCACCAGTGTTTCCGATTTTCAACGCAAATCTACACGATCCGGCTTGCCGTGCGCAAAGGGGAGTTTCTCGCCCAAATGGAATGCCCCTTAGCCGTTCGCGCCATTTGCGTCGCACGGGTGCGGGCCGTAGGTTGCCCCAGGCACCGACTCACTGCCCCCTTATTGTCCGGCCGCGGGGGCGCGGCAACTCCAGGAAGCGCTTGGCCGCATGCATATCCAGCAGAAGTTCATTGCCGGCATCCTGACGCTGCTGCCGCTTGCCGCGGTCTGGGTCGTGCTGAAGCTCATCATCGATGCCCTGTCCTATTTTGGCAGTCCGTGGGTCAGCTGGTTTGCCCTGACCTTCGGGCCAATGCTGCCGCCGGGGGTGGAGCACGTCCTGTCGAGCGATGCGTTCCTCTACATCATCGGCACCATCTTCACGCTCGGGGTGATTTATGTCGTGGGCGCGCTGGCCTCGCGGGTCGTGGGGCAGCAACTGCTCGAGGCTTTCGAGGGCATGCTGGCGCGCGTGCCGTTCGTGCACATGATCTATTCCTCGACCAAAAAGGTGATCTCGGTCCTGCAGACCAAGCAGGAAAACGTGCAAAGGGTCGTGCTGATCGACTTTCCCAATGCCGACATGCGGGCCATCGGTTTTGCCATGCGCACGTTCCACGAGACGACGACGGGCCAGGAACTGACAGCGGTGTTCGTGCCGACGGCGCCCAACCCGACGTCGGGTTATCTGGAGATCGTCCCCTCGGCCAATGTCATTCCCGTCGACATGACGGCCGACCAGGCGATGGCGATGATCGTGTCGGGCGGCGTCGTGGGGCCGGATACGATCACCTTCCTGCACAGGCCAACGCCTTCACCGCTGCCGGGCTCGGCAAAGCCTCACTCGTAGCGCAGGGCCACGATCGGATCGAGGCGCGAGGCCCTGAGGGCGGGGAAGAAGCCGAAGGCGATACCGATCAGCGTGGGCACGCCGAAACCCAGCAGCACGACTTCGAGCGTGACGGCAACGGGAATACCGATCGCGCCTCCGATCGCCATGGCACCGAGGAAGCCGATTGTCGCCCCGGTGATGCCACCGGCCAGCGAGAGGATCACGGCCTCGATCAGGAACTGCAGCAGCACGTCTGATTGCTGCGCGCCGACCGCCAGCCTGATCCCGATCTCGCGCGTGCGCTCTGTCACGGCCACGAGCATGACGTTCATGATGCCAATGCCGCCCACGACGAGGCTGATGGCGGCAACGCCGGCTACGGTCAGCGCCAGCTGGAAGCCGATGGACTGGAGTGTCTTGACCTGCTCGCGGATGTCCTCGACGCGGAAATTGTCCTTGCGGTCGCCCGTGATGCCGCGGCGTTCGCGCATCAGAAGCTTGATTGCCTCGACGGCGGGCGTGATCTGGCTCTTCGACTGCGCCATCACGAAGATGGCGTCCACGTTCGTGTTGCCGTCGAGCCGGCGCTGGAAGGCCGGCAGCGGCATCACCACCATGTCATCGGCGTCGTTGGCCACGAACGAGTTTGCCGAACGCGCGATCGTGCCGATGATCTGGCAACTGAAGGAGCCCGACCTGAGCGTGGCACCCACCGGGTTCAGGTTGCCGAACAACTCCTTGCGCGGGGTGTCGCCCAGAAGGCAGACCGTGCTGCCCACATTGACCTCGGCGCGGGTGAAATTGCGCCCCAGCCCGATCTTCCAGTTGCGGATCGGGAACATGTCGAGCGTCACGCCCGAGACCTCGGTCTGGTACTCGCGCCCGTTCGATGAAACCATCAGGTAGTCCGAACTCTGTGGTGCCACACCCGCGATGCCGTTGATGGAATTGCGGATGGCCTCGGCGTCGCCGAGGCGCAGCGGTACCCGGCGGTCCTGGCCCGGCTCGCGCCGCGGCTGGACGATGATCATGTTGCGGGCGACCGCCTCGATGTCGTCCATCACCTGCCGCGATACGCCCTGCATCACCGAGACGACAACGATGACTGCGGCCACGCCGATGATCATGCCCAACGCCGTCAGCGAAGTGCGCATCAGGTTTGCCCGCAGCTCGCGCAGGGCCATGAGGATGGTGTTCAGGAACATGCGCGCATATTATCTGCCAGAAGTTATCGAATAAACGTTGACGACCGGTCCGGAGCCTTCACATCGGCGTGATAATTCCCTTGAGGACGGCCCGGGCCAGAGCCCGATTCCGGGGAATTGCGTCCTGCGCCGGCTTCATGTAGGCATGGCCCCCTTCTCCGGCGCCGGTTTAGCTCAGGGGTAGAGCAACCGCCTTGTAAGCGGTAGGTCGTGTGTTCAAATCACACAACCGGCACCATTTCTCCCCGCACATCTTCCTCTCATCTGGAACGCGCGCTGTCATCCCGGACGCTCTCCGTCATCCCGGACGCTAGCGAAGCCCGGCCGCAGCATGCGGCCGGTGGCGGAGCTTGCGCGCCGGGACCCCGCTTCCTCCCGCACGAATCAAAGCGGGATCCCGGCGCTAACACTCGCTCCCAGCCGCTTCGCTGCCGGGCTCGTGTAACGGCCGGGATGACAGGTGATGGGTTGATGGTGATAGGGTGTCATCGCTATCAGGAGCGTTCCCATGAAAATCACTGCCGCCGTCACCGCCGGGCCCGGATTGCCGTTCGAGATGAAGACGCTGGAGCTCGATGCGCCGCGCGAGGACGAGGTGCTGGTGCGAATCGTGGGGGTGGGGGTTTGTCATACGGACCTGGTGTTCAAGGATGCCGGCATGATCCCGGCGCCGGCCGTGCTGGGGCATGAGGGGTCGGGGATCGTCGAGCGCGTGGGGGCAAAGGTACGCAAGGTCGTGCCGGGTGACCGCGTGGCGCTGACGTTCCGCTCGTGCGGATCGTGTCCCCGGTGTGATACGGGCGATGCCGCGTATTGCCACACGATGCCGCTGCTCAACTATGCGGGCATGCGGCCCGACGGGTCGCGCGCGCTGTCGGAGGGCGGACAGGCCGTGGGCAGCAATTTCTTCGGGCAGTCGTCATTTGCGAGCCATGCGCTGGCCTATGAGCGCAACATCATCAAGGTGCCGGCGGACCTGCCGCTCGAGATCATGGGGCCCCTGGGCTGCGGCGTGCAGACGGGGGCCGGCGGGATCATGCGGTCGCTCGCCTGCAAGCGCGGATCTTCCCTGCTCATCACGGGCGGCGGGCCCGTGGGGCTGAGTGCCGTGATGGGCGCGAAGATCCAGGGCTGCGGCACGGTGATCGTGGTCGAGCCGCACGCGACGCGGCGCGCGATGGCGCTGGAGTTCGGGGCGACACATGTGATCGATCCGGGCGCGCAAGCCGAGCCTGACAAGGCGGTGCGCGCGATCCTTCCCGTGGGCGTCGACTATGCGTTCGATACGACGGGGATTCCGGCCGTGCAGCAGGCGGTGATGAAGGCGCTGGCGCCCAAGGCGGTGTTCGGCATCGTCGGCGTCGCGCCGCCCGAGACGCCCCTGCCCGGCGACGTGAATACGGCGATGACCTATGGCCATACGGTCAAGGGCATCATCGAGGGCGACAGCGATCCGGACGAGTTCCTGCCCGAACTCATCGCGCATTATCGTGCGGGCCGCCTGCCCTTCGACCGGATGGTCAAGACCTGGCCCTTCGCGAAGATCAACGAAGCCATTGCCGCGCAGCATCACGGAGACTGCGTGAAGGTCGTCCTGGTGATGTGAGCACACGCATGTGTTGAGCCGGGCGGCGTCATGCCACTCCACGGGGATGGTGACGCCGCATGACGGGGCTTCTCGGCACCGCGATGTAACGATTGCGGGCGCGCGGCGATGATCGTGGCTTGCCGAAAGCCCGCCGCGGGTGGATGCTGGCCGTCCAACAACGGAGACCGGTCCATGCGCCAGCTTGCCAGCAAGTTCCTCGCCACGAGCCTCTTGAGTGCCGCCCTCGCCATTGCCGCAGCCGGAACCGCGTCCGCCGCCGGTGCGACATGGACCTCGTTCGACACCAAGCGGCTCAGCACGCTGCTCAAGACAATGGGCGCACAGTCCATCGAGGTGAAGAGAGCGACCGAGGGCAAGGTCACGGTCGAGGCGGTTCTCTTCAACAGCGGCGACACGCGCTACATGGCCATGCCCACGGTCTGCCGTGCGAATGGCTGCCTGGGACTGAGCCTGACGGTGTACTGGACCAACGAGCTGAAGCTGACCGCCGACATCGTCAACGCGTTCAACGAGGTCAACGAGTTCGGGCGCGCCTTCATCACTGATGACGGCAAGACTGTCGGCTTCGGGCGCTATGCGATCGCCGATGGCGGCGTGTCGGAGGAGAACGTGGCCTCGAACATCGCCAATTTCGTCGGCAATGCCGGGCAGTTCCTGAAGTTTGCCAATGAGGGCCAGGTCATCGCCATGCGTCGCGGCACGCCGGGCGTCACGGCGCTGATGTCGGCGCGTCCGGGCGCGGGCTGGGCCTCGGGCATGCAACCGATGGCGGCGCGCGCGATCAATATGGGCGCGCTGAACGATCCGCGCCGCATCTTCCGCCCGCTTGCTCCGCCGGTGCACACACCGGTGAACTGAGGTGAAGCAGGGCTGGCGCGGTGGTCCGATGAGCGATGCCCTCGACTTCGAGCGGCTCAAGTCCCGTCAACGGGCCATCCGCGACGGCTTTCCCACGCACCTGGCGCTACGCGTTCATCGCGCACTCAGCTGGCTGCAGCGGGCGGAGCTCGCGGGTGAAGACCTTGATGCTGCTTTCATCTTCTATTGGATTGCCTTCAATGCGGCCTACGCGGACGAGCGTCCGGATGTGACGGCGACCGGCGAGCGGAGCTGCTTTTCGGACTTCTTCGGCCGGGTCGGCAACCTCGATCCGCAGCGGCGGGTCTATGCAGCACTCTGGCAACGCTTCCCCGCCTCGATCCGCCTGTTCCTCGACAACAAATACGTGTTCCAGCCCTTCTGGAACCACCAGAACGGACTGCCCGGCAATGCAGACTGGGAAGAGCGGTTCGAGCGCAGCCGCCGGCGCATCCATCGCGCGCTGGCCGAGCGCGACACGCCGGTGATCCTGACGTGCCTGTTCGACCGGCTCTATGTGCTGCGCAACCAGCTTGTCCATGGCGGCGCGACATGGAATTCGTCGGTCAATCGCCAGCAGGTCGGCGATGGGGCGCGGATCATGGCGTTCCTCGTGCCGCTGTTCATCGACATCATGATGGACCACCCCCAGTCAGACTGGGGCGCGCCCTATTACCCGGTGGTCGAGTAGCGCGTGGACCAAGCCGTCTGGTGGCGCGCGCCCAGCGGCCAGATGCGAGCCTAGAGCCTCAGACTTGCCCTGCCCTCATTCGGGATCCAGTTGACCACACTGCGGCAAAGCATGTCTGTGTCGAACTGCGGATACTCCTCGTTCAGCGTTGCCGAGAGTTCACTCTGGCGGAACATGCCGACCTTGGGCAGCAACTCCTCGAGGGACTGCCTGCTGTCACGCATGAACCTGACCTTGGCCACCATGAAGTGACCCCATTCATGCCGGCGCTTCACGATGCCCCGGAACTCCTCGATCGCAGGATTGCCAGTGTCCCTGACGCCCTGGTCGGACAGGATGTCCAAGGGGCTATCGGTCTGCTGCTCGTATCCGAAGAAGATCATGTGCGTGCTCCGCCGCAGCGGAATGATCGAGCCCTCGACAACATAAAGCAACTGCTTGTTGACGAGGCCGTGTGGCCTGTAGTGGATCTTGAAGGGCGTGAAATTCGCGTCGGCTTCGGCCTCCAACGGGAAGACCTGCATGACTGCGCGTGTCATGTAGGGATCCTTGTTCTCGTCCCCGCCTCCCTGATGGCCGGAGTAACGGAACACGTTCCATAACCCCTTGTAACTCTGAGCAATCGCCCTGTTCGGCTCGAGTTTCGTGTCGGCAATCCTTGCGAAAACCCTGAAAAGGGTGGCTGATGCCGGTGCAGCAGAGGGCTTGAAGCCGAAAACGTCCGTGACGGCGCGGCGAATATGCGCGGGTGCGCTCCTGTAGTAATCGGCGTTGGCGACGACGCCCGCATAATAGTCATGGATCACCCCGGAACCCTTGACTGATGCGGTGCGCCGAAAGTTGTTGAAGTCGGAAGAGCTCAGCGTGCCGCCCGTCTTCTTCCTTATCGCCTCGAGAATCTCCTTGCTGGCGGTGGCGGAGTTGACAGCCAGCTCGTGGTTCACGATGGCCATCAATGCAAAACGCTGCTCCCGGGTGAGGGCGTCCGGGTCTTCCTCGCGTCCATCACTTCTGCCTGCAATCCGGTTCACGCGGAGCCTCCTTCTCTTGCCATCAAGCAGACGTGAAAGGAAAACGCCATCAAGGCAATCACATCCTGGTAGACGCGCCAGAGGGGTGTGCATCGAAAAAGAAAGAATAATGCAGAATAACGCCTGCACTTCCTGCATAAGAAAAAGTGCCGCCGAATGATGGCCCCTGCATTGCCCGTGGCACGTTGCACTGTCAGGCTCTGCGGGTCATCGGGCTTCCGGCGGCTTCGCCATCCAAGGTTGACGGCGTGACGCCGGAGCTCGTTGACACCCACTCAACGAACCAAGGAGGGTCACATGCCAACAGTCATGCACATCGAGCTGCTCATGCTTGCCGTCATCGCGCTGCTCATGCTTGCCGTGGTTCTGCTCGTGGAACTCATGCGGCAATCCTGGCGTGCCAATCGCTGCAAGGCACTGGCTGAGCAGCGAAAAGCCGAAGCGGATACGCACTCGCACGATCATCATGTCGCCGAGGGGGCGCTTCGGCGGATCAGTGAGATCGCAAGCCGCGAGGAACGTACCCGTATCCTCGCCATCGTCCTGCGCTTCACGAGCCTGGGCATGGCCGTCGCACTGACCGTGCTTGCGATCTACATCAACTTGCCCCAGGGCCAAGGAGGAGGAACCTCATGATCACAGTCCTGCTGCTTCTCATCGCCAAGTGCCTGGCACTGCTCTCGCTGAGAGGGCTGCCGTCTCGCTGCGACACCCCCAAAGCCCGCCAAAAAGAGGGGGCCGGCGACGCATAGGCCAAGCTGCTGCAAGGGACCAGAACAAGCGGCCCCTTGCAGCCTCGTCCCCGGTTCATCACGGTAGGCTGCGGTTTTTACCGGCAACACCCCCGTTTCCCTAGCGGCAAGCCTCATCACGGTGATCCGAACTGTGGCGGCTGCGTAATGGAAGGTAACCGAACTCTCACAAGGACAGTGCGCCATGCGCCTGCTGATCGCCGTCATGACCATGGTATCCGTGCTTGCCGGCTGCGCCTCGCAGCCGGAGAACCTGGACCTCGCCTCGTCCGCCACCGCGCCAAAGACAATGATCGTCGAGCAGTCGCTCAGCGGCAAGCTGCAGGGCGACGGCGTGTTCATCAACAGCCTGACCGGTGGCGAGACGAAGTTCTCGGTGCTGATGGACGGCACGTGGGATGGCAAGAAGCTGACCCTGGTCGAGGACTTCACCTTTGCCGACGGCTCGCAGGAGCGCAAGACGTGGGTCCTGACGAAGGTTGCCGAGGGCGTTTATGAAGGCACGCGAGAGGACGTGATCGGCATTGCCGATGTTCGCCAGGACGGGCCGAATGTGCGCCTCGACTATTACGTGACGCTGCACACCGGCATCGGCGGCATCGACGTACGTTTCCGGGACATCATGTATGTCAACGCCGACGGCACGATCACCAACAAGGCGGTTGTCTCGAAGTTCGGCCTGAGGGTGGGTCGCGTCGAGATCACGATGCGCCCCTTGGGCAAGCCCGGGGCCTGAGCTCCCGGCCTCACCTTTCATTGACGTGCCTTGCATTTACCCGAGTGACTGGATCCGCGCGCTTGTCGCGCGGATTTTTTTTAGCAGGGCGTCGATGTCCTCGGCAGTCACGTCCCTTTTCATGTCCTTCAGCTCAGCGTAAGCGCGGTTGATGAGGCGGATGAGCTGGTCGCCAGTCTCGATGGCCTGCGGCAGGTCTGCCAGCAACGCGGTGAGCAGGCGCAGTGTTGCGTCGCGGGTCATGGCGCAGTCTCCTTCCTTTCTCGGGTTTCGGCGGCGCGGCGCCCCTCGCCCAGTGCGCGCGTGAGCGCGTCGATCGCCTCGATCGCGCGCAGGATTTCGCCGGTGTCGGGCGTGGTGCCATCGAGCACGGGGGCTGCCGCAAGGATTGCGTCGGTGGCGAGGCGCTCGGCCTGCCTGATGGCAAGCCAGTGCCGCGGCTCGCGGCAGACATGGACCAGCGGCGGCGTCGTGCAGGGCGGCAGGTGTCCGTAGATGAGCACGGCCTGCTGCAGCACGGCGTGGGTCTCGAGCATCACGGCGGCGGCGCTGCGGGCGCGGGCATCGAGGCCCAAGGGTGCCAGCAGCGCGCAGGCGGTTGCGAAGACGAGCGTGGTGGCGCAAACAAGCACATTGACGATCGTCTTCATGTGCGCCTCCAGCCGATGCGTGCGTCGGCCTTGAGGCGACCGATGAAGGCAGTGATGCCAGCTGCGATCTCGGCGCAGGCTGTCACAAGGGTGACAAGCTCGTCCTGCAGGGTCGCTGAAAGCTCGATGCCGGCGAGGTGGAACAGGCCCGCGAGCATGGTCACGGCGGCGGCCCAGACAGTCCTCGACTGCCACCAGGGCTTGGTGTTGGTCATTTTCGGTTTCCTTTGGTTCAGGTTGCTGGCTAGCGCGCGCGAATGGCGCGGGAGAGATCGTTGAGGCTCTCCTTCATGTCGTGCGTGGCCTGCCCGAGGGCGTGGACTTCGGCCTCGAGCCGCGCGAGGCGCTCGGCGGTCACGGTCGAGTGCTCGATGGTAACGACACGACGCGACAGGTCGGCTGCCCACCAGAGGCAGGCGACCGATGCACTGAGGACATAGACGATGGTTGCGGGGCCGATGAAGCGCTCGATCATGGGCGATAGATCCTGCGGTCGAGCTCGATGTGGGGGCCGTCCTTGAAGTCGCGCCAGTCGCCGCCCCAGGCGATGGGGATGCCCAGCTCGCGGCTGGCCTGCTTGAAGGCAGATGCCACGATGCGAAAGGGTGGCCATTTCCATGTCAGGCTTCCGCCCACGATGGGTGCAAAGTCGATGGCCATGCCGGAGAGATGGCGCGAGTTGTAGGTGCGTGAGGCACCCGCCTCGACCAGCTCGCGCTGGCGCTTGAGCGAGCGCAGGCCTTCGGTGATGACGAATTCGAGGGGCGAGATCTCGGCGGCGCGCATCACGACGCGGCGCAGGTCGGGGTGAACCCCGTCGAGCCTCGAGAGGGATTGCTTGTTGAGCATGTGTGTCCTTGGGTTTGTCTGAACTGGAGATGTCAGGGCTGGTTGCCGCCACCTTCGCCGCCGCCGCCGCCGCCGCCCCCTCCTCCCCCGCCGCCACCGCTGCCGGTGTCGAGGAGGCTGAAGGTGCAGACGGCCAGCACGGCGCCCGCATCCGACAGGTTTTCAAGCGTAAGGGTGCCCGACCACAGCGTGAGGTCGAGGGCGTTGGCGAGTTCGACCTGCAGCAGCTGGCCGTTGGCGAAGCTCGCCTCGGCGGTGGTGCCCGCCGTTACGACGAGAAGCGGTACGCCGTCGCGCAGGAGCGTCAGCGTGCGCGCGGGCGAGAGCGGCGTGTCCACGCGTACACGCAGCGTGACAGGGATGGTGACGCCGGTGATCGCGACCGAGGGCGTCATTGCGGTGGCCGTGAAGCCGGCATTGTCCATGTTGGGCCATGAGAAGGCATCGGGCGTGACATCGGGGGCGCTTGCGGCCACGCCAAAGCCCGCGAGCGCGTTGAGCTTGAGCATGGGTCAGGCGTCCGTGTTCGCTGCGGTGACATAGTGCAGCGCGAGGCCGCCCAGCCGCGCGTCGACGGGCAGCGTGTCGGCCGGATCGGCGGCGGCGCGGAAGAGCTCGATGGCGAGCAGGCTGGTCTCGGGCGGTGCGGCCGCGGGGGAAAAGCCTGCGGTCTCGGCGCTGCGATAGAGTGCATCGGGCGTGCCGCCCGTGTCGGTGAGAAGAACCGGCGCACCGAAGGCTGTCCCCATCGCCCCCATGTCGGCGGCGGCCAGCGCGCGCAGACCCCAGACGACATTGAAGGGCGCGCCCGCAGCTGCATGGGTCCAGAGGATCGCGGCCGTCAGCGGCCCGCGGTTCCAGGCCTTCGGCATCTGCACGAGAAGCTGCGCATGTTCCTGCACGAGCGGATCAAAATCGAGCGTGCGCAGGATGAGGCGGTTGCCCGGCAGTTCGGTGGTCGCCGGGCCCGCGCCCGCCGTCAGGCGCGGGAGGAGTGCTGACGCCGGGATCCAGATGGTCTGCTTCCCCGCGCCCACCTGGCTTGCCGCCACGCGCGCGGCCACGCCCGCGGCCGGGCTGCGCGCGAGGAGTTCATGGTCGGCAGCGACGGCCAGCTGGCCCAGCGCTGCGACCGCGTTGGCCATGAAGGCAGGCACGGGCACCTTGTTCGAGGCGCCAGCCTCCGAGGCATCGACAAAGGGGACATGGTCTGTGGCGGCGCCGCCGGTCGTGTCGGTCGGCAGGAGGTTCAGGTCGACCGCAGTGCCGATGCCCAGCGTCGCGCGTGCGGTGGCGGCGTCGGGATCGTCGAGCAGGCCTGCCGCGAAGGCCGAGACGGTCTGCAGCCCGAGGGCCGCGGGCATCCTGCATTCGTAGCCGCTGCCATCGGCGGCGATCGCAATGAGCTGGCCGGCGCGCGATGCGGCCGGCTCGGGCATGGCGGGCCTCTCGATGGCGCTGCCCGCAGGCAGCTGCGGCGCGCGGTCGAGGCGCTGGGCGAGCGACTGCATCTGTGCGGTAACGCGGTCGAACTGCGCCTCGATGGTTTCAGCCGCGAAGGCCCCGGATGCGACAAGGTCGAGCTCCTGCACCAGCTCGGCCTGGCGCTCGATCACGACGCGCGCGCCGGTTGTCGGGGGTAACGTAAACACGATCGCACCGGGACCGGGCAGCGGGCTGCCATCCCAGACAAAGTCGATGCCCCTTTGTTGCGGCTGGTCGGCGAGGATGCCCGGAAAACGAAGCACAACCGCCAATTCAGACAGGGACCAGACACGGAAGGGGACCGGAAAGTTCCGGCCCGCACCGTCACCTAAATAGGCAACGCGGGCGGATGAGGTGAGTATCGTCATTAATCGATCCTTATAAATTTTAGCTTTTTCTACCGGCTCGGAAAGTTCCTGGACCGGTGCATGGAAGTCGCCTGGTATGTCAGCGCGCAAAATCAGACGTTCGGGCCCTACAGCCACGAGCAGATGAAAACGTTTGCGCTTGACCGACGCCTGTCCCCGCAATCGCTGGTGCGGATGGGCGATGAGGGCGTGTTCGTTGCCGCCCAGAGCCACGCGGCGCTCGTGCGCTGCTTCGATCCCAACGGGCTGCAGAGCGGCGATGCCGGTAGCGGCCGCAAGGCTGCTGCTGCGGCAGCGACAGACAGTGCCGCCCCCGCGACGAGCGTGCCGGCCGAGGGACAGGTCTCGAACTTCGTGGTCCTCGTCCAGGTGCGTGCCGGCTCGCAGCGTGACTTCGAGGCGGCGATGAAGCAGCTGGGTTCCCATTTCCGCCTGAACGCACAGGTCTGGGTGCTGCAGAGCGAGCGCAACGCCAACACCATCAAGATGACCCTGTCCCCGCATGTAGGATCGCAGGACCAGCTGGTGGTCGTCGATGCCGCGCGCAACCGCCTGGCGTGGCACAATGTCAGCGTCCACGATGCCTCGCGCCTGCGCGACGTCTGGAAAATGCCGCACGAGCGCTGACGGCTCAGGCTGCGGCTTCGCCCATGGCCACCATCGCCGAGACAGACAAGACATCGAGGGGAAGGGCCTCGGCCTGCACGAGCGTGATGCGCGTGGCGGGGTCGAAGTCCGATGAAGGCAGGATGGCGATGTCGCCCGAGCGCAAGGGCGGGGATGCATCCATGCGGTCGGTTGCCTCGCGCCGGGCGAGCGGCTCGCGGGTTGACGTGCCTGTCAGCCCCGCCTCGCCGCCGATCGTGTTGTGCACGCGCACCCATATCCCGCTGACGCGGCGCGACCGGCCGGGCCAGAAGCCTGCGCCGAGCACGTCAAGCCTGAGCGTGCGCAGGCTGCTTTCATAGGCAAGGCCCACCCAGACATTCATCGCCGGCCGCTCGAGCAGGATGGCGCCACTGGCGACGATGCGCGAAGGGTGCAGCGCGCCATCGGCGACGACCGCGACCGTCGCGCCCTCGAGATGGAAGAGGCCCGAGAGCGCCGAGACCGGCGCGCCGCGGTAGCGCAGCGCGCTGTCGAGATAGCCCATATCGTCCTTGTCATCGGGATCGGCGGGCTCGAAGGGAGGAGCGAGGATCTCGATGCTGCGGCGTTCCTCGCCGGCGATGGTGCGACAGACCACAAGCCACAAGTCGTCCGTGGCGCCGCCCGGTCCGGGGATCGTGGCGATGCTTTCCACCCTGCCCCCGAAATCGTGGCGGGTCCAGGCATAGAGCTGCTGCTCGGGACGATAGGTCAGCGACAGAACCTTCCCGTCGGCGCGCAGCGCCCAGAGAACCGAAAGGGGATTGCGGGCCCAGGCCAGGCGCGTCACCGGGCTCTCGCGCACGAGATGCTCGGCCAGTTCAGTGAGGTCGGTTGCCACGTAGCCACCGGCGTCGGGCCTGCTGGCTAGCGAGACGATCTTGCGGCCGGCGCGGTTGACGAAGATCGTCTCGAGGCCGACCTTCACGGGCTGCACGTCACTGGCGCCCTCGCCGGACTGCGGCACGATGCGGGTGTTCGACGGCGTGATCGGGTCGCCGAGCCCGCCCCCGAAGGCCGCGAATTCCTGGGCGAGCGTTCCGATCAGCAGGTCGGAGGCCGAGGTCAGCCAGCGGATGGGGTCGGCCTGGTTGGCGGCGATGTTGTAGGCGATCGTTTCGTCGTCGCGTGAA
>DAISVV010000016.1:0-26485 GCA_036840015.1 Micropepsaceae bacterium
TGACCGAATTCATCATCGCCCAGACCATCGCCCGGATCTTCATCTATACCGAGGAAATCCTCTGCATGGTCGTGATCGCCGAGGAATTCTCCGAGCGCACGCGCGGCTGGGCCGCAGGCCAGCTCGGCGCACTCGAAGCGCTTGGCGGCGGCGCGGCTGCGCTGGTCTTTGCATTCGTAGAGATGCTGCCCTTTGGCTGGCGGGCAATCTATGCCTTGGGTGCCATTCCGCTGCTTTGGCTGGTTTGGGCACGACGTTCGCTGCCCGAGACCCGCCGCTTCCAGGAGCGCGACCCGAACGAGAAGATAAAGCCGTTCACCAGCCTCATGCGCAACTACCCGGGTAGGCTCGCCCTGCTCGTCTGCCTGTGCATGCTCTTCGGTCTCGCGATCGGCGCTGCCGTTCCCATGGCGTCAGCCTATCTCCAGGGAACCCACCAATGGGCGCCCTGGCAGGTTAGCGCCCTGACGCTTGGCGCGGGCCTCGTCTCGATCCTCGGAACGACCACCGCCGGAGCCCTCAGCGACCGCGTCGGACGGCGCGTCGGCATTGCAGTGACCGTGGTCATGGCGGGGCGCAGCTTTGCCCTGTTCTATAGCTGGGCCGAAGGCATCTGGCTGGTCCTGACCTGGACCACGGGCCTCTTTGCGATCCTCGCCGCCAACGTCCTCATGACGGCGCTCGGCGCAGAGCTCTTCCCAACGTCCCACCGCAGCCTCGCAGCATCGATCCGCATGATGGCAGCATTGTTCGGCGGCCTCCTCGGCCTTCTGGTGGAACGGGAACTGTTCCTCGCCTTCGGACAGCACGGACCGGCCATCGCAACCCTGGCCTTGCTGGCGCCACTCTGCATCGTGCCAACCTGGTTCCTGCCCGAACCGGCGCAGAAGAAACTCGAAGAAATCGCAGCAGAACGCAAATGACGGACGTACTGGCGGGCCTCATCCCTGTCTTTGCGATCATCGCGCTGGGAACCGGACTGAAGCAGATAGCCATCCTCGACGAGGCAGGCTGGCGCGCGGTCGAGCGGCTCACCTATTTCGTTCTCTTCCCCTGCTTCCTGTTTGGCGCGATCGCGTGCGCTGACTTCGGCGGCGCACCGATCGGACGACTATCCCTGGCCCTCGCCATCGCCATGCTTTTGATGGCGGCCATCACCTTCGCCTGGAGGCCCGTGCTCGCCCTCGACGGACCAGCCTTTACAAGCCTCTTCCAGGGTGCCGTGCGCTGGAACAGTTACGTGGCGCTTGGCGCCATCGCCGCCATTCTCGGCAAGCCCGGCCTTGCGCTCATTGCCGTGGCGATCGCCGTGATGGTGCCGCTGGCCAACACGCTCTGCGTCATGGTCCTCATGCGCTATGCAAGCCATCACCGGGCAAGCCCGGCCATGCTGGCAGGCCAGGTGGCGCGCAACCCGCTGATCCTCGCCTGCGCCGCGGGCGTAGCCGCACAGCTGGCAGGCCTCACTGTCCCCGCAACCGTGGCAACCGGCATCGACCTTGTGGGCAAGGCGGCACTGCCGCTTGGTCTGCTCGCCGTCGGCGCAAGCCTCGACTTTGCCGACCTCAAGGCGCGCATCACCCCGCTGCTGGCCGCAAGCGTGCTGAAGCTGCTCGTGATGCCCGTCCTCGCGGCAGTCCTCGCGAGCCTGATGGGGATTACTGGCCCTGCCCTCGTGGCAGCGGTGATCTGCACGGCGGTCCCTGGCGCCCCCTCATCCTTCATTCTGGCCCGGCAACTGGGCGGGGACGCCCCGCTGATGGCTGGCATCACCACGGTCCAGACCGTGGCAGCCCTGATAACCATGCCCCTAATGTTGTGGGTTCTGACCTAGTTCAGGCTTGCGCTGCCACACCCTGCCGCCTATAGCCTAGCCCGCGATGAACGGTCATACCACACGCCAGCATCTGCTCGCGATCGCGCCCCTGCAGCGCCACCAGATCGAATCCCTCCTCGACCTCGGCAACGAATATGTCGACCTGAATCGCGAGATCCAGAAGAAGCGCGACACGCTGCGCGGCCGGACCCTGATCAACCTCTTCTTCGAGCCATCGACCCGCACGCAGAGTTCCTTCGAACTCGCCGGCAAGCGCCTGGGCGCCGACGTCATGAACATGTCGGTCGCCCAGAGCTCGGTGCGCAAGGGCGAGACACTCATCGACACCGCTACCACGCTGAACGCCATGCGGCCTGACATCATCGTCATCCGCCACCAGGACTCGGGCGCCGTGGCCCTGCTGGCCGACAAGGTGTCCTGCTCTGTCGTGAACGCCGGCGACGGCGCCCACGAGCACCCCACCCAGGCCCTGCTCGACGCCCTCACGATCCGCCGCCGCATGGGCCACATCGAGGGCCTTACGGTAACGATCTCAGGCGATGTTCTGCACAGCCGCGTTGCCCGCTCGAACGTCCATCTCCTGACCAAGCTCGGCGCCCGCGTCCGCCTCGTGGCGCCCCGCACGCTTCTGCCCCCCGGGGCCCGCGACTGGGGCGCAGAGGTTTTCACCGACATGCGCGAGGCGCTCAAAGGCGCCGACATCGTCATGATGCTCCGCCTGCAGATGGAGCGCATGACCGGCTCCTTCCTGCCCTCCCAGCGCGAGTACTTCCATTTCTACGGCCTCGACCGGGAGAAACTGGCGCTCGCAAAGCCGGGCGCCTTTGTCATGCACCCAGGCCCCATGAACCGCGGCGTCGAGATCGACAGCGACATCGCCGATGACATCAACCGCAGCCTGATCCAGGAGCAGGTCGAGATGGGGGTCGCTGTCCGCATGGCCGTGCTCGACCAACTCGCCAGCAAGCTGCCGAACGCGGAGCGCACGCGATGCCGCAACGCACCGCCTTCATCAATGCCCGCCTGAACGACCCTGCAACGGGCCTCGACGCGCCGGGCGGCCTGCTGGTCGAGGATGGCCGCATCGCAGACATGGGCCCGCGCCTCTTCAACGACGCAAGGCCGAAGGACGCAGCCATCGTCGACTGCGCGAATGCGGTCCTTTCACCCGGCCTCATCGACATGCGGGTGTTCACGGGCGAACCCGGCGCCGAGCACCGCGAAACCCTTGCCTCTGCCGGCGAAAGCGCCGCAGCCGGCGGCGTAACCACGTTCGTGATGATGCCCGTCACCGAACCGGTGATCGATGACGCCGCCCTCGTCGACTTCATCCGGCGCCGCGCCGCCGCGAAGGCAAAAGTCAACATTCTGCCCGCGGCAGCCCTGACACAGGGGCTCAAGGGCGCGCACATGGCCGAGATCGGTCTCTTGCAGGAAGCAGGCGCGATCGCCTTCACCGATGCCGACCGCACGGTGGCCTCGAGCCTGATCATGCGCCGCTGCCTTGCCTACGCCTCGAATTTCGATGCACTCGTCATCGCCCACGCCGAGGATCCGGCACTGGCCGCCGTGGGCCACATGAACGAGGGCTCGCTCGCCAATCGCATGGGCCTCGGAGGCATCCCCACGGCCGCCGAAGCCATGGCCGTGGAACGCGACATGCGGCTCGTGGAACTGACAGGCGCGCGCTATCACCTGGGCCAGGTCTCCTGTGCCGCCGCACTCGAGGTCATCGCCAGTGCCAAGGCGCGCGGCCTGCCGGTGACCTGTGCCGTATCCGCCCACCATCTCGTCCTGAACGAAAACGATGTCGGCGAATACAAGACCTTCGCCAAGGTCTCCCCACCCTTGCGTACCGAAGAAGACCGCAAGGCCATGGTTGAGGGCGTACGCGCAGGTATCATCGACGTGATCGTCTCGAGCCACGACCCGCAGGCCGCCGAGACCAAGCGTGTCCCCTTCGCGCAGGCCGCCTATGGCGCCGTCGGCCTGGAGACACTCCTGCCCGCGGCCCTCTCTCTGCACCACGAGGCAGGGCTGCCTCTCATCGACGTTCTCAAGCGCCTGACGGCAAATCCGGCGCAGATTCTGCGCCTGCCCGCCGGACGCCTTGCAAAAGGCGCTCCCGCCGACCTGGTCCTGATGGATCCCGGTGCACCGCGCCGGATCGACCCCCAGGCGTTCCGTTCGCGCTCGAAGAACTCGCCCTTCAAGGGACGCTTGCTGCAGGGTGCGGTGTTGCGTACCGTCGTTGCAGGCAAAACCGTCTTTGAAGCTGCAGGGTCATGACCTTCATGTCCGCCATCGCCTTTGCCATCGGATATGCACTGGGATCCATACCATTCGCCTATCTGGTGACCAGGCTCTTCGGCCTCGGCGACATCCGCAACGTCGGCTCGGGCAATGTCGGCACGACGAACGTGCTCCGAACGGGCAACAAGCTTGCCGCCGCACTCACCCTCGTCGGGGACGTCGGCAAAGGCGTCGTTGCCGTGCTCCTTGCAAAGGAATTCGGCGATTGGCCCGCGATGGCAGCAGCCCTCGGCGCCTTTGTGGGCCACATCTTCCCGGTCTGGCTGAACTTCAAGGGCGGCAAGGGCGTAGCCACCTACCTCGGGATCCTCGCGGCCCTCAACCTGCCCGTGGCCCTCATCACCGCCGCCACATGGATCATCACGGCGCTGGTGGCGCGGATCTCATCGCTGTCGGCGCTGGTCGCAGCAGCCCTCTCGCCACTTTACATGCTGCTGATCGGCCCTGCGCCCTACGCAATCGGTGCGGCAATCCTCGCGGCACTGATTTTCGTCACGCATCGCGAGAACATCGCACGCCTCATGGCTGGCATCGAACCGCGGATCGGACAGAAGAAGGAATAGCAGCGCCCCTCGGGGCTACTGCTCGCGCCGCTCGGTGATGCGGGAAACCGTGAACAGTGTAACAAGGAACACCGCGACCGCGACAATTGCAGCATCAAAGACCAACATCTTGCCTGATTCCATCTTCATAGGGCTCTGGATTGAGCCGATGCCGGAAGATGATGCGCGGAGGCCCGAACCGCATTGATTCAGGTCAACCCGCATGCAACGCGAAGAAAACCGGTTAAGCCTTCCTGAAGCCGAACGCACAGCGCGCCTGCGCCTGCTCAGGACCCCGTCCATCGGCCCCGCCACGTTCCATGCTGTCCTCGAACGGTTTGGCAGCGCCACGCAGGCCATCGCACACTGGGGCGCCATGGGCAAACGCCTGCGAAGGGACCAGCCCCCGCCCCTTACTGGCACCGAAGCCGCACAGCGCGAACTGAAAGCCATCGAAGCCTGCGGGGCGGTCATCATCGCGCATGACGAGCCCGCCTATCCCGCCTTGCTCGCGGCCACCGATAACCCGCCCCCCTTCATCATCGCCAGGGGAAGGCTGGAACTGCTCGGACGCCCGTCACTCGCCATTGTCGGCTCACGCAACGCATCCGCGATGGGACAGCGTTACGCACGCAACATGGCCGCCGACATCGGCAACGCCGGCCTTGTCATTGTCTCGGGCCTCGCACGCGGCATCGACACCGCAGCCCACAAGGGATCACTGCAAACCGGCACGATCGCCGTCATGGCTGGTGGCATCGACGTCATCTATCCGCCAGAGAATGAGCGCCTGCACGCAGAGGTCTGTGAGATTGGCCTTGTCGTGAGCGAGGTGCCTTGCGGACAGCAGCCCACGGCCCAGCACTTTCCGCGACGCAACCGCATCATCTCGGGCCTCTCGCACGGCGTGCTGGTCGTGGAGGCGACACTCAACTCGGGCTCTCTGATCACCGCTCGCCTCGCAGGCGAACAGGGCCGTGACGTATTCGCCGTCCCCGGTTCCCCCCTCGACCCCAGGGCAACAGGAACCAACGCCCTCCTGAGACAGGGTGCCATCCTCACCGAAACGGCCGAGGACGTGCTGTTGGCCCTGTCCTTTGAACAAGCCAGATCCCGCCCGGTGCGATCTTCTCCAGCAACCCGGCCACACCCCCCGTCCGCAGCCCTTCCGCCCGAAGACCTGCAAGCCGAAATCCTGGCGCGCCTTGGCACCACGCCGGTCGAAACCGACGAGCTTGTACGCCAGACCGGCGCCTCCGCGGCCAACGTCTCAGCAGCCCTTCTCGACCTGGAATTCGCAGGTCTGTTAACCCGGCATCCCGGACAACGCGTGTCCGCAAGCCAAATCGGTTAACCAACTAATTCATTGATTATAAGTGTATTTTGGCGACGATGAAGGCGCCCATCGTGACGGTCGGTTGACTTTGGACCGGGGATTGGACCACTGTCCGCCCCCCAAACGGGACCCCCAACCCAAGGATCAGAACCGCAAGTGCCCGCCAGCAACGTCGTGATCGTTGAGTCCCCTGCAAAGGCCAAGACGATCAACAAATACCTGGGTGCCGATTACAAGGTGCTCGCATCCTATGGACACGTGCGGGACCTTGCCGAGGAAGACGGCTCCGTGAAGCCGGACCAGGATTTCGAGATGTCCTGGGAAGTCGCCGACCGCGCCGCGAAGCACCTGAACGAGATCACCTCGGCCGTGAAAGGTGCCCGCAAGCTGATCCTGGCCACCGACCCCGACCGAGAGGGCGAGGCCATCTCGTGGCACCTGCTTGAGGTCCTTCGCCAGAAGAAGGCATTGAAGGACGTTGCCATCGAGCGCGTCGTCTTCAACGCCATCACGAAGAGTGCCGTCCAGGAAGGCATGGCGCACCCGCGCCAGATCGACCAGGAACTCGTCGACGCCTATCTGGCGCGCCGCGCCCTCGACTACCTCGTGGGTTACAATCTCTCTCCCGTTCTCTGGCGCAAGCTCCCCGGTTCCCGGTCAGCCGGCCGCGTCCAGTCGGTCGCCCTGCGCCTGATCTGCGAGCGCGAACTCGAGATCGAGCGCTTCAAGGCCCAGGAATACTGGACCGTCGATGCCCTGCTGAACACTCCTTCGCGCGACACGCTGAAGGCGCGCCTCGTAAAGCTCAACGGCGAGAAACTCGAGAAATTCTCCCTGCCCGACGAGGCTTCGGCTCTCTCCGCCCGCAAGGCAGTCGAGACAGGCCAGTTCTCCGTCGCAAGCGTGGAATCCAAGCCTGCCCGGCGCAATCCCTACCCGCCCTTCACGACCTCGACCCTGCAGCAGGAAGCCTCGCGCAAGCTGGGCTTCTCGGCCAAGGACACGATGCGCATCGCCCAGCGCCTCTACGAAGGCGTCGACATCGGTGGCGAAACCGTGGGCCTGATCACCTATATGCGAACCGACGGCGTCGACGTCGCACCGGAAGCCCTCACCCAGACGCGCAAGCTCATCGCCAGCCGCTATTCGGCGCGCCATCTGCCCCAGGCCCCTCGCGTCTACAAGTCCAAGACGAGGAACGCGCAGGAAGCCCACGAAGCGATCCGGCCAACCGATGTCGAACGCACGCCCGACAGCCTGCGCGGCCTCGACAGCGACATGTTCCGCCTCTACGACCTCATCTGGAAGCGCATGGTCGCAAGCCAGATGGAAGCCGCCGAATTCGAGCGCACGACCATCGACATCGAGACCCGCGACGGACGCACCGGCCTGCGCGCGACAGGCTCGATCCTCACCTTCGATGGTTTCCTCGCCCTCTATCAGGAAGGCCGCGACGAACCCGAGGACGATGAAGACAGCGCCCGTCTGCCCAAGGTATCGGCCGGCGACACGATGGCTGTCGGCGAGGTCAAGCCCGAACAGCACTTCACCGAACCGCCGCCGCGCTTCTCCGAAGCTTCCCTCGTCAAGAAGCTTGAGGAACTGGGCATCGGACGCCCCTCGACCTACGCCTCCACGCTCCAGGTGCTGCGCGACCGCAACTATGTGCGGATGGACAAATCGCGCTTCGTGCCGGAAGACCGCGGCCAGCTGGTCACCGCCTTCCTGACGAACTTCTTCCGCCACTACGTCGAGTACGACTTCACCGCCAGCCTCGAGGACCAGCTCGACCAGGTCTCGGAAGGCAAGCTGAACTGGAAGATTCTGCTGGCCGATTTCTGGCGCGACTTCAACGCCGCCCTGGCGGGCATTTCCGAACTGCGCATTCGCGAGGTCCTGGACACGCTTGACGAGGTCCTCGGGCCCCACATCTTCCCCGTCGCAGCCGACGGCATGGATCCCCGCCAGTGCAAGCTTTGCAAGACAGGCCGGCTCGGGTTGCGTCTTGGCCGCAACGGCGCTTTCATCGGCTGCTCCAACTACGGCGCTGAAGGCGAAGAAAAATGCAGCTACACGCGGCCCTTTGCGAGCAGCGGTGAGAACGCGGTCGAAACACGGGTGCTCGGGGTCGACCCGGACACGGGCCTGTCCGTGACCCTGCGCCCCGGACGCTTCGGCCCCTACCTGCAGCTGGGCGAGGCCAGCAAGGAAAAGGACGCCCCCAAGCCGCGCACGGCAAGTGCACCAAAGGGCGTGGATCTTTCGACGCTGACGCTTGAAGACGCGCTGAAGCGCCTGTCGCTGCCACGCACCATTGGCATGCACCCCGAAGACGGCAAGCCGATCGAAGCGAATTTCGGCCGCTTCGGACCCTACATCAAGCATGACGGCGTCTATGCCAATCTGAAAGAACAGGACGACGTGTTCACGATTGGCCTGAACCACGCCGTCACGCTGCTGGCCGAGAAGAAGGCGAACCCCCAGGCTGCCTTTGGGCGCCAGAAGGCAGCCCCCCTGAAGGAACTGGGCGAGCACCCCGAGAGCAAGGCCGCCATCAAGGTCATGAATGGCCGCTATGGCCCCTACATCACCGACGGCGAGACCAACGCCAACGTGCCGAAGGGAACCGACCCGCAGGCAGTGACGCTCGAGCAGGCTGTCGACCTGTTGCGCCAGCGCGCCGAGCAGGGCGGCGGCGGCAAGAAGAAGCGCAAGGCCAAAGCGGAACCCAAGGCACCAAAGGCAGCTGCCACCAGCAAGGCCACCAAGGGCACAAAGGCCGCGGAGCCTGAAAAAACAGCCAAGGCCGCCCGCAAGTCTCCGCCCCGGAAGAAGAAAGAACTCGAAGCGACGTGAAGAAGAAGCAGCGTCACACCGGCCACCCGAAAGATGACGCCCTCATCTCTCGCGAAGCCTTGCTCGACTTCGTCTCGCAGAACCCGGAAGCTACCAAACGCGACATTGCCCGGCACTTCGGCATCAGGGGCAACAACAAGATCGAACTCAAGCGCCTCCTCGCCGAACTCGCCGACCAGGGCGAACTGAAGCGCGAGCGTGGCAAGAAGCTCCTGCGCGCCGGTCACCTGCCCGAGGTCACCGTCGTCGAGGTCACCGATGGCGATACCGACGGCGAGATGCTATGCCGTCCGGTGCAGTGGGACAGCGACGAGCCACCACCCCACATCGTGCTTGCACCCGGCCACCAGACCCGTGACGAAGGGCTGAGCCTCGGGATTGGCGAGCGGGCACTCGTGCGCCTCCGCCCGGAAGGCAAGGCCTACGCGGCCCAGATCATCAAGCGACTTGGTGCGACGCCAAACCGGGCGGTCGGCATGTTCCGCAAGATGGGCCGCAACGGTCGCGTCGAGCCCGTCGACCGGAAGGCGCGCCACGAATATTTCATTCCGGAAGCAGACATCGCCGGCGCCCGCGAGGGCGAGATCGTTGTGCTCGAGGCGACACGGGACCGCACCATGGGCTTGCCGCGGGGACGGATCGTTGAGCGTGTGGGCAAGGCATCCGAACCGCGCACGATCAGCCTCATCGCCGTCCACGCGCATGGCATCCCCGACAGCTTCCCGCAGTCGGTGCTTGATGAGGCCGCAAGGGCGGCACGCCCCCAGCTCGGCAACAGGACAGATCTGCGCGATATCCCGTTGGTGACGATCGACCCGCCCGACGCGCGCGATCACGACGACGCCGTCTGGGCCGCGCCCGATGACGATCCGCAGAACAAGGGCGGGTTCAGGGCCATCGTGGCCATCGCCGACGTGTCCTATTACGTACAACCCGGTTCCGCTATCGACCGCGAGGCGCAGCGCCGTGGAAACTCGGTCTACTTCCCTGACCGCGTGGTCCCCATGCTGCCGGAACATCTCTCGGCAGATCTCTGCTCGCTGAAGGAAGGCCAGGACCGCGCCATCATCGCCTGTCATTTCAGGTTCGGTGCCGACGGACGCATGAAGTCCCATCGCTTCGAGCGCGCCCTCATGCGATCGGCCGCAAGGCTCACCTACAACGAGGTGCAGGACGCATTTGACGGTCATCCGAACGACCGCACGAAACCGTTGCTCGAGGGAGTGCTGAAGCCGCTCGAAGCCTGCTACAGGGCCATGTGCAAGGCGCGCGACCGGCGTAGCCCCCTTGACCTCGACCTGCCCGAGCACCGCATCGAACTGGGCGCGGATGGCCGCGTGAAGTCCATCGGCACGCGCGAGCGCCTCGAGGCACACCGCCTGATCGAGGAGTTCATGATCCAGGCCAACGTGGCCGCGGCCGAGGCCCTCGAGCAGCGCGCCTGTCCCTTGGTCTATCGGGTTCACGCCCCACCCTCGACGGAAAAGCTCCAGGCACTCGGCGAGTTCCTCGAAACCCTCGGGATCAATCTCGGGCAGGCACAGACAATCACGACCGCGATGCTGAACACCATCCTCAAGGCGGCAGCCGACACCCCCAACCGGGAACTGGTCAGCGTCGTGATGCTGCGCTCGCAGAGCCAGGCCGAATACAGCCCCGACAACATCGGGCATTTCGGTCTCTCGCTGAAACGCTACGCCCACTTCACCTCGCCGATCAGGCGCTACGCCGACCTCATCGTGCACCGCGGTCTGGTCCGCAGCTTTGGCCTGGGCGAAGGCGGACTGACCCAGAAGGACATTGACCGCCTCTCGCGCACCGCCGAAGACATCTCGGCCTTCGAACGCCGCGCCATGGCAGCCGAACGCGACTCGACCGACCGTTACATCGCCGCATTCATGTCCGACCGCGTCGGAGCGGAATTCCCCGGCCGCATTTCGGGGGTCACACGCTTTGGCCTGTTCGTGCGCCTGAGCGAGACAGGCGCGGACGGACTTGTTCCCGTGCGATCGCTAGGCCGGGAATTCTTCCACCACGATGAGCGTACACACGCCCTCGTCGGCGAGAAATCGGGGCTGACCTTCCGCCTCGGTGACAGGGTCAGGGTACGCGTGGACGAAGCCACGCCGCTCACCGGCGGCTTGCGCTTCGCGCTGGTCGAGGGAGGAAGCGCAGGCGCGCCGAAGGCAAGTGCGCCGGGCCTGAGGCGCGGCGCACGCGGCGGCCTCAGGGGCGTCAAGCGCGGCAAGCGCCGCTAACGCTGAAAGCGGAAAGAACAAAATCCTCTCTTGCGAAACGGGACAGCAAGCATTATCTGCTCTGCTCTCTCAAGACGCATAACGCACGTGCCACTGGCCATCTCTGCAGGTTAAGCAACGACGGAAGCGTCCTTTTCGATCAAGCCGGCAAGCGCCGGGTCCTAAAGGGTGTTGACGATGTTGGCCAGTGCAAGGGGCGCCCGCGCCCGCAAGATCCGTTTCGATTCCCGACCCGACACGAACGCAGCGCCGCCCGCAACGCCAGCAGCAGCGAACACGCCTGTGGAACGTGGTGGCCTGTCACCGCGAATCGCCGCATACCTCAGGATGGCGCAGCTCCCCTCGCCCTGCCTCGTTGTCGATGTCGACCTCGTCGCCCGGAACTATGACGACCTCGCGACAGCACTGCCCGAGGCGCAGGTGTTCTATGCCGTCAAGGCAAATCCGGCCGACGAGATCCTGTCACGCCTCGCAGGGCAAGGCTCGAGCTTCGACACCGCCAGCATCGGCGAGATCGACATGTGCCTGCGCCTCGGCGTGGATCCCGCCCGCATTTCGTTTGGAAACACGATCAAGAAGCAGCGCGACATCGCCGCCGCCCACGCGCGCGGCGTGAGCCTCTTTGCCTTCGACAGCGGGGAGGAACTCCGCAAGCTGGCAGAGGCAGCGCCCGGCGCCCGCGTCTTCTGTCGCATCCTCGTCGACAGCGAGGGAGCGGAATGGCCGCTCTCGCGCAAGTTCGGTTGCGAGCGCCCGATGGCGGAAGACCTCCTCGTTCAGGCACGCGAGCTCGGTCTCGTGCCGTGGGGCGTTTCCTTCCATGTCGGTTCGCAGCAGACACGCCATGACCAGTTCGACCTGGCGATTAGCCAGGCCAGCGCGGTGTTCCGCAATGTCGCCGCGCGCGGCATCGACCTGCAGATGATCAATGTCGGAGGCGGTTTCCCCTCGCGCTACCACAGCGACGTGCCCGATATCCGCGACTACGCAGGTTCAATTCGCAACGCCATCCGCCGGCACTTCCCGGGCAGGTCGCTGGACATCATTGTCGAGCCGGGGCGCTACATCGTGGGCGATGCCGGCGTGATCCAGGCCGAGGTCGTCCTGGTATCGCAGAAGGGCGGCAACGATCCGCGCCGCTGGGTTTACCTTGACATCGGCAAGTTCCACGGCCTGATCGAAACCATGGATGAAGCCATTCGCTATCGTATCCTGACGCCCCATGACGGCAGCGAGGCCGCACCCGTGATCCTTGCCGGGCCGACATGCGACAGCGCGGATATCCTTTACGAAAAGGCCGATTATCACCTGCCGACGGCACTCAAGGCTGGCGATAGGGTGCTCATCCTGTCGACTGGAGCATACACGACGACCTACTCCAGCATCGCCTTCAATGGCCTGCCGCCATTGGCCAGCGTCTGCATCTGAAAAACCCGCCGCATTGCCTCCGGGCCTCCCCGTCGTCTACACCGGACGCCTGAGGAGCCCGGAAGCAAGCCCGCATGGAACAGAAACCCGTCAAGCCAAGGCACGCAGCCTCTCTCGTGCTGACGCGCCGGATCGGCGGGGCGCTGCACGTGCTGATGGGCCGGCGTCCGGCGCGCGCCGTGTTCGGCGAGGCATGGGTGTTTCCAGGTGGACGCCTGGACAGGGGTGACACCCGCATCGCCCCCAGCGCACCGCTGAACGACGACACGATGCGCGAGCTCTGCAGCCGCGGCGGCTGCACGCCGGCGATGGCCCAGGGGCTTGCAACGACAGCCATCCGCGAAACCTACGAGGAAACAGGTTTGATCCTCGCCGGCTCGGGTCACCCGGGCAGCAACGAGGGCGCCTGGTCCGATTTCGTGCGCGCTGGCCTCGCACCGGCGCATGACCGGCTTCGGTTCCTGGGGCGTGCGATCACGCCGACTTCAGCGCCCGTGCGCTTCCATGCGCGGTTCTTTCTTGCCGACGGCGAGGAACTCACCGGAGAGATCCGCGAGAACGGCGAACTCCTCGGGCTCGACTGGTATCCGCTTCACGTCGCGCGCGAGTTTCCTGCCATCGACGTAACCCGCTTCGTACTGGCGGAGCTGGCCACGACCGACACCGGCGCGTCCCGCACCACGCCCTTCTTCCGCTATCGCCGCAACAAGCCAGTCCGCCCCGCATGACGCCGGACAGCCTCTCACCACGCGACCTCAGGCGAAGCCTGGGTGCGGTCTACGCCTGCATCTTTGCCAACGGTCTTGGCATGGGACTGTCGCTGCCGCTGTTCTCGCTCCTGCTCGAGCGCAACGGGGTGTCGGCAACGCTGATCGGCGCCAATGTCATGACCGGCGCTGTGGCGATGATCATTGTCACACCCTTCATCCCGGCGCTGGCAGCAAGATTTGGGACAGTCCGCTTCCTTGTCGCCTGCTACGCAATCGCAGCCGCCTGCCTGATTGGCTTCCGGGCCGCCGACAGTCTGCTGCTCTGGTTCGTGTTTCGCTTTGTCCTTAACGCCGCATTGCAGGGCCTGTTCGTTGCCAGCGAGGTCTGGATCAACCAGATCGCGCCCGAGCGGATGCGCGGACGCCTGATCGCGATCTATACGGCTATCTTCTCCGCAGGTTTCGCGCTGGGACCCGGGATCATCCAGTTGCTGGGCACCCAGGGCTGGGCCCCCTTCATTGCAGGCTCCGTGACCATGATGGCCGCGCTGATCCCCCTCATTGTTGTTGCCCGCCGGCTCGTGCCCGTGATCGAGCACGCAAAGGCCGGAGCGATGTTCGGCTTTGTCTTCTCCTCGCCGTCGGCCGCCGGTGCCGCACTGTGCTACGGCGCCGTCGAGGCCTGTGCGGGCGCCTTCCTTGCCATCTATGCCGTGCGCCAGGGCATCGCTGAAACCCAGTCCACCCTTCTCATCGGGGCCCTCGGCCTTGGCAACATGCTGCTCGTACCCTTCATTGGCTGGCTCGCCGACAAGACCGACCGACGCCATGTGCTGATCGGCTGCGGCATCGCCTGCATCGCAGCCGCGGCATTCCTGCCGATGATCAGGGCCATTGGCCCCTGGGAGCTGGGCATCGTGCTGCTTTGGGGCGGCGTGATCTCGGCGATCTATGCCGTGGGGCTCGCCCACCTCGGCGCCAGGTTCCGCGGCGGCGAGCTGGCCGCCGCCAATTCCGCCTTCGCCATCATTTACGCAACAGGCACCATGGTTGGCCCTTCATTGGGTGGACTGGCGATGGATCTGTGGAATCCGCACGGCCTCGTGGTGGTTTTGGCGCTGATTCCCGCGGTTTTTGTGATGGTGACCGCGTGGCGGGCCGCGACCTTCCGCACGCCGGCAGGCAGTTGACTTCCCCCCGCCAATGAGTAGTTTTGCGGCCTCCTGAGACCCGGCCCGACCTGGGACGGCACAGACACCTGACGGAAGACCGCCATGGCGAAGCCAACAACCATCAAGATCCGCCTGAACTCTTCGGCAGGAACGGGCCATTTCTACGTGGCGAAGAAGAACTCGCGCACGATGACCGACAAGTTCAAGGTCCGCAAATACGACCCCGTCGTGCGCAAGCACGTCGAATACGTCGAAGGCAAGATCAAGTAATCAGCCGTCAGGCGGCGTCAGCCGCGACGCGATTCCGCCCCTCACGCTTTGCCCTGTAAAGCGCCTGGTCCGCGCGCTTGAGCAGCACCTCGGGCGTGTCGCCACTCTGGCTGGCCGCCACCCCGATTGAGATCGTCACCGGCAACTGCCGGGTTTCGCCATTGAGCACGAAAGGCGCATCGGCAACCGACTGGCGCAACCGCTCTGCAACGAGATAGGCAAAGCTGAGGTCGGTGTCCGGCATCACGACCACGAATTCCTCGCCGCCGAACCGGCACGCAAGGTCGATGCCCCGCACATTCGCCGATATGCGGTTGGCGAACTCCTTGAGCACCTCGTCGCCCACGTCATGGCCGTAGGTGTCGTTGATCTGCTTGAAGAAATCGACATCCAGCATCAGGAACGAGACAGGCTTCGACCCCTCGGACAGCAGCGTGCTCAGGTGGCGCGACATGTAGCGACGGTTGAACAGCCCGGTCAGCTGGTCGGTGATCGCGAGCTCGAGGCTCAGCTGCAGGGATTGCTTCAAGCGCTCGGCATAGCGGCGCCGGCGCAGCTGCGTTCGTACGCGCGCGGCCAGTTCGTGCCGCTCGATGGGCCGCATGAGATAATCGTTCACGCCGATATCGAGCGCGCGCACCATGCGCTTCGTATCACCCTCGTCGATGACCGCCAGGATCGGCGTCTGCCGGGTCGCCTCGAGGCTGCGCAGCGTTGCGCAGAAGCGCAGGCCATCCTGCTTGTCGAGCGCAAGGCTGACGATGACGAGGTCATAATCGCCGCCCTTGGCGCGCACGACGGCCTCGGTCGTTTGCGACACCACATCGACATCATGGTCTTCGGCAAGGTTCTCCCGGATACGGGTAACGCTCTGTTCGCGGTCTTCGACCACGAGGATGCGTCCACGGCCCGGTGGCTCGTTGAATGATCGTGTGGCGGCCTCGCCGAGCCCCATGCTCTCGCCCGTCGATTGGCGAAGGCGGAGCTCATCCACCATGGTCTTCAGCCGGACAAGGCTGCGAACGCGGGCAAACAGGGCAAGGTCGTTGACCGGCTTCGTGAGGAAATCGTCGGCACCTGCCTCAAGCCCCTGGATTCGGTCCGGGACCTGGTCGAGCGCCGTGACCATGATCACCGGCAGATGGGCCGATTCCGGATTCGCCTTGATCCGCCGGCAGACCTCGAGACCATCCATGCCGGGCATCATGACATCAAGCAGCACGATGTCCGGCGCTTCCTTCGCGATCTTGGCGAGGGCCTGTTCGCCGGAGTTCGCCGTCGACACCTCGAAATACTCCGCACCAAGGCGAGCTTCGAGAAGCTTCACATTGGCTGGAATGTCGTCGACGACAAGGACGCGCGCGGTCATTCTTTTTCTCTCTAGCGCAGGAACTTGCGAACCGTCTCCAGGAACTTCATGACCGAGATGGGCTTGGAGATGTAAGCCTCGCAACCACCCTGGCGGATCTTTTCTTCGTCGCCTTTCATGGCGAACGCCGTCACGGCGATCACAGGGATCTGCTTCAGTTCTCCGTCTTCCTTGAGCCACTTCGTGACTTCCAGCCCCGAGACTTCCGGCAACTGGATGTCCATCAGGATCAGGTCCGGCGCGTGCTTGCGCGCAAGGTCAAGCGCTTCCAGTCCGTCACGGGTCTGGATCGTCCTGTAGCCATGCGCATCGAGCAGGTCATGAAACAGCTTCATGTTGAGTTCGTTGTCTTCGACAATCAGAACAGTCTTCGTGCTCGCGTCCATGATGCCCTCCGAACGGGTGGCCTCGGCCCCCATTCCCTGTTCCTGCGCCCTTGTCATCCGCACCCCCGGTGCAAGGGTCTGGTTTTTCGCGTCATATTTCACCTGAACAATGTTAAATAAGCTTTTCGGATTACCGCAAAGCCTGCAAAGAAAAGCAACCGAAGTCGGTCAAATTGGGACAGTCGCCGCCATGCAACGCAGACTTGCCATCGACATCGCCGAGCGGGCCTTGATTTTCCTCGCCAATCGGCCCGGCGACATCCAGAATTTCTTAACGGCAAGTGGCCTTGATCCCGACACGCTGCAGGCCCGCAGCACGGACGAGGTGATTCTCGCCGCCGCCCTGGGACACCTTGCTGCAGACGAATCACTTGCCCGCACCTTCTCGGAGGACGACGGCCTGAAGGCCGGCCAACTCCTCGCGGCCTACGCAACGCTCGACCCCCACGGATCAACCGCATGGTAGACGGCCTCCGCATCGATCCTTCCCAACCCCTCATCATCTGCGATGCGGACGAGGTCCTCGTCGAGTTCATCAAGGGACTGGAGCGCTTCCTCGCCCGGCAGGACCTCCAACTCGACCTCGTCTCGTTCCGGATCCACGGGAACGTGCGCCACCGGACGACCGGGCAGACCGTCGCCAACGCTGAGGTCACCCGCCTCATCGATGAGTTCTTCGCCGCCGACACGGCGCATCTTGATCCTGTCCCCGGAGCCGCTGCAGCCCTGGCCGCACTCGGGTCACAGGCCCAGGTCATCATCCTGTCGAACCTGCCGGCCGCCGCGCGCGAGGCCAGGGCTGAGAACCTCGCCCGTCACGGCATGGCCTATCCCGTGATCGCAGGCAGCGGCCCCAAGGGTGATGTGATCAGGCCCATGATCAGTCACATGCGCGCCCCCGTGGTCTTCATCGACGACCTGCCACCCCACCACGCCTCGGTTGCAGCCGTCGCGCCGCATGTCTGGCGCCTCCACTTCGTCGCCGACACACGCCTTGCTCGGTTGATAGGCCCAAGCCCCCATGCCCATGCACGGCTCGACACCTGGCCCGAGGCCGCCGACTGGATCCGGCAGGCCATGACCACCGCCTAGGTGCCGCCATGCCCGCCCTGTGCAGGGACTGTGTGCAGCTTCTGCCGGAACCCGCCCCGCGGCGCTGTCCGTCGTGCCGCAGCCCCCGCCTGCTGGCCCATGCGGAACTCCAGGATCTGTCCATCGCACACATCGACTGCGACGCCTTCTATGCCTCGGTCGAGAAGCGCGACAACCCCGCGATCGCCGATCGTCCCGTGATTGTCGGCGGCGGCCGGCGCGGCGTCGTGGCGACCTGCTGCTACATCGCCCGGACTTTCGGCGTGAAGTCGGCGATGCCGATGTTCAAGGCACTCGCCGCCTGCCCCGACGCGATCGTCATCAGGCCGAACATGCAGAAATACCAGGCCGTCAGCCGCCAGATCCGCGACCTGATGCTGTCCATCACCCCGCTCGTCGAACCGCTTTCGCTCGACGAGGCCTTCCTCGACCTGACCGGCACCGAACGGTTGCACCGCGCATCGCCGGCCCAGACCCTCGCACGCCTCGCACGTCGCGTGGAGGACGAGATCGGCGTCACCGTTTCGATCGGCCTCAGCTTCAACAAGTTCCTCGCGAAAGTGGCCTCCGACATCGACAAGCCCCGCGGCTTCTTCATCATCGGTCGCGCCGAAGCCTTGTCCTTCCTCGGTCCGCGGCCCGCGACGCTGATCCCGGGTGTCGGCCGCGCCTTCGCGCAGTCGCTGGCCCGCGAGGGCATCTACACCATCGCAGACATAAGGGCCCGCAGCCTGAAGGAAATCACCGCACGCTTTGGCTCAAGCGGCGTGTGGGTCTGGCACCTCGCCAACGCAGACGACACAAGGCGCATCGAACCGCGTGCCCCCGCAAAGGCAATCTCCGCAGAGACGCCCCTCGACACGGACATCGCAAGCCGCGAGGCACTCGAGGCCATTCTATGGCCCCTGTGCGAGAAAGTATCCGCGAGGGCGAAGGCTGCAGCGCCTGGCGGGGCGCCCGTGACGCTGAAGCTCAAGGGCACGCAGTTCAGGACCATCACGCGGCGATCAACCCTCGAACGGCCGACACTTCTGGCGCATCGCCTCTACGAAACTGCCTGCCGGCTGCTATCGAACGAGGCCCGCGGCACGCGGTACCGTCTCGTAGGCGTGGGACTGTCAGGGCTCGTGCCCGAAGCGCAGTGCGACGAGGCCGACCTCATCGATGTGGAAGCGCGCCGCCGGGATGCAGCCGAACGGGCAATGGACAAGGTCCGGGACAGGTTCGGATCAGGCGCGATCCGGAAGGGACGCTCCCTTCAGGGACGCAAGGACTAGCGGCGGACCGCGCGCCCGGAGGAGTACGGGCAACAGGCCCAAGGCCCCTCTCTGAGCCACCGGGGCCACAGCAACGCCAGACAGGTAAACCGCAGCAGGCAGGGCACCGTCCTCCGCGGACAGGCCTGCGCCATGCGCCAGGACCGTGCAGGCCATCAGGTGGCAACCGATGCCGGTACCATGCTCGCCTGGCGCCCGTTCATCGACCGGTACACGCGTGAGCCCTTCCCGCGTGCAGACCTCGACAGACATCACACCAGCCCCGCCCAAGCCAGCCGTGACACCAGGCATGCCCGCACGGACGCACAATGCCAGAGCCATCAGCACGCCGACCGCCATGCGCAATTGTGGGTTTCGGACCAACATGGTTTCATTGTATCTGTTGCGTTCGTTGCCCGATTGATTTGGGTCAAGGGGAAGACTCTCCTGAGCTGCCAGCATGGCGCTGATCAGGCAGGCGCACCGGACGGGCCGCTCAACACCAAGACAAGGATCGGCAGGAACCATGGGCATCCGACACCTCATCGCCATCATGCTGACCGCCGTGGCCCTTGCAGCCTGCATCGATGACCAGGGCCTTGACAGCACGGGTCCGACGGCAAGCGAGGCGATGATCGAGGATGGCCGGGCCCTTGCCGAGGCAAACTGCGCCTCCTGCCATTCCATCGGGCGCACCGGAAACAGCCCCAACCCCAAGGCGCCGGCCTTCAGGACCGTGCTGAAACGCTACAGCGCCGAGATGCTCGGCACCGAACTGGCCGAAGGCATGCGCGTCGCCCATGGGCCGATGCCGCAATTCCAGTTCCGCCCCGAGGCCGTGGACAGCCTGATCGCCTACCTGCGCTCGATCGAGGTCCGCGGCGGCGGGCAGGCCCTCGTCGAGGCAAACTGCGCGCGCTGCCACGCCATCGGCAAGACAGACACAAGCCCCTATCCCGGCGCCCAGCCATTCCGCAACCTGGGTCAGCGCTGGCGCCGCGACCAGCTGCGCGAGGCGCTGCAAACCGGCATCATCGCCGAGCACGACAAGGCAGAGATCCGCCTGCCGCCCATGAAGCTATCGGCATCCGAGACCGAGGAATTCCTGGGATACCTCGACACGATCGCCACCCCGTCCAGTCCGGCACCGCGCTGAACGAAAGAGGGGCGCCACGTCTGGCGCCCCTTGCATCTGTCTGCACCTTCAAGGGTTAGCCGCCCCAGCCGCAGGTCTTTCCCTTGTTCTGCTCCTTCAGATAGCCCATCAGCGGCTGGAAGTACTCGATCAGCGCCGAGCCATCCATCTCCGTGCCACCGGTCAGCTTCTGCAGCGTTTCGGGCCATGGCCGCGAGGCGCCCGCCTCGAGCATGTCCATGAAGCGGCGCCCGGCCTCCTTGTTGCCATAGACGTCACACTCATGCAGCGGCCCCTTGAAGCCCGCAGCATCGCACAACGCCTTCTGGAACTGGAACTGCAGCACAAAGGCCAGGAAGTACCGCGTGTAGGGCGTATTGCCGGGAATGTGATACTTGGCACCCGGATCGAAGTCCTCTTCGCTGCGCGCAACCGGGGCAGAGACACCCTGGTACTGCTCGCGAAGGCTCCACCACGCCGCGTTGTAGTCCGCGGGCTTGATCTCGCCGCTGAACACCTTCCAGCGCCACTGGTCGACAAGCTTGCCCCACGGCAGGAATACGATCTTGTCCAGCGCCCACTTCATCTGTGAATTGACGACCGCCTGCGGATCCAGCGTCTGCGCCGGCACAAGCCCGATCTTGTTCAGGTGGGCAGGCGTCAGCGACAGCGTCACCGTGTCCCCGATCGCCTCATGGAACCCGTCATGTGCACCCGACTGGAACATGGGCGGCTGCTTGTTGTAGCTGAGGTCATAGTAGATGTGGCCAAGCTCGTGGTGGATCGTGGTGAGCGACTCCTCATCCGGCTCGATGCACTGCTTGATGCGCACGTCACCCTGCATGTTCATGTCCCACGCGCTCGCATGGCACACCACCTCGCGGTCGCGCGGTCGCGTGAGCAATGACTTCTGCCAGAACGAATCCGGCAGCTTCTGCATGCCCAGCGATACATAGAAGTCCTCGGCCATGCGCGTCATCTTCACCGAGATCGCCGCATCCGCCCTGTAGGACAGCTCAGCGACCTCGACGGCGCCCGTGGCCTTCGGATTCTCGGCCCTCAGCCGCGCAAACTCCTGTGCGCGCAACTTCTTGAGCGAGCTCGACACATCAAGGCTCGCGACACCCCTGTAGGGCTCAACCAGCGGGTAGATGTTGGACCATTGCTGCGCCCACATGTTGCCAAGCAGATGCGAGGGTATCTTGCCATCCTTCGGAACAACGGCATCCCCATAACGCGCATTGAGCTTGCCGCGCACATAGCAGTGAAGCTGCTCATAGAGCGGCTTGACCTGCCCCCAGAGGCGCTCCGTTTCATCGGCAAAGGCGGCTGGCGTCATGTCATAGCCGCTCCGCCAGACCTCGCCCGCGTCCGCAAACCCCATCTCCTTCGACCCCGTGTTCACGATTTCCACGAAGCGCTGGTAGTCCTTGCGGATCCCGCGCGCGGTCTCCTGCCAGCCTTTCCAGGCCGCGGACCGCGCCTCGGGTGTCTCGGACGGATTATTGATGATTTTCTCGATCTCGGTCAGGTTCAGGCAGTCGGTGGCCGTCCGGCACCACTTGGCAGCACCATAGTTCGCCTCCATCTTCGAGAGGATCTTCGCAAGCTCCGACTGAAGCGCCGGATCGCTGGGCGCCGGGGCTGAGACATTCTTCAGCAGCATCAGCGCCCGGGCGGTCTCCGGCTTCAGGTCCTTCAGGTCCTTGAAACGCTTGGCCTCCTCCACCTTGCGCGATTGCCAGGCGAGAACCTCCTCGCTCGCACGCGAGGCGATCATCTGGGAATCATCCGTGATGTACGTCGCCTGCAGCCACGCCGCCGAGCTTTGGTAGGGCACCATGCGGCGCAGATCCGCGTTCAGGCCTTCAACGAACTTGTCGGCCTCCTCGGCTGTAGGAGCACCGCCCGAACCTGACCCGCCACAACTCGAAACCAGCAAAGCGCAGCCAAGCAGGAGCGCTGAACGCAACTTCCTCATCCTCGAAACTCCAGTTGTCGTGTTGATGCCCCCATCACTAGCACGGCTTTCAGGCGCGCCGCGAGTGCATCGCCTGCCGCAGCCACGACCGAAACGGGAGCAACACACTGCCCCCGGACCTTGATCAGTTGGTGCGTCCCGGGGCAGGCCCACCGTCCAGCGTCAGCAGGGGCCCGTAGAGATCCGGCCTGCGATCGCGGAACATCCCCCACGACCGTCGCGCAATCGAGATCTCGTCAAGGTCAACCGTGGCAGTGATGACAGCCTCCGCATCGCGCCCTGCCTCGGCAAGGACCTCTCCTGTCGGCCCCGCGATGAAAGAGGTACCATAGAACGTGATCTCGCAGCTCTCACCCACCTCGCGGCCGATCCGGTTGGATGCAATCAGGGGAACATGGTTCGCCCCCGCATGCCCCTGCATGACGCGTCGCCAGTGCCCGGCTGAATCGACCGGCGGCGCCGGCGGAGGCTCGCTGCCGATCGCTGTCGGGTAGCACAGGATCTCGGCCCCCTGCAGCGCCATGGCCCGCGCGCACTCGGGGAACCACTGGTCCCAGCAGATCCCGGCACCGATGCGCCCGAACCGCGTATCCCATACGCGAAAGCCGGTATCCCCAGGATTGAAATAGTACTTCTCCTGATAGCCCGGGCCATCCGGGATGTGCGACTTTCGATAGAGCCCGAGCACCGATCCGTCGGCATCGATCATGGCAAGTGAATTGAAGTGCGCGTTGGTGGCACTCTCGAAGAACGAGAGCGGGAGTACCACGCCAAGCTCACGGGCCAGCGCTGAAAAAGACGCGATCAGCGGGTTCCCGGCGAACGGGCGCGCCAGCGAGAAGTGCCGAGCCAGCTGGTCCTTGCAGAAATAAGGCGTCTCGAACAGTTCCTGGACGAGGATGACCTGCGCCCCCCTGGCATGCGCAGCACGCACGAGCTTGATCGCCCGTGCCACATTTTCCTCGGTATTCCACGAGCAGGCCATCTGCGTCGCGGCAAGTGTGACCTTCCTCATCGATCAGATCCTCTCGGGAGCAAGCGCTTCGCCGGACGGCTGCTGCATGGTGATGCAGTGCAGCCCGCCGCCACCTTCCAGTATGTCCAGCGCCGGCACCTGCACGATGCGACGATCCGGAAACACCTTCTGCATGATGGAAAAAACATCATCGTCGCAGGGATCGGCGAACGCCGGAACCACCAATCCGTAATTGGTGAAGCAGGAATTGATATAGCTGAGCTCCAGCCGACGCCCATCATGGCGGAGCCTCTCGGCAGGTTCGGGAACCTCGATGATTTCGAAGGGCTGCCCGCGCGCATCGCGCGCAGCAGCCAGGCGCTGTATGTTGTCCCGCATGACCCGGTCATTGAAGCTGCCATTGGCCGCGGGCTTGTGGACGAGGACACGCCCGGGGCCTGCAAAGCTGACGATATTGTCGACGTGGCCGTCCGTCGCGTCATCCTCAAGCCCCTCCCCCAGCCACACGATCCTCGTGACACCAAGATAGATCGCAAGCCGCTCCTCGATCTGCTGGCGTGTCAGGTTCGGGTTCCGGTTCGGATTGAGAAGGCATTGCTCCGTCGTGATGAGCGTTCCCAGGCCGTCGACAACAATCGAGCCGCCCTCGAGAACCATCGGTCCGGCATAGCTGCGCATGTCAAGCGCCTCGAGCAGGCTCTCTGCGAGGGCCGCATCCCCGTCATGCGGATGGTACTTGTTGCCCCACGCATTGAAACGCCAGTGCACGCCTGCAATCCCGCCTGCCCCGTCAGTGACAAAAAGCGGACCGGTGTCGCGCACCCATGAATCATCGATGCGAAACCCGGCGAAATCGATCCCCTTCCCGCAGGCAAGGCGGGCTTCGTCATGGTCCTCCGGACGAACAACCATCGTGACCTTCTCGAACCCGGAAATGGCCCGCGCCACGGCTGCATAGGCCACCCGTGCACGCAGCAGGCCCTCAAGCGATCCCCACGGCTCCGGCCGGCAGGGCCATGCCATCCAGGTCCGGCTGTGGGACACCCACTCGGCGGGCATGTAGAGCCCGTCTCGAACCGGGCAGCGGTCATCAGCATCGAGCCGTCGTGTCATGGTCCGGAAGGATCCCCGAGTTGCAAGCCCTTGGACAATTTGCGAGTTTCCCCTTCTCGCACGGCACGCCTGAAACCGCAAAGCCGTAATGGGAACAATGCCCCAAAGGAGCTCCAATGTCCGGCCGCATCGACACCCGCCTCAAGGAACTTTCCATCACGCTGCCCAAGGCGGCACCACCCGTGGCCAGTTATGTGCCCTACGTGATCAGTGGCAACCTCGTCTTCATCTCTGGACAGGTCACGATGGGTCCACAGGGCCTCGAGTACGTTGGCCAGCTCGGCAAGGAATTCACCGTCGAGCAGGGACAGGCCGCAGCGCGCCTCTGCGCCCTGAACATCATCGCCCAGCTGCGCGAAGCCTGCGCCGGAAACCTCGACCGGGTGAAGCGCTGCGTGAAGGTCACGGGCTTCGTGAATGCGGTGCAGGGCTTTGCCCAGCACCCGGAGGTGATCAACGGCGCATCCGACACGCTCGTGCAGGTGTTCGGTGACGCAGGCCGCCATGCCCGCGCCGCTGTCGGTGCAGGCTCCCTGCCACGCAATGTCGCCGTCGAGGTGGAAGCGATCTTCGAGATCGCGTGACGATCCGCCAGGGGCCGCGCCAATGGCGGGCATGAACGTAAAGCTTCACGGCTCCATCGCCGCGATCGGGCCCGGGACGTGGGACAGGCTTGCCTGTCCACCGGGCGCACCCATGAACCCTTTCGTGACGCACGCATTCCTGCTGGCCCTCGAGCAGAGCGGATCGGCAACGGCCGCGACCGGTTGGGACCCCGCCCATCTCACGCTCGAACGGGACGGCACCGTGATCGGCGCTGTCCCGGCCTACGTGAAGGCGCACTCCTATGGCGAATACGTCTTCGACCACGGCTGGGCGCAGGCCTTCGAGCGGGCTGGAGGCGCCTATTACCCCAAGCTGCAGGTCTCGGTCCCGTTCACGCCCGCGACCGGACCACGACTGCTTACAGGCAATGACCCCGCCCACAGGCCCGCACTCGCCGAGGCTCTCAAGCAGATCTGCCAGCGCCTCGAACTGTCATCCGTCCACGTGACATTCGAACCAGAGGACGAAGCCAGGGCCTTGGCCGAGGCGGGTTTCCTGCTGCGCAACGACCAGCAGTTTCACTGGACCAATGAAGGCTATGGAACCTTTGAGGGCTTCCTCGCCTGCCTGTCCTCCATGCGGCGCAAGAACCTCAGGCGCGAACGCCGTCAGGCGCTGGAGGCCGGAATCGAGGTCGAGCACCTGACGGGAAGCGACCTGCGCGAGGCGCACTGGGACGCATTCTTCTCCTTCTACATGGACACGGGCAACCGTAAATGGGGGACGCCCTATCTCACACGCGACTTCTTTTCGCGCGTGGGTGACACGATGGCGGACCGGATCCTTCTGGTGATGGCACGCCGCAATGGCCGCTACATCGCCGGCGCGCTGAACTTCATCGGCTCCGACACGCTCTACGGCCGCAACTGGGGGGCCATCGAGCACCATCCATTCCTGCACTTCGAACTTTGCTACTATCAGGCTATCGACTTTGCGATCGCGCGAAAGCTGCGCACGGTCGAAGCCGGAGCACAGGGCGAGCACAAGCTCGCGCGCGGATACATGCCCGCGCGGACTTGGTCATCACACTGGATCACCCATCGCGGCCTGAGCGACGCCGTCGAGCGCTATCTGGTGGCTGAGCGCGCGCGCGTCAGCGAGGACATCGAGGTCCTCAGGGAGCACAGCCCCTTCAGGAAGACAAGTCAGCAAGGAGAAAACTGATGGCCTACGACAGCCAGAACATCTTCGCGAAGATCATCAGGGGCGAGGCGCCCTGCTTCAAGGTTTACGAGGACGAGCACACCCTGGCCTTCATGGACATCATGCCCCAGGCCGAGGGGCACACGCTGGTAATCCCGAAGGAGCCCGCAGAGAACATCTTCGACCTCAGCCCCGAGGGAGCGGCCGCCCTTTTGAAGTCAACCAGGAAGGTCGCGGCCGCCGTGAAGAAGGTCACCGGTGCACCTGGCGTCATGCTGGCCCAGTTGAATGGTGCCGCCGCCGGACAGACCGTGTTCCATATTCATTTCCACATCATACCGCGCAGCGCAGGCATTGACCTCGCCCTTCACGCACGCGACAAGGCCGACTTCACCAGACTGAAGGCACTGGCCGAACGCATCGCAGCCGCCATCTGAGACGGAGATCAAGTCAATGACACGCATCGCGATCATCGGTGCCAGCAAGGGCTGTGGCCTCGAAACCGTAAAGGCGGCACTCGCGCTTGGCTGGTCTGTCAGCGCCGTCGCGCGCAATCCTGATCAGGCCGGCGTCACGCATCCGCATCTGGCTTGGTACAAGGGCGACGCGCGCAACGAGCTCCTGATCGAGCAGGCACTCCAGGGCTGCGACGCGGTCGCCGGCACATTGTCCGGTCCCGTCGGCAGCAACAAGCCGGTGACCATCT
>DAISVV010000017.1:0-25839 GCA_036840015.1 Micropepsaceae bacterium
GACGCGATGTGGCCGGGGAGGCGATCTGTGTCGGTGTTTCCCCCTGCTGCTCTAACCCCTCCGTCTGCCCGTCGCTGGCGCGCCGGTCAGCCACCTCCTCGCGTTGCGAGGAGGAGAAAAAGGGGCGGGTAGCGTTAGTGAAGCGTTAAAGGGCGGGGACTAGCTTGGCGGGTCAGGGATTTGAGCGGGGTCGACATGCAGGCGACGACGGTGTGGGGCAGGGTTCTGGGCGTGATGGCGCTGGTGCTGGTGGTGGCCGGATGTGCCGGGGACCGGTTGCAGACGATGCTGCCGCGCGCGGCGGATGAGCGGGTCATCGCGGGCGGTGCGACGGGGGGCGGTGAATACCGGCTGATGGTCGGCGACAAGGTGCGGGTCACGCAATACGACGTCGCCACCGAGACCAACGAGGTCCCGCTCGACCCGTCGGGGGCGATCATCGTGCCGCCGCTGGCGCCGGTTACCGTTGCGGGGATGACGCCGGCCGCGGCGGCGCGGCTCCTGGAGAAGCGCTTTACCGAGGGCGGGCTCCTGCGCGCGCCGCGGATCACGCTGGAGGTGACGGCCTATGGGCCGGTGTTCGTGCTGGGCGAAGTCGCGCGGCCGGGAGAATTTTCCTACAAGCCGGGCATGTCGCTGCTTGCGGCCATTGCCTCGGCGGGCGGCTATACCTATCGGGCCGACAAGTCGCGCGTCTTCATCCGGCGCAGTGGCGACAAGCTCGAGACCGTCTATGACCTGAACGCCGACCTTTCCATCCTGCCGGGCGACGTGGTGCGTGTCCCCGAGATCCATTTCTGACGGCACGTGGGGCGGGCGTCGTCGCGCGCGGCCCCTGCGCGCGTGCGGCCTGAGGGGGCCGGTTTCATTGCATTCATGGTGAATTTCCGGCTTCACGCCCGGGTGTGAGGCAACCGGATCGCAACAAAGCTGCGCCATGCTGAGGGCATGCCCCACGAGCGCGCAGGCCGAGTTTGCCCGCAATCGATCCCTCGCTGGCTGACCGGCGCGTCCTTGTCGTCGAGGACGAGCCGCAGATTGCCGACATCATCGTTGCCTTCCTCGAACGGGAGGGCGCGCAGCACATGGTTGCGCGCGACGGCGAGGATGCCCTGCGCGCGGCCGGGTTCTGGCGGCCGGACGTGATGATCCTCGATCTCAAGCTGCCCAAGCGCGACGGGTATTCGGTGCTCTCGGAGCTGCGCGTGCGGCAGGGGCCGCCGGTGGTGATCCTGAGCGCGCTGGGCGAGGATGTCGACAAGCTCACGGGTTTCCGTCTGGGTTGCGACGACTACATGGTCAAGCCCTTCAATCCGCTGGAGCTGGTGGCGCGGCTCAAGGCGGTGCTGCGCCGGTCGCTTGAGCGCGATGCGAACCGTGCGCTTGTGGTGGGCGACCTGAGGGTGGACCTGGACGCGCACGAAGCCTTCTGCGGCGAGGTGGCGCTGGCTCTCACGCCGACCGAGTTCCGCATCCTGCGGTGCCTGGCCGAGCGCGGCGGGCGGCTTGTGACGCGCGCGCAGATCATCGACGTGGCCATGAACGAAGAGGCCTATGACAAGTCGGTCAATCCGCATATCAGCCGCCTGCGGCAGAAGCTTGCCGATACAAGCCGGCGGGGCGTGCGGCTTGTGAGCGTGCGCAACGAGGGTTACCGGCTGGAGGCCTCGTCGTGACACGCGCGGTCTCGCTCAAGATCCAGATTGCACTGCTGGCGATCCTCATTGCGGTCGCTGCCGCGATTGCAGCCCTGACGCTGCCGGATGCCGTGTTCTCGGCGCGCGATGCGCTGTTCGAGGCGAGCCTCTCGCAGGCCGACCGCGAGGCGCTGCAGTCCGTGCGCGGCGCGACGGGACAGTGCAGCCCGCTTTACAATGCCACGCTTGATCGCCTGGGCTTTGCCGGGTGGCGCATGAACTATTCATTCGTGCTGGGTGGCGTCGTCATTGCCGTGGCCGGTGCCATGGCGCTGCTGGCGTGGTGGCTTGCGGCCTATCTGGCTGCACCGATCGAGATGCTGGCGCGCGTGGTCAGGCGCGTGGCGTCGGGCGAGCGTGCGCCGCCGCCGGTAATTCCCACGCGCTCGGCCGAAGTGGAAACGCTGGCGGCCGACTTTGCGTCGATGACTTCGGCGCTGCGGTCGGCCGATGACGACCTGCGTCTGCGCTCGGCAGCCATCGCCCACGACATCAGAACGCCGCTGACGGTGCTGCGCGGGCGGCTCACGGGCCTGCGCGAGGGTGTTTTCCGGCCGGATGCCGCCTTCGTCGACGGCCTGATCGAGCAGATCGGCTGGATCGACCACCTGGTGGCCGACGTGAATGCGCTGAGCGATGCCGGTCAGGCGGGTGTCGGTACCCGCGAGGCGATTGACCTCAGCCAGCTTGTGGGGGGGTGCGTCGATGCGCTGCGTCCCGAGCTTGCGACGGCGGGGATCGCGCTTGAGACGGCGCTGGATCCGGGTGTCGTCATTTCGGCCAACGAGGGGCGCATGCGCCGGGTGATCCTGAACATCCTCAGGAACCTCATCCGCTATGCGCCGCAGGCACCGGCGCGGATTTCCGTTTCAGTCGAGGCTGGGGCCGCGTGCGTGGTCTGCGCCGACCAGGGACCTGGCTGGCCCGAGGGCGATCCCGAAGCGCTTACGGATGCGTTCGTGCGGGGGGAGGCCTCGCGCTCGCGGGCCACGGGTGGATCGGGGCTGGGACTGTCGATCGTGCGGACCACGGTCAATGCCTATGGCGGTAGCGTTGCGCTGACGCGGGGTGCCTCAGGCGGGGCCGTGGTTACCCTGCGCCTGCCGCTGGCAGGCTGACGCAACCAGAGCGCAACACGGCTGCAATCGGCCTGTGCACTTCAGCCGTCATGGTCGGGCCACTAAAGTGGGGTTGTTGTCCATGCATCATCGTTGCCTTCTGCTTGCGGCCAGTGCGCTGGTTGCGTCGCTTGCCGTTCCGGGTGCCTCAGCCGAAACCGTCACGACGGCGCGCGAAGGCTCGCCGTCGAGCGCCACCGTCTATCCGCGTTCGCATTTCGATACCTATGCGCCGAGCACGGCGCTGGACATCGTCTCGCGCGTGCCCGGCCTTTCCATCGACTTCGGGTCTGACCGGCGGGGCTTCGACGGCACGGGCGGCAATGTGCTGATCGACGGCGCGCGGCCGGCCTCGAAGTCGGGGGGGCTGCGCGAGGCGCTCGAGCGCATCCCGGCCGACAGCGTGGAGCGGGTCGAGCTCATCACCAATCCGACGATGGCAGCGGCCTCGGGGCAGACACTGATCGTCAATGTCGTGCTGGGCAGCGCCACGCGGGCGGGAACCTGGCGCACCGGACTTGAGCGCAACCGCGATGGCACGGTGACGCCGTCGGCCAAGGTCAGCCTGACCACGCCGCTGCTCGGGTGGCGTGTGGCGTCGAGTGTCGAACTCTATACGTCGGATGATCCGAACGATGGTGTTCGGACGCGCCGCGATGCGACGGGCACCCTGCTGCTGGTCGAGCAGGAGGCCCGCGAGACCGACTACACGATGCTGGCGTGGTCGGCTGAGGCCACCCGTGACGTCGCCGGGGGCGAATTGAAGCTGAATGCCCGGCTGGGAAGCGATGCCTTCCAGTCGTTGACGAACCGGCTTGGCTTTGCGGGTCCGGTTCCGGGCAGCGTGCCCAGCCAGTTGCGCATCGACAGCTATGAAGAGGATGCAGTGAATGGCGAGGCCGGCGTTTCCTATGGGATTGCGTGGGACAGCGGCTGGCGCTCGGACACGCTCACGCTTGCACGCTGGAGCCTTTCAGACGAACTGTCGGGCAGCACGCGTTCGTCGCCGCCGGGCGTGTTCGCCTCGGGTGTCCGCGCCGCGTCGGGGCGCGACAGCTTCGAGTGGATCGGGCGGAGTGTTGTTGCCGCGCCCGAGGGACGTTCATGGCGGCCGGAGATCGGTATCGAGGTGGCCTATAACCGGCTGGATGCCACGCTCGACTTCAGCGAGCTTGGGGCGGGCGGGGTCGTCACACCGATCCCGCTGCCGTCGGCAAACGTCGTGGTGGACGAGTGGCGCTATGAAACCTTTGCCAATGTGTCCTCGGAAATCTGGAAGGGATGGACACTGGATGCGGGCCTTGCGTTCGAAGCCTCGAACATCGCGGTGCGTGGCGGGGCACAGCAATCGCAGTCGCTCCAGTTCCTGAAGCCCAGTGTCTCGCTTGCGTGGCGACCGCTCGAGAAGCTGAGCGTGCGGGCGGGCTTGCGCCGCGAGGTGGGGCAGCTTGACTTCGACGGCTTCGCGGCGTCGGCGAACACGGGGTCTGATCGCACGCTGGGTGGCAATCCGGAGCTCAGGCCCGATAGCGCGACGCGTGCCTCGCTTGACGTCGACTATCGCATCGAAGGCGGGATTGCGCTCAATCTTGCGGCCTTCCATGCGTGGAAGAAGGACGTGCAGGAGGCGGTAATCCTTGATCCGGGTGGACCTGGCGTGTCGCCCGTTTATGGCTTCGGCAACGCGGGCAAGGCCACGACGTGGGGGGCGACCCTGACGGCAGCCAGTCCCCTGCCTTTCGGCTTCAACGTCGATACGAGCCTTTCATGGGTTGATGCCGCCTTCGACGATCCGATCACGGGGCAAACCCGGCGGCTCAACGGTGTCACGCCGTTCAGCTATTCGCTCGAGTTGAGGCAGGAACTGCCTGAGGACGACCTTTCGTGGGGCGTGCGGGTATCGAACGAGGGCGTCGAGACGAGCTATTTCGTGCCCGAGACAAGCCAGTTCGACTATGGTGTCGATGCCTCTGTCTATGTGAAGGCAACGCTGTCGCCGAAGCTGACGGCTACGCTCAGCGTGGGCAATGTCAGGGAGTTCCGGCTGGACCGTGAATTCTACGACCCGACCCGCGCGGGGACATTGACGCAGGTCGAGAACCGGCAGTGGGATCGTGGCCCGGATATCGGGCTCAGCCTGGAGGGGCGGTTCTGAGGCTGTTGCGCGCGATGGCGGCGGCGTAGACCTGCATCAGGCGCGTGTCGATCACCTCGGGTGTGAAGTGGGCCCGGTAGCAGGCGCGGGCGTTGCGACCCATCTCTTCCATGTCGCGCGGGTGGGCATGCGCCCAGGCGAGCCTGTCGGCAAGATCGCGCGGGTTGCCGGGCTCGAAGAGAAGGCCGGTGCGGCCTTCCTCGACCAGGCTTGCGAGGGCGCCCAGCCTGCTTGCGATGACGGGCAGGCCATTGGCAAAGGCCTCGGCCAGCGCCATGGGGAACATCTCATGGCAGACCGAGGGCAAGACGAGGACGGCGGCCTGGCGCATGTGGCGCGCCACCTCGGCAGGGGGCAGGCGGCCGGTCAATGTGATCCACGGGGTTTCGCGCGCGGCCGCTTCGCAGGCGGTGCGCAACGGGCCGTCGCCGACGATTGTCAATGGCTGCCTCGAGGCGTGTGCGGCCTCGAGCAGGACCGTGATGCCTTTCTCGGGGCTGAGGCGGCCGGCATAGAGGGCGCCGGTGCGCGGGATCGTGGCGGCGGGCTCGCCGGGGTCGTCGGTGGCGTTGCCACGCACGTGGATGCGTTCGGCGGGAAGGCCCGCGCGGATGAAGGTCTCGCGCGCGAAGGGGGTGAGCGCGATGAAGGCATCTACATCGCGGCTCCACGTGCCGAGCCGCTTGTGCAGTTCGATCATGGCGACAAGCGACGCGGTAGCGAACGCCGAGCCGCGATAGGCCCGTTGCCGGATGGCCCAGAAGGTAGAGCGACCGATGCTCCGCTCGCACGCGCGGCCCTCGTGCCAGAGGACGGCGGTGGGGCAGACGATGCGAAAATTGTGCAGCGTCAGGACCGAGGGGACATGGTGGCGGCGCAGGGTGCGGAAGATCGCGGGCGAGAGGCGCGGGAAGACGTTGTGCACGTGGGCGACGTCGGGCCTGAAGTCGGTCAGTCGCCGGGCGAGGCGGGTTTGCGCGAGCGGGTTGAAGGGGCCAAGCAGGGCGGTCGTGGCGGCGCCGGCCAGTCCCCGGATGTCGTCGTTGTGCACGAGAAAGCGCTCGACCACGTGGCCGGCGGCGGACAGGCGCGCGGCTTCGGCGTCGGCGACGATGTCCTCGCCACCGCGGTCGCGGTAATAGTTATGGATCTGCAGGATCCGCATGCGGTCTTTGCTGCCTTCCCCTTGCAGGACACAGTAATGCGCGGGCCTTAACCTTTCATTAGCCGCGCGGCGGTGTGCGCGAACCGGTGTGCCTTGATCCAATATTCAAGGTTTCCGTGGCATTCATGGATGCTTGACGCACCAGGCCTTTTGCCTGGTGGTGCCGGGGATCCACGTGCTTACGCTACCACGCCGCGTTCGTTGGTCGTTCATCGACCAGGTGCTCGTCAGTGGCGCCAGTTTCCTGACTGGCGTGATCCTGATCCGCGCGCTCGGGCTTGAGGCCTTTGGCGTCTATGCGCTGATCCTGGTGGGCCTGCAGTTTGCCGCCGGCGTGCAGGAGGCGCTGATCCTCAATCCGATGATGAGCCTTTTCGACCAGCGCGGTGACGTGTCGCCACGGCGCTACCTCGGCGTCGTGATGGTGCACCAGGGGGCGCTGTCGGTGTTGCTGCTCGCGCTTGTCGGCATCGCGTCGCTGGTGCCGGGGCTCTGGGATGCGTCGCTGCCGATCTCGCCTGGAATCGCAGCGCTGCTGGTGGTGAGCACGCAGGTACAGGACCTGGCGCGGCGCTATTTCTTCGTCACCGAGCGCCCGGCGCTTGCCTTTGCCTGCGACGTGGTTGCGCATGGCGGGCGGCTTGCGATCATCATGGGGCTTGGGCTGGCCGGCAGTCTTTCGATCAGCGACGTCTGGGTCATCATGATCGCAACAGCGCTGGGGGGCATCCTGTTCCTGTTGCCGGACCTTTTCCGTATGCAGGTCGACCGGGCGACGGTGCAGGCGCTGACGCTTCGCCACCGTCATGTCGGCGGCTGGATGCTGGCGACGATGCTGGTGGCGTGGTTCTCGGAGAGTGGTTTCGTGCTGATGGTGATCGGGGCCACGCTGGGCACGGCAGAGGTGGGGGCCGTTCGCGCGGTACAGAACCTGGTCATGGTACTTAACCTGCTCATCCAGTCGCAGGAGAATTTCGTGCCGTCGACGGCTTCGCAGCGCCTCGTGTCCGGCGGGCCGCCGGCGCTCAGGGCCTATCTTGTACGCGTCGGGTCGCTCGGCGTGGGCGGCATGCTGGCTGTCGTGGCGGTGCTGGCGCTTCTGGCGACGCCGATCATGGACCTGCTCTACGGGCACTCCGTGCCCGACCAGGTGGCCATCCTGCTGGCGTTCGGCCTGTTCCTGGCGCTGGGGTTCCTCAACAGTGTCGTCTATGCGGGCCTGAGGGCGCTTGCGTACCTGCAGTCCGTGTTCCTGACGCATGTCGTGGCCGGTGTGGTGTGCGTCGTGCTCATGCCGGCTGCGGCGACGTGGCTGGGCGTGCTGGGGGCGCTCGGCGTGATGCTCGTCGCGCGCATCGTGATGACGGGCCAGATGGTTGCGATCCTGTTCCGCCGCATCGAGGCGCCTTCAACGGCGGCAGCGTCATGAGCCGCCCGCTCATCGTCACGACTTCATGGGATGACGGACACCCGTTGGACATGCGCGTGGCTGAACTGCTTGCGCGGCACGGGCTTGCCGGCACGTTCTATGTTCCCACCCGCAACAGCGAGGGGCGACCGGTGCTTGGCGCGGCTGACATCCGCGCCTTGTCATCTGGTTTCGAGATTGGGGGACATGGGCGGGATCATGTCGTTCTGACGGGGCTCTCACGCGCGGATGTGCGGGTGCAGGTGAGCCAGAACAAGGCGTGGCTTGAGGACCTGCTGGGCGCGCGGCTGCGCGGGTTCTGCCACATCCGGGGCGCGTGGAGCCGGGAAACTGCTGATGAAGTGCGGGCGCAGGGCTTTGCCTATGCGCGTGCGGTGACGGGTTTCCACGCCCGTGTCGGGCCGGACGCCTTCGCAGTACCGACGACGCTGCAGTTCTTTCCGCACAGGGTCGGGGCTGTGCTGCGTCATCTCGTGCGGCGAGGACCGAGCGCTTCACGCATCGCGCTTGCCGGCGTGGCGCTGGGGCAGAACGATCTTGTCGACCGCGTGGAGGCGATGGCGCTCGCCTGCCAGGCGCGCGGGGGCTATTTCCATCTCTGGGGCCACTCGTGGGAGCTTGAGGCGCATGACCTGTGGGATGCGCTTGATGCGGCCCTCGGCGTGCTTGCGGGCCTGCGCGGTGAAGCGCGTTACCTGACGAATGACGCAGCGTTAGTCGCGGCGGGGCTTATCCCCGCGCCGTGACCAACGCGGCTGCGCGCTCGCGTGGCTGTGTGGCGGGCATCTGCTGTGCGGCTTCGGCGCGGGCAAACATGTTCAGGATCACGCCGTAAAAGAAGTAGTAGGGGATGGCGAGGAAGGGCTTCTCGAAGGCGTCCTGGCCCACCGATGCCAGCCAGAAAACGATGAACATCGCGCCCAGCAGATAGAGGAACTTCGCCGCCTCGTGATGGCCCTCGCGGTGATAGTGGTACCAGGTGCGGATCGCGATGAAGGTCAGGGACACGTGCATCGCCACATACGCTGCGGCGCCGACGATGCCGGTCCGGCCCAGTGCCGAGATGATGAAGTTGTGCGGCTCGCGCACATTCGGGTCGATGTAGGGATCCTGTGCCAGGGCTACGAGTGACTCGCCATAGCCAAGGCCGAACAGGGTCGTGTGCCAGCTGGCCGTAACGTGGAGCCAGATGGCTTCCCACCACATCAGGCGCTGGCCCACGCCGCCGGCGGCACCCTCGATCGCGGCGTTCTCCATGCCGGTGGTCTCGCCGCTCGATCCGAAGATCGCAAGGAAGTGGTCGAAGTAGAACTGCAGCGATACCTCGGTGCTGATGCGCCCGGGGATCGGCACGCCGATGGCGATGAGGAACAGGAACAGGCATGCGGCGATCGCCATGGGTATGATGGTCTGCAGGACCCTTCGGGGCTGAAGCAAAGCCAGGAAGGCGAGGAGAATGGCGATCTGCACATAGATCGTGCGGGCCTGGAAGAGCACGGCGACGAAGATCATGAGGCCTGCGCCCCACCATTGGCTTGGGATTCCGAGGATGCGCCTGTCCTGCATCAGGAGCCAGGCCGAGCAGGTCAGCGCGGTCAGGGGCGTCATCTGGTAGGTGAAGAAGAGCGGGGTTGCGACGCCCACGGCAGAGATGATCTGTGGCGAGAATTGCTGGATCGTCTCGCGAAAGGGGTAGGTCAGTGCGATCAGGCCCGCCAAGATGAGCACTCGATGGAACCAGGTTGCGATCCGCGGGATGGCGCGGGGAAGGGCGGCGACGGTAAATCCGATCCACAGATACAGGCTTTCGACAAGGCTGGTGCCGTCACGCAGGGCCCAGAACCCGTGCTCGAGGAAGCCGATCACCAGCTGCGTGAAGCCGATGGCCCACCAGATGGCGATGGGCACGAGAGGGATCGCGCGGAAGAAGGCTGTGAAGTTGCCCCGGTCGAGCACGAGCGTCAGGGCAAAGATGATGATCAGGATTTCGCCCGTCGGGACGGCAGCCACGCTGCCCGGCGGAACACGCACGAGCATGAAGGCCGCCTCAAGCAGCATGTATAGCGATACGATCGCGAGGACCAGGTAGAACCTGGCATTCTGGAGGCCCGACACAGACTGCTCTTTCCGCGTGCTGATGTACCGTTGTGATGCATGTTCCGTGCCGCATGTGGCGGGACACCCCGGAAGATGGCGGCATGGCATTGCTCTTGCACAAAAGTGCAAGCCGGGGCGGATCTCGACGATGCCGTCCCGGTATCGTTAATCACCGCGCGCCTGTCCTCGGAGCTGACAGTTGCCCGCCGGACACCGGAGCCCTGGGTGACATGACCTTGAATGTGACAGACAGGCTTGAGGGCTGGGCGCCCGGAAGGCTGCAGGCGTTCGGCAAGGCGCCCCTGATGCTGCCGCATGGCTATCATGCGCATGAGCTGTTCTCGGATGAGGCGCTGGCCGGGCTGCTTGGACGGCTCGGGCGCGATGACTACTATGTCAACACGATGGACATCGACACGCATGACCCCCGCACGCGCCGTGAGGGCGAGATCGGGGGGCTTGACGGTGCGCAGGTGCTCGAGGCCGTCCGGCGCGGGCGGATCTGGATCCTCATCCTGAGGCCCCACCTGCATGACCGGCGCTATGAGGCATTGCTTGAGGAGATCTATGCCGGAATCGCCGTGCGCGTGCCGGGGTTCCGCACAACGCATCGCAAGCTTTCGATCCTGATCTCTTCGCCGCGCATCCAGGTCTATTATCATTGCGATGTGCCCGGCCAGACGCTCTGGCAGGTGCGGGGCGTAAAGCGCGTGATGGTTTACCCGAACCGGGCGCCGTACCTCCCGCAGGACAGGCTTGAGCGCATCGTCACGGGACGGGCCCATGAGATCTCGCTCGACCATGACCCCGCGTTTGACGGGGATGCCAGCGTCTTCGACCTGGAGCCGGGACAGATGCTCCACTGGCCGCTGAATTCGCCGCACCGGATCATCAATCATGACTGCGTCAACGTCTCGTTCACCACCGAGCATTTCACCCGCGATGACCGGCGCATGTATCACGTCAACTTCGCCAATGGCGTGCTGCGCGAGGATTTTGGCATGCAGGGGCTCTCGCAGGCGACATCGGCGCCTTGGTACTGGCTCAAGGCAGGTCTCGTGGCGGGATACAAGCTGACGGGTCTCCACAAGCGAGCGGCGCGCGTGCGCGAGGCCGGTTTCGTGGTCGATCCGGGAGCACCTGGCGGCTTTCGCGACCTTGCGCCAGAAGGACCTGGCCGGCCATGAACGCGCGCGCCATCCCTGTCACCGACGGACACCTGCTGGCCGTAGAGAGCATCGAGTTCGTACGCGACCTCGCGGGGCTGCAACACCTCAAGGGTGACTGGCGACGACTTGAGGGGCAACAGGATGGACGCGAAGCCTTATTCTTTCAGACACATGGCTGGATATCCCATGTGGCCCGGGTGCGTGGGGCCGCTGATCCCGGCTTTCGCATCCTCGTTGTTGCCGGCATTGCCGGCGGGGTGGCGCGGGTCATCTGGCCGCTGGCTCTTGTCCGGCGTGCCGGCATCGTGGAAGCTGTCATGCTGGACGACACTTTCGGACAGTTTGCCGGCCTGCTGGCAGAGCCGGGCGTCGACATCCCGGCCTTTGTCCAGACGGTGCTGGTATCGCTTCGAGGCCTTGCCGACGGGATCCGCATTGCGCAGCTTCCGAAAACCTCGTCGCTCTGGCTTGGCCTCGTTGCAGAGGGCGCGAATGTGGTCGCAAGCCAGCCCAGCGTCGTGGGTGATTTAGCCGGCTACGGCTCGTTAGGTGCGTTCAACCTTGCCATGAGCAGCAAGGTGCGCAAGACCCTGCGCAATGCGCGCAACAGGCTTGAGCGTGAGTACACCACGAGGGTGGTTTCCGGAAGTGATGCAGCGCATGTCGGCGAGGCGCTTGGCTATGCGTTTGCCGAGCGGGTCAACTGGATGAAGCGCCGTGGGCGCTTCACCTCGGCTTTCCATGATCCGGTGTTCCGGCAGCTTCTGGATGAGGCGCTGGCGGCCGGGCTGCCGTGCCGCGGGTTCTGCCTGAAGTCGGCCGATGCTGTCATCTCGGCCCAGTTCGGCTTTGTGTACCAGGGGCGCTACTATGCCTATCTGAGCGCTCTCAACCCGGCGTTCGAGGCGTTCAGCGCCGGACGGTTGCACCTTGGCATGGTCATCGAGGACTGCTTCGGGCGGGGGCTCAGGGGGGTTGAGCTGATGCCGCCGGCCAGCCGATACAAGCTCGAGTGGAACGGGACGACCCGCGACCTTGATACGCTGTCGCTTGCGCTGAGCCCGCGCGGGGTTGCCTTGAATCTTGTCCTTGACCGGGCGCTGCCAGCCCTGCGCCGCGCCTCGCGGCTTGTTCCCGAGGGCCTTCGGCGCCCCCTCGTCAACCTTTTCAATCGCAGCTGAAACGGCCCTGCGGGGTCTTGGGTGCCGGTCAGCCCGACGGGCTGTGCCCGAATGAGGCCTGCCCCCTTTCTTTGCCGATTTTTCCCGGAAATCCGGGGCGGTATGGCGCTTGCTATGGGCAGGTCAAGACCTTTGCGCCTGTGCCATTCCGGGGCGCGGGGCAGGATTGCGGGGACAGGCGTGACGATGACGGCTCAAGTTCAGGGTTCTGGAGGCTTTGGCCCCGCAGAGGGCGCGATGCGCTCGACGCTCCTGCGCATCGATACGCGCTACGTGCTCGGTGTGCTGCAGTCGCGCCGGCATCAGTTCATCGGCGTGCTGGCAGGCTGCGTCGGCATCACGCTTCTTGCCCTCTTCCTCATCGTGCCGGTCTACTCGGCCTCGGCTGAACTCATGATCGAAGTGCGGCGGAACAATGTGTCCGAGGTGAATGCGGTCCTGAGCGGGCTGCCCACGGATCCCTCGTCGATCCAGAACCAGATCCAGATCCTCACGTCGCGGCAATTTGCGCGACGGGTGATCGAGCGCCTGGCGCTGCATGCCGATCCCGAGTTCACGGAGGGTGCGGAGGCGCCGCTGCCTGAAACGGACATGGTCCTGCGCCGTGTTTCGACCAGCGATGCCCCCGTCGCGTTGCTGCGTGTGCCGGAAAAGGTGGTCGACAATGTTCTCAAGCAGATCAGGGTGACGCAGTCGGGCATGTCGACGACGCTTACGGTCAGTGCGGGGTCGCGTGAAGCGCTGAAGTCAGCCCGTATCGCCAATGCCTGGGTCGATGCCTATGTCGAGGAGCAGCTTTCGGCCAAGTACGATGCGACGCGGGCGGCCGTCGGCTGGCTGTCAGGGCGCGTGCGCGAGCTTGCCGGGCAGGCACAGGCTGACGAGGCCGAGGTGCAGCGCTACAAGGCCGAAAACGGGATTGTCGAGCTTGGCGGCACCGGCTCGCTGGTCGACCAGCAGGCTGCGACAGTCAGCCTGCAGCTTGTGAATGCGCGGGCCGACCTGGCCCAGAAGACATCGCTTTACGAGCGGGTGCGCATGCTGCAGCGGACGGCCGGCGCCATCGCGGCGTCGCAGGTCGTGGACTCGACCGTGCTCACCGAATTGCGCAGCAAGGAAGCCGACCTTGCCCGCCAGGAGGCATTGCTCTCGGCGCGCTACCTGCCGCAGCACCCCCGCATGATCGAGGTCACATCGCAGCGCGCAGCCAATCGCGAGCGCATCGCGATCGAGGTGCAGCGTGGCGTGGAGCGGCTTGCCAACGAGGTGGCGGTAGCCGAGGCAAACGCTGCTTCGCTGGCCGGCAGCCTGAACCAGGTGCAGTCGCGCTTCCGCAACGAGGGTGCGGCGTCGATCAAGCTGAAGGCGCTGCGGTCGATCGCCGATTCAAGCCGCGCACAGTATGAGGCGCTCCTGGCCAAGCTGAAGAACGTGCAGGGCCAGGAGGCTTTCGCCACCCCGGATGCGCGCATCGTGTCGCGGGCTGATGTTCCCCTCAAGCCGTCGCCGAGCCGCCTGTTCATTGCCGGCCTTGCCTTGCCCATGAGCCTGGTGATCGCGCTGCTTTCGGTCTTCATCGCCGAGGGGCTGCAGCCGCTGATCCGCACCGTTGAGCAGGCCCGCAACGTGCTGGGCGTGCCGATGCTGGCGGTGACGCCAGACATGGGTGCGGGCAACCGGCCGGAACTGGCGTCAGCCGCGCTCGATGCGCCGGGCAAGCCCTTCGCCCGCTCGCTGCACGCCGCGCTCCTGAACCTCGGCCTTGCGGCAGATGAAACCGTGCCCCAGACGGTGCTCGTTGCCTCGGCGCAGTCGGGTGACGGCAAGACAACGACGGCGGTTGGCCTCGCGCGGGTTGCCGCTCGCTACGGGCGGCGTACGCTGCTGGTCGATGCGAACTTCCTGCAGCCAGCTGTTGCGCTTGCGATGGGCATTGATCCGACGCGTGGCGGGCTCCAGGCCGTGCTGGCAGGAACGGCCCGTCTGGAAGACGCCGTGCTGCGGGATGACCAGTCCGACCTTCGGGTGCTTGTGCCGGGCATGGATGGCGGCCTGACGGACCAGCTGTCGGTCATCCGCCTTAAGAGCGTACTTGCAGATGCGCGCAAGCATTTCGACCTCGTGGTCATTGACACTGCGGCCGTGCAGGACGCGGGTGATGCGGTCTCGATCGCGCGGTGGTGCGACCAGACGGTTCTGGTGCTGCAGGCCGGGCGTACGGCGCGCGAGCATGCGGTCTCGCTGGTGCAGGCGCTTGCCTCGGGCCGGGCACAGGTCGCCGGTTTCGTGCTGACACGTGCTGGTGGCGGCGTCCCCGGAACGGCGGGCTGATCGCATGGTTGAGCGGCTTCCTGGCAACGACGAAAAGGTGATTGTGGCCGCGCGGCCGGGTTCGCGGCTGGCTACAGACGGAAATGCTGCGCTGCAAGCCGGCTTGATCGGTGAGCAGGCTGGCTCGCGCGGGAGACTGGTCCCGTTTGTCGGTCCGACGCGGCTTGTGAGCGGGGCGGCAGTGCTGTCGCCCGGGGTGTTCCTGGGGCTGCGCCTGCTCGAGGGCGTCATCATCATTGCCTGCAGCCTTGCCGCGGATGCGGGCTACCATGCCCTGCGCGGCGAGAGCGCGCGGTTCGTGGACTCGTTCTGGGCTGCCGGCCTGCTTGCAGCTGTTCTCTATGCCTGTGTCATGCATGCCCGGGAAGCCGCCGAGCCCCTGCGGAGCATCAATGGCGGGCGTGCCCTGCGCGACGTGACCGTGATCTGGCTGGGCACGATCGGCGCTGTCGTATTCTTCCTGTTCGCGCTGAAGTCGGGCACCGATCTTTCGCGTGGCGCGATGCTGCTGTTTGCGGGCGCAGGGCTCAGCGGGATCGTGGCCGTCCGCGGATCATTTCCCTTGCTCATCGACAGGGTCCGGTGCCGTGCGTCCCGGCAGCGTGACGAGGCGATTGTCATCGGGCTGCGCGGCGATACGGGGCTTGACGTGTTGCTGAACGAACTGCGGGTCGCCGGTGTCGGGACGTCGGGCATCTTCCGGCTTGGTCATCGGCAGGCGGGGCGCTCGTGGGAGAGTGAGCTTTCCAGTGTCATGCCTGAAATCCTTGCGAAGACACGCGCGGCGCCTGACGGCGAGATCTGCATTGCTGCCAGCGGGCTTTCGGAGGACGAGCTGAATGACCTGATCATTGCCCTGCAGGTCGTGCCCCGGGCCGTGCGTGTCGTCCCGCCGGCCAGCATCGAGCCTTATCTCCACTTTCCGGTCCGCAGTGTCGGACGCCTCATGGCGGTCGAGCCGCAGCGCGCGCCGCAGAACCAGATCCAGGTGACGCTCAAGCGCGTGCTTGATGTCATCGTCGGCTCGGCTGCGTTGCTGGCCCTGTCGCCGGTTCTTCTGCTTGCGGCGCTGGCCATCAAGGCAGAGACGCGCGGGGCGGTATTCTTTCGCCAGGACAGGCGCGGCCATCGCGGCGTGCCGTTTTCGATCCTCAAGTTCCGCACCATGACGGTGGCCGAGAATGGCCCGGAGATCCGGCAGGCCCAGGCCAATGACCGGCGGGTGACACGGGTAGGGCGCTGGCTTCGTCGCTTCAGCATCGATGAACTGCCGCAGCTGTTCAACGTCATCCGGGGCGAGATGTCGCTTGTCGGACCGAGGCCCCATGCCGTGGCCCATGATGTGCACTACGCGAGGCTGATCGAGAACTACGAGATCCGGCAGCACGTGAAGCCTGGCATCACGGGCTGGGCGCAGGTCAATGGCCTGCGCGGCGAGACTGCTGACCCCGAATTGATGCGCCGGCGTGTTGCGCACGACATATGGTACGCCAAGAACGCGAGTATCATGCTCGATATCCGAATCCTGCTGCTGACCGCCGTCGAGGTGTTCCGCCAGCGGAATGCGCATTGATCCTGACCGCCTTATCTCCCCAGCAAGACGGACCAAGACAGATGAACCCCAGCCGCTACACCCACCCGACAACCGGAAAGGTTGCCCTTGTCACGGGCATCACAGGCCAGGACGGCGCCTATCTTGCCGAATTTCTGCTGGAGAAGGGTTACATCGTGCACGGCGTGAAGCGCCGTTCGTCGTCCTTCAACACGGGGCGCATCGAGCATCTCTACCAGGATCCGCATGAGGAAGACCCGCGGCTGATCCTGCATCACGGGGACATGACCGATGCCACGAACCTGATCCGGATCGTGCAGCAGACCCAGCCCGACGAGATCTACAACCTTGCGGCGCAGTCGCACGTACAGGTCAGCTTCGAGACGGCCGAGTATACGGCGAACGCCGATGCGATGGGCCCCCTTCGCCTGCTGGAGGCCATCCGCCTGCTGGGGCTCGTGCCCAAGACCCGATTCTACCAGGCATCGACGTCGGAGCTTTATGGCAAGGCGCGCGAGGTGCCGCAGTCGGAAACCACGCCCTTCTACCCGCGCAGTCCCTATGGTGCGGCAAAGCTCTATGCCTACTGGATGGTGGTGAACTATCGCGAGGCCTACGGGATGCATGCGTCGAACGGCATCCTTTTCAACCACGAAAGCCCGATCCGCGGCGAGACATTCGTGACCCGCAAGATCACGCGAGCGGTGGCAGCCATCGTGAATGGCGTGCAGGAGAAGCTGTTCCTCGGAAATCTGGATGCAAAGCGCGACTGGGGCCATGCAAGGGACTACATTCGCGGCATGTGGATGATGCTTCAGCAGGATACGCCGGACGACTATGTACTGGCGACGGGCGAGACCCACGCAGTGCGCGAGTTTACCGAGCTTGCCTTCCGCGAGGCAGGCATTGCGCTCGAGTGGAGTGGCCGGGGCAAGGATGAGGTCGGACGCGACCGCAAGACGGGCCGTGTCCTTGTCGAGATCGATCCGCGCTATTTCCGCCCGACCGAGGTTGACCTGCTGCAGGGCAATCCGGGCAAGGCCCACCGCCAGCTGGGCTGGCGGCACACGACCTCGTTCCCCGACCTCGTGTCGGAGATGGTGCGTGCGGACCTTGCAGCGTTCGGCAAGGAAGAGATGCATCATGACCGGTGAGCCCCTGTTCTCGCTCGATGGCCGGCGCATTTTCGTCGCGGGGCATGCCGGCATGGTTGGATCCGCGGTCGTCCGCCGGCTTTCGAGCGTGTCGTGTGAGATCCTCACCGTCAGTCGCAGCGAGGTTGACCTCAAGGACCAGGCACGCACGCGTTCGTGGATGCTGTCGCAGAGGCCCGATGTCGTCATTCTTGCAGCTGCACGCGTCGGCGGGATCCTGGCGAACTCGTCGTTCCCGGTCGAGTTCCTTTATGACAACCTGATGATCGAGGCCAATGTCATCGAGGCGGCGCACCGTGCCGGGGTGCGCAAGCTCCTGTTCCTGGGGTCAAGCTGCATCTATCCCAAGCTTGCGCCGCAGCCAATGGATGAGGATGCGCTGCTGACCGGGCCGCTTGAGGCGACGAATCAGTGGTATGCGATTGCCAAGATCGCGGGGATCAAGCTCTGCCAGGCTTACCGGCAGCAGCACGGGAACGACTTCATCTCGGCGATGCCGACAAATCTCTACGGCTATGGCGACAACTTCGATGTCAGTTCAGGTCATGTGCTTCCTGCGCTGATCCGCAAGGCGCATGATGCAAAGATGGCGGGTGCGCGGGAGCTTGTGATCTGGGGTACGGGCAAGCCGATGCGCGAGTTCCTGCATGTCGATGACTGCGCGGAGGCCTGCGTCGCGCTGCTTGAGCACTATTCCGGGGATGGGCACATCAATATCGGTTTTGGTTCGGACATCTCGATCCGGGCGCTGGCCGAGATGGTGTGCGACGTGGTCGGGTTCACGGGGCCGATCGTCCATGACACGTCAAAGCCTGATGGTACGCCACGCAAGCTGGTGAAGTCGGACAGGATCCGCGCGCTTGGCTGGGCGCCGAAGATCGGTCTGCGGGAAGGGATTGCCATGACCTATGATGCCTATTGCCGGAATCCGGCTGCGTTCCGGGGGGCTGCATGACACAGACGCCTGAGGACGTGTCCAGCTACCGGATTCTGGGGCTTCCGATCAGCGTGCTCGACATGCCGCGGGCGGTCGCAGCCATCGATGCAGCGATCGGCGCCCGGCGGGGCGGCTATGTGTGCGTGCGCGATGCGCACGGTGTCATGGCGGCGCAGGCGGACCGGCATCTGATGGATATCCATGAAGACGCTTTCCTGGTGGTGCCGGATGGCATGCCGCTTGTGTGGTTCGGCCGTCTCTACGGGAATGAGATGGCGCGCGTTTGCGGGCCTGACCTGATGATGGAGCTGTGCCGGAACGAGGCCACACGCGGTCGCCGGCACTATTTCTATGGGGGGACGGACGCTTCGCTTGCGAAGCTGAAGCCGGCGCTGGAGGCGAAGTTTCCGGGGCTGAACATGGTGGGGATCGAAAGCCCGCCCTTCCGCCCTGTCACGACCGAGGCCGACCCCGAGGGTGTTGCGCGGATTCGGGCGGCCGATCCCGACATCGTCTGGGTCGGACTTGGTTCGCCCAAACAGGAGTACTGGATGCGGGCAAATGCGCACCTCCTGCCCCATTCGATCCTGATCGGTGTTGGGGCCGCGTTCAATTTCCACGCGGGTACCGTGCGCCGGGCGCCGGTGTGGATGCAGCGCTCGGGCCTTGAGTGGCTCTTCCGCCTGCTGCAGGAGCCGCGCCGGACGTGGCGGCGCTATCTTGTGCTTGCACCGCAGTTCCTCGTGCTGTCGATGCGCGAGTATCTTGGCTGGTTCATCCGGCGGCGCGCTGCGGGTCGCACGGTTGCGGGTCAGTAGGGTGTTGATAGGCCGACGCTTATCCAGTTGCGCGACACGTCACCGATGATGCTGGACTGACCGGACCAGTGCTCGATGCCGATATGCCCATGAAGCCGGTTCGTCACGGCGTAGTGGGCCTTCAGGCCCACGCTGAAGGCGGTGTCGCGGCGATTGCCGCTCTCGGTTTCGTCTACGATCCATGCGGCCTGCAGGGATAAGAGGAGGCGGCGCAGGGGTTCCCAGTCTGCTGCCAGCCCGATGCGGTCGCTGGTCGCCGGTTCGGTGCTGAACGTGCCCGAAGTGTCGGTTACCACATTGCCCCTGAAGGCGCGCGCGGCGTCGAGCGTCACGGTCACGAGCGGGCTCATGTACCAGGTCAGCTGGCCTTCGAACACGAGACCGGAGGCGCCGTCGGCGATCGGGTAATCCTGGTGGGCGAAGCCTGCAAGCAACTGGGCGCGCAGGAGGGGGTGGGGTTCGAAGAGGGTGCCAATGGCGATGCTGTAGCTGTCGGCATTTGCGGCGGTGTTGTCATAACGCTCGAAGCCCAGTTCAGCTTCCACGAAGGCCTCGAGGGCCTCATGTGCAGACCAGGTGGCGCGGGTGCGCAGCTCGTTCTCCCAACCTGAGCGGAAATCCTGCGAGACCGTCAGGCCTGTGGTGGTGACGAGATCGTCGAAACTTGAGCGCAGGCTGGTGCCTGCGACCTCGAGGCTGAACCTGCCGTGCCGCACGGTGAGGTTCAGGGACAGGGGGATGCGTTCAACGTCCGGGAAGTCGCGGTAGTTGACCCAGGCGCCGTCGATCTCGATGCCGTTGGCGCTCACGGGTTCGCGGACCTGGTCGTAGCCGGCTGCGGCTTGCAGTTCGGCCAGTGGCGACAGGCGAAGCACAAGGCCGGCCGAGGCTGATGCGTTCATCGCGGAGCGAATGTCGCCCTCCGCATAGCGGGTGGTCGCAAAGGATCCGCGGAGGTTCCATTCCGCAATGCCGCTTTCGCGGTTGGCTTCCAGGCTGCCGCGCAGGGCGAGCTCGGGCGAACCGTTGTCGCCACTGGCGCGCCACTGCACATTGTCGTTGTAGCCTGCGCGCAGCTCTGCCAGCGGACGCAGGCGCCAGCCGCCGGTCTCGATGCGGGCGGCCGGATTGCTCTGGTGGAACCGCTCGGCGACGGTGACCTTGTCGTTGTCGGCGGCATGAACCGGCATTGATGCGAGCGCGAGCGTTGCCAGCGGCACGAGGACCGCGAGGGGGCGTAGGGGCGTCCGGCCTTGGTCGGCAGGGTGCAGCTGTGCGCGCGACAGGGGCATCCGCCATGCTAGCCATGGCGTGCTGAAAATGCTGTTAACGATAGGGATCCTACCAGCATGCGACGGGTTTCGTTACCAACAGGTTTACGCCCATGGCCTCACATCAGATGCAGATTTCCGCCGGGCGGCGTTTGTGCTTGTTGCGTGCATTGAATGGCGCCGCTAAATGCGTCACAGCAAATGCGGGCCACGCGCAGGGAGAATGCCTCGAATGACTGGAACTGTAGAAGGGCGTGTCTATCCCGTGATCCTGGCTGGCGGCTTCGGGACGCGCCTGTGGCCCTTGTCGCGCGAGGCCAAGCCCAAGCACCTGCTCAACCTCGTGGGGGACTTTTCGCTGCTCCAGCAGACCGTGCAGCGCGCGCAGGCCGTTTGCGGCCGGTTGCCCTGCATCATCACCAACGAGCAGCATCGCTTCCTGGTGGGGGCGCAGGTGCAGGAAGCGGTCGGCGACAAGTGTCCGATCGTGCTTGAGACCATCGCGCGCAACACGGCTGCCGCTGCGGCGGTGGCTGCACTGTGGGTGCGCAGCCGCGATCCCGAGGGTATCGTGCTGCTCCTGCCTTCGGATCATTTCATCGGGGATACGGAAGGTTTCCGGTCGGCTGTTGCGGCGGCTGCGACGGCCGCTGCCCGCGGCATGATCGTCACGTTCGGCATTGCGCCCACGGGGCCCGAGACCGGCTACGGCTATATCCGCATGGGGGCTGCGATCAGCGGCGCCGAGGGGTGCCGTGCGGTTGCGCGGTTCATCGAGAAGCCGCAGCGCGACAAGGCCCAGGCCATGATCGATGAGGGTGGCCATGTGTGGAATGCCGGCATGTTCGCCTTCAGGCCCGAAGTGATGCTGGGTGAGCTCAAGCGGTTCGAGCCAGCGGTGCTTGCGGCTGCAGAGGCCTCGTTTGCGAGGGCGCAACGGGATCTCGACTTCCTGCGGCTTGACCGTGATGCGCTTGCGCAGGCACCGGCGATCTCGATCGACTATGCGGTCATGGAACGCACCGGACTTGCGGCTGTCTGCCCGATGCAGGCGCCGTGGGGTGACCTAGGTTCGTGGCAGGCGATCTGGGAAGCGTCGAACCAGGACGACAGCGGCAACGTGATACAGGGTGATGTCCTGACCGCCGATGCGCAAAACGTGCTCGTGCGCAGCGATCGGTTCCTGACCGCCGTCGTCGGTGTCAGGGATCTCGTCGTGGTGGCGACCGGCGATGCCGTCCTGGTGGCGCACAAGGACCGGACGCAGGACGTCAAGCACATCGTCGAGCAGATGAAGGCGCAGGACCGGCGCGAGTTGCGCGAGCATGCGGTGACGCAGCGTCCTTGGGGACAGTATGAGCGGATCGATGAAGGGGCCGGCTATCAGGTCAAGCAGATCATGCTGCACCCGGGCGCCAGCATCAGCCTGCAGCTGCATCACAAGCGCGCCGAGCACTGGGTCGTGGTGCAGGGCGTTGCGCGCGTGACCAAGGGCGAGGACGTGTTCCTGCTGCGCGAGAATGAATCCACCTATATCCCGCCGCTCACGCGCCACAGGCTCGAGAACCCCGGTGACACGCCATTGCGCATCATCGAGGTGCAGTCGGGCGCCTACCTGGGCGAGGACGACATTGTCCGCTTCGAGGATGCCTACGGCCGGGTGACGTAAGGGGTCATCTGGCAGTTTTCTCCCTGACCTCGCGCACATGCTTGCAGTCGCCGCGGAACTCGAAGCCCTTGCAGGTGCATTCGAGGTGGCCGGCGCGCCCATAGGTGACGCTGTAGACCTTGCCCCTCTCCCGGTCGCTGGTGAAGGTCCATTGTCCTGTCTGCTCGATCGGGGTATCCGTGCGCGGCTTTGTGGTGCGATCGGGAGGTTGCGCAGCGGTGTGGCGGCGCACGGCCGTGTCCGGGTCTTCGGCTTCCGCGCGCGCGAGGCGTACTTCCTCAATAAGCGCCGGGGCAAGTGCCCGGAGGTTTACCTCGAGGTCACTGAGGATCGAGGTGTCTGGCGCCTCGTGGGCCTCGACGGCGGCGATGAGGGCGATCTTGGCCGACAACAGCTTTGCGATGTAGCCATCGAGCGAGCCGGCAGCGTGGAAGTATTCCACGGTGACCTGCTGGCCCTGCCCGAGACGGTAGCAGCGGTCCTCGGCCTGTGCGTGGTTGGCGGGCACCCAGTCCAGATCCTGGAAGATCACATGCGTGCCGGCCGTCAGGGTGATGCCGACGCCGGCCGCGATGATGTTGCATACGGCGACGCGCGTGTCCGGATTGGTCTGGAACCTGTCGACGGCCTCCTGGCGCTGCCGCGCATTCATCTCGCCGGTGATCTTCACGGCGGACTGGCCCAGTTCCTTCATGTGGCGCTCGATGCCGTCGTTGAAGTTTGCAAAGATGACGATCTTCTGGCCGGTCGCCAGCACGTCGCGGATGCGTTCGGCGACGGCCTTGTGCTTGGCCTTGTGCAGCGCGACGCGCACCTTGGTGAGGCGCGCGAGGAACTGGGTGTCGTTGGGCTTGTTCGGGTCAGTGGCCTGGTACCAGTTCAGGAAGCCTTCGATGGCGTTCAGTGCGGCGGGGGCGCTGCGGATGTCGACAGGCACCCAGCTGCGGATCTTCGGGGGCAGATCCAGCACCTCGTCCTTGGTACGCCGGAGCATCACTTCCTTCATGAGGAGGTTGAGTTCCTCGATGTTCGAGGCCCCCGTCGTGACCCACCCATAGTCGTTGCGGTAGGCGTCGCAGTAGCGTTTGGCAAAGCTCAGGAACGAGCGTGCCGCCGGATGGCCGACGCATCGCAGGAGGTTGAAGAGGTCGCGGGGCCGGTTTGTCATCGGCGTGCCGGTCAGCAGGAAGACATGGGATGGGCCGATCAGCGGCTGGCGTGCCTCGTCTGCCACGCCCATGAGCTTGAGGCAGTGCGAGGTGCGCTGCGAGGCGTTCTTGATGAAGTGGGACTCGTCGAGGATGGCCCGCTTCTTCGAGACAAGAAAGGCCACCCCGTCGGCCTGGTGGGGGTAGAGCAAGCCGGGCCTGATGGCCGAGATGCCCGCGAGGCCGAGGCCTTCGGGGGTGTCGAGATTGCCGGACGGAACAGGTTCAGACATGAAAAACCCCCCTCTGCAGTCACAGGGAAGGCTGACAAATGGCGACCCGTTTCGTTGCCGATGCGGCCGCATCCCCTTGCGGGATCCACCTTGCCCGGGCGGGCAGGTTGGCGTGGGCGTCAGCCCAATTCCTGATGCTCCCTGTTTCTTGGCACACCCATGGCGAGGAAGCAAATCCGGCCGGAACCGATGGTCCGACCGGATGTGACGTTCAGGCCGCGCGGGCTTCTCGTTTGCCTGTACCTACCTCGCGCAGGCGGAAGCCGCCGGCCGTGAGACCAAGCGATCGCATGAAGCGCAGTTCCTCGGCCTGGTGGGGTGCGAGCCGTTCGCCCGGTCGTTTGCCCTCCACAAACAGCATGCGGCGCTGCACCCCCGCCAACCTGTTGAACACGAACAGGCAGAGGTCGGGGATACCGGGAGTGGCGGCGCGACCCGGTTCGCGGTGTCGCGTCACGAGAGCATGGACCCTGTCGGGCCCCAGCGTGTAGAGGAGCCGGCCTGTCATTTCGGCTTCCGGAAGGGTCAGGTCTTCCTCCGCCAGCGGGACCTTGATCCCGTTCAGCATCTTGCGCATGCGGCGTGGTCCCGTCTTGGTGTCGAACGCATAGGCGTAGAAGTCCTGGTGCTGGGTCAGAAGCATGTCAACTGCGCGCCAGAGGCTGGGGAACAGCCGCGTTCCCCTGCAGAGGCTCATGCCGCTTGCTTTCATGCGGAACCGCTTGAGGACAATTTCCTCCGGGATTACAGGCTGGTCGATGTCGCTGTCGTTGCGCAACTGGTAGGTGACGCGCGTTCCCTGGCGGTCGCGGCCACGAACCTTGGGGCTGATCCCCAACTTCAGGTCTTCGAACTCACTCATCCTTCGTGTCTCCCTTGTCTGTCGAACGTCTGGTTTCGTCGCGGGCATGGGCTGGCCGGCCGCAACAAGCGGCCGGCCCTTCGGCTTACTCAATCCGGTTTCTGAAGATCATGCGATCCGGGTCTGTGAAGTGCTGGCGGTCCCTGTGGTGGGGCCTGAAAGCTGCCACGTGCAGCGGGACCGCATCGATCATGAGCCCTGCGGCGACCACGCATTCGTTTTCGACGCGCCAGTCTTCGCCAAGGCCCACCGACGGGTAGACGTCGGCCTCGGCTGCGGCGAGTGCCTCAAGAAGCGCTATCACGTCCGCCTCGCGGGGCGGCGGCGTGTCGCGGCTTTCGGTCTCGACGGCGTCGAGGGCATAGCTGCGGCTGATGGTACCTGCGAGGGCGGTCCAGCTTGCTGCGCGGTCGAGCGTCTCGATGCCGGCGAGCTCTGCGTCAATGAAGAAGGCTGCACCACGCTGGCCGGCAACGGGCTTGAGTGCCTGCTCGTGGTCCCTGAGGCTCCTGCTGCGGCTGGAGAAGGCCTTCTGCATGGCGCTTGTCGATGATGTGGCGCCGAGGCGCTCGAGTTTCCTGGCCACATGGTCCCAGACCTCGCCCTGGTTGGAGGTCCGGGAGCCTTGGCTGCGCATGCTTTCGGATACCGCCTTCAGCTTGTCGGCCTTCGCCCTTGCAAAGAGCATTTCGCCGCTCGCCCCGAAGTTCCTTGTCTCGTAGTCCCAGCGCCCCTGTTCGACACAGCTGACGGGCACCACGGTCGTCGAGTGGGGTGGTAACAGCAGCGAGAGGTTCAGGATGCGGTTCTGCTTGGCGCCTTTCAGTTCTTCGCCGTCGAGCGCGAGGATCGGGCGGTCGGCGTCGTTCCTGACCGCGAGGTTTGGAACCTGGCCTGCCTCCGAAACCTCGGTCACGGTTGCAAGGTCCTGTTCGAGGGCTTCCGAGAGCCGGAGATAGTCCGGACCCGGACGATCCGGGCCCAGCAGCGGCAGCATGGCCAGGTTGCCGTGCTGGACGAGGGTGCCGGGGCGCAGTCCCTCGACGAGGACGCGGGCGGGGACGCGGGTGGAGCGGAGAGTGGAGCGGTACGTGGGCCGGTAGGTACTGGTCATTGCAGGTTTCCTTTCCTTCGTTTGCGAGCCGCCTGACCTTCAGGGGGTTCGCAAGAACTCACCCCCTGAAGGTCAGTCTCGTGGTGTTGGCCGTTAATTGTGATTGCGGCTCTTTCCCTGTTTCATCTTGCGGGCGATGTAGGAGCGCTTCTGGTCCTCGTTTGAGATGTCGGCGTCCTCGTCGATCCCGGAGATGCGGCTGGAGAGCGCATCTGCGGTGAACCTTGCGTTCTTGCTGAAGCGCTCGACCTCTCGCTGAAGAATGAAGTCGCGGCTCTCGTTCAGGATGGCCGAGAGCCACGGGTTCCTGGCGGCCAGCGGACGCATGAGGTCGATCAGGCGTTCGGCTTCGGTCCAGTCCCCCTGGCGTGCAGCCCGGCGGGCTTCTTCCTGCAGTCTTGCTGCTTCGATCTCGTCGAAGCGTCGTGCCACCGTGGCGTCCGCGGGCAGGTCCTGCCATTCGCCTGCGTCAAGGACCGGGAGCACGAGCGGGTCGGCGTCGATCGTCGTCTCCTTTCCGTCGGCGTCGAGGAACATGGCGCGCACCGAGAGGAGCTCGAACAGGGTTTCGGAGACCGTCATGTGGGCCGGCAGGCTGAGGCGCCCGGCGATCGCTGCTTCGCATGCCCAGGCCACATCAGGCATCGGGTACAAGCCGTCGGCGGCCAGGCGAGGGGTG
>DAISVV010000018.1:0-25476 GCA_036840015.1 Micropepsaceae bacterium
CCGCTGCAGCGCATCCTGTTTGGCATCCTGTTCCCTCCCGACAAGGCGCGCCCGATGTTCTTCTCGCTCGCGCGGGTGCTGGGGCTGAGGCGGACACTCTCCGTCAAACCGATACAGGAGATGGTGCGAAACGGACGGCGCTATATGCGAACCCATCTGGGCCAGATTGACGATGCGCTTGGCCAGACATGTGGTCCGTGGATCCTGGGTGCACAGTTCTCGCTTGCGGACATCACGCTGGGCTGCGTGCTCCTGCGGCTCGAGGAGACCGGGTTCCTTGGCTCGTTCCTGGAGAAGGGTGACCTTGGGCGGCTGGCTGCCTATTACCAGCGCCTGCAGTCACGGCCGAGCTGGAAGACTGCCATTGTCGACGTGACGCATCCGATCATTACGCGGGGTGCGGAAGATTTGCGCGTGGCCCGGGTGCAGGATCGGGAGATCGCCCGAATGCTGGGCGGCTGATCCCGACACCGGTAAGGCCTTTGTGCGCTGCACAATGGGCGGCGGAATGTTGCCGCAGCGGTGGGCCGTTTGTACGAAACATGCGGAACTGCGCGCATGGGCCGCAATCTTCTAAGTGGCTACGCAGCGTTGACCGTTGCCAGAGAATTGGCGTTGACGCTCATGGTTGGCGCGCCTATTCCCCTCGCGCCAAATTGACGCCTGCCACAGCCGGGAGTTCCCATGAGCAAGACGGCGCCGGATCGCAAGAACCGCGTATCCCTTTCGCTTCGCATTCCTGAACCCAAGCATCGACCGGGTGACCAGCCCGACTTCTCCAATATCACGGTACCGAAGGCTGGCGAGGTCCGCCGACCTGACATCAACGCGACGGCGAAGGATGTCTCGGACCTCGCTTACACGCTGATCCGGGTGCTCGACAATGACCACAAGGCGGTCGGTCCCTGGGATCCGAAACTCGATGTCGAGACGATGAAGCGTGGCCTGAGGCACATGGTCATGACGCGTGCCTTCGACGATCGCATGTACAAGGCGCAGCGCCAGGGCAAGACATCGTTCTACATGAAGTGCACGGGCGAGGAGGGGGTCGCGGTTGCGCAGGCTGCCGCGCTTGATCCTGATGACATGTGCTTTCCGTCGTACCGCCAGCAGGGCCTGCTCATTTCCCGCGGCTATCCACTGGTCGACATGATGAACCAGATCTATTCGAACGAGAAAGATCCGATCAAGGGGCGGCAACTGCCCATCATGTATTCGTCGAAGCAGTTCGGCTTCTTCTCGATTTCGGGTAACCTGGGGACACAATTCAGCCAGGCTGTGGGCTGGGCGATGGCCTCGGCCTACAAGGGGGATGACCGGATCGCGGCGACTTGGATCGGAGAGGGTTCGACGGCCGAAGGCGACTTCCACCATGGCCTGACCTTTGCAACGGTCTATCAGGCGCCCGTCGTGCTGAATGTCGTCAACAACCAGTGGGCCATCTCGTCCTACCAGGGGATTGCGGGTGGCGAGGACTCGACCTTTGCTGCGCGGGGCATCGGCTATGGAATGCCGGGGCTGAGGGTTGATGGAAACGACTTCCTTGCCGTCTATGCCGTCACGAAGTGGGCGGCGGACCGCGCCCGATCCAACCTCGGGCCCACGCTGATCGAGCACTTCACCTATCGCGTGGAAGGCCATTCGACGAGCGACGATCCGACCCGCTACCGGCCTGCAGGCGAGGCCAAGGCGTGGCCGCTGGGTGATCCGATCCTGCGGTTGAAGAACCATCTCATCGCGCTGGGCAAGTGGTCGGAGGCTGACCATGCCGCGCTCGAGAAGGAGTGCGAGGAGCATGTCCGCAAGATGCAGAAGGAGGCCGAGGCGAATGGCGTCCTGGGCAGTGGCAAGATTCCGAGCGTGAAGACGATGTTCGAGGATGTCTACAAGGACATGCCTTGGCACCTGCGCAAGCAGCGCCAGGAAATGGGGGTCTGACGCGCCATGCCGACCATGAACATGATCCAGGCCCTGAATTCCGCCATGGATGTCATGCTGACACGAGATCCCAATGTGCTGATCTTCGGCGAGGATGTCGGCTATTTCGGCGGCGTCTTCAGGGCCACCGATGGCCTGCAGAAGAAGCATGGCGTGCAACGCTGCTTCGACACGCCGATCGGGGAGAGCGGCATCGTTGCGACGGCGATCGGGATGGGGGCTTATGGCCTCAGGCCGGTCGTGGAGATCCAGTTCGCCGACTACATCTATCCGGCCTATGACCAGATCGTGTCGGAGGCGGCGCGGCTGCGGTACCGGTCGGCGGCTGACTTCACCTCGCCGATCACGCTGCGCTCGCCCTATGGCGGTGGCATCTTCGGGGGACAGACGCACAGCCAGAGCCCGGAGGCGCTGTTCACGCATGTCTGCGGCCTCAAGACCGTCATTCCGTCGAACCCCTATGATGCGAAGGGCCTGCTGATCGCGGCCATCGAGGATGATGACCCTGTCATGTTCTTCGAGCCGAAGCGCATCTACAATGGCCCCTTCGATGGCCACCATGACCGACCCGTGCAGGCGTGGAACAAGCACCCTGCGAGCGATGTGCCCGAGGGCTATTACACGGTGCCCCTGGGCAAGGCGCGTATCGCGCGTGCCGGCGAGGCGGTGACGGTGCTGGCTTATGGCACGATGGTTCACGTGTCGATTGCGGCTGCCGAAGAGCAGGGCATCGATGCCGAGGTGATCGACCTCAGGACCATCTGGCCCGTCGACATCGAGACCATCATCGAATCGGTGGAGAAGACGGGGCGGTGCGTGATCGCTCATGAGGCAACGCGGACCAGCGGTTTCGGGGCAGAGCTGTCGGCGCTGGTGCAGGAGAACTGCTTTCACCACCTGGAAGCCCCCATTGAGCGCGTTGCTGGATGGGATACACCCTATCCGCATGCCTTCGAATGGCAGTATTTTCCTGGACCGAAGCGCATCGGCGATGCCTTGCGCCGCGCACTGGAGGACTGAGGGCCATGGGCACGTATGTTTTCAAGCTGCCTGATGTCGGCGAAGGAACGGCGGAAGCCGAGATCGTGGCCTGGCATGTGAAGGTTGGTGACCTGGTCGAGGAAGACCAGCATCTTGTCGATGTCATGACCGACAAGGCGACGGTCGAGATGACGTCTCCCGTCAAAGGCCGCGTGCTCTCGTTGCACGGCGAGCCCGGCGCGATGGCCATTGTGGGCGCGGCGATCGTCGAGTTCGAGGTCGAGGGGGCTGGCAACGAGGCGCAAGTCAAGGCTTCTGCTGCAGCGGCAAAGGCTGCACCTGCGGCCGCGGCGCCTGCAGCGAAGGTTGAGGTGGTCAAGCCAGCGCCTGCGCAGCGTCCGGTCAAGCCGGTGGACGAAGTTCCGGCGGCTGTCGAGCCTGTTGCGCGGGTTCCCGGTGACAAGCCGTTGGCGTCTCCGGCGGTGCGGCAGCGGGCGCTGGAGCTCGGGATCAAGCTGCAGTTCGTCGATGGGTCGGGACCGGGCGGGCGCATCACGCATGCCGATCTCGACGGGTTCCTCGCGCGGGGCGGCCCGCAGCGGACTTCCGGTGGCGGGCTCGTGCGGCGCGAGGGTTTCGACGAGATCAAGGTCATCGGCCTGCGGCGCAAGATTGCCGAGAAGATGCAGGATACCAAGCGGCGTATCCCGCACTTTGCCTATGTCGAAGAAGTCGACATGACCGAGATCGAGGCGCTGCGTGCGCACATGAATGCCACGCGCCGCAAGGACCAGCCGAAGCTGACGCTGCTTCCGTTCCTCATGCGCGCGCTGGTGCGGGTGCTGCCGGAGTTCCCGCAGATCAATGCGCGTTATGACGACGATGCGGGCGTCGTGAACAGGTTCCGGCCCGTCCATGTTGGCATCGCGACGCAGACGGCGAACGGGCTCATGGTGCCAGTGGTCAAGCATGCAGAGGCGCTGGACCTGTGGCAGGCGGCGAACGAGGTTGCGCGGGTATCAGCGGCGGCACGCGAGAACAAGGCGTCGCGCGACGAGCTTTCCGGCTCGACGATCACGATCACCAGCCTTGGTCCCATTGGCGGCGTTGTCACCACACCGGTCATCAATTACCCGGAGGTTGCGATCATCGGGCCCAATGCGATCATCGAACGGCCGGTGGTGCGCGAGGGTGCGATCGTGGTGCGCAAGATGATGAACCTGTCGTCGTCCTTTGACCATCGGGTCGTCGACGGGTTCGATGCTGCTCAGTTCATCCAGCGCGTGAAGTCGCTGCTTGAGCATCCCGCGCTGATGTTCATGGATGAGGGTGCTGCCCGTGGCTGAGACCATCCAGACGAAGGTGCTGGTGATTGGCGGCGGGCCGGGTGGCTATGTGGCAGCGATCAGGGCGGGGCAGCTTGGCCTCGATACGACGCTGGTCGAGGCTGACCGGCTGGGCGGCACCTGCCTGATCCGCGGGTGCATTCCCTCCAAGGCCATCATCCACGCTGCCAGCGCGTTTGAAACCATGCAGCACGCGGCCGAGAAGCCGGTTCACGGGATAAGGCTTGCCTCGCCGCCGTCGCTGGATTTCAGCGAGACGGTGAAGTGGAAGGAAGGGGTTGTCTCGAAGCTCAATACCGGGGTTGGGGGCCTTCTCAAGCGCGCGAAGGTGCGTGTGATCAACGGCTTTGCGGTGTTCTCGGATGCGAAGACCTGCCGGGTTGGCGAGACCACGATACGGGCAGAGCATGTGATCCTGGCCAATGGATCGGTTCCATCGGAATTGCCATTCCTCAAATTTGGCGGCGATGTCATTTCGTCAACCGAGGCGCTGTCGCTTGATGCCCTGCCGGCGCGCCTTGCAGTTGTCGGGGCTGGGTATATCGGGCTCGAGCTTGGCATCGCGTTTGCGAAGCTGGGTTCGAAGGTGACCATCGTCGAAGCCGAGACCCAGGTCCTGCCACTCTATGACGGCGAGCTGGTTGCACCGGTCAAGCGCTGGCTGGATCGCAATGGCGTTACGCTGCACCTTGGCGCAAAGGCCAAAGGAGCCGAGACCGGAAAGGGTGGAACGTCCCTTGCCATCGAAACGGCCGAGGGCAAGTCGCTGGCCATCCCTGCCGACAAGATCCTCGTCACCGTCGGGCGCAAGCCACACACGCAGGGTTGGGGGCTTGAGACCATGGCTGTCGACATGGATGGCCGCTTCATCAAGGTGGATGACCAGTGCCGCACGTCGATGCGCGATGTCTGGGCCATTGGCGACCTGGTTGGCGAGCCCATGCTTGCGCACAAGGCGTCGGCGCAGGGCGAGATGGTTGCCGAGATCATCGCTGGCCACAAACGGCGCTTCAATCCCGTTGCAATCGCGGCGGTCTGCTTTACAGAGCCCGAGATCGTCAGTGCCGGACTCTCGCCGGCCGATGCGGCGCGGCAGGGGCTTGACGTGGTGGTCGGGCAGTTCCCGTTCTCGGCCAATGGACGTGCGCTCTCGATGGATGGTGCTGACAGTGGTGGGTTCGTGCGGGTGGTCGCGCGCAAGAGCGATCACCGGGTCCTCGGGATCCAGGCTGTCGGCCAGCACGTCTCAGAGCTTTCGGCCCAGTTTGTGCTGGCGCTGGAGATGGGGGCCCTGCTTGAAGACATTGCCGGCACGATCCACGTCCACCCGACGCTGAGCGAGGCGTTCCACGAGAGTGCGCTGAAGGCGCTGGGGCACGCGATCCATATCTGAATTCCGACGCGATGTGGGCCTCATCACAGCGTGGCCCCATTTTTGCCGTGATGGGGTGGCAGGTTCGCGCCTGCTCACGGAGACATCCGCCATGCGCCTGCGCCGCCTCGTGCCTGTGTGCCTGCTCGCTGCCCTGGTCGCCGTTTCGGTGGCGGACGCCCGCGGGGTCGACAGGCGCCTGATCAGCAACAAGGCCGACGGCATTGTCTACGCGTTGCCGAAACAAAGTCCGTTCAAGGTGGAGAAGGCGTCTGTCGAGGGGCTCGCCTTCAAGGGGCGGGCGGTGATCTCGGGCACTTACGTGTTCGGGCGCAATGCGCCGGCCGCCGAGGAGATGCACGGCAGCCAGGAGCCCGACCTCTATTTCATTCCTGACGCCGCGTCGGCGGCCTTGCTGCCACGCTGGAAGGAAGACGGGGTGATTGACGGTGTCTACATCTCGAACCGGGATGACTTTTTCAAGGCAGTGATCGCGCCCGGGATGGTGCAGAAGGTGAAGGCTGGCAAGGTTCGTTCGCTCACGGGGCCTCTGACCATCGAGGTCGAGGGCTACTTCGCGACCGTGATCTGCGGCATGCCGGCCTACGGGACCCGGTTTGTCCGGGTGGCGACGCCTCCGCAGGTGATTGCCGCCAACCGGCACGCCGAAACGGTCAGTTGCAAGGGGTAGCCGGCCCGGAATACCGGGATTTTTTGGCCTTTGCCCTTGCAGTCGGCGTTCGGATCACCCACATCTCGCCCCACGTTCTTGAGGGGAGATTCGACCAAATGTCCGACGTCGTCATCAAAACGCCCATGCAGTACCTGGACCGGGCGCTTACCACGCTGAGGGACCTCGGCATCGTGCCGGCGAAGGGTGAGGATGCTCCCATCAACGCGCTGCTGCAGCAGATTTCGGACCTGGACAATGACAAGATCACCGTCATCGCGCGGACGCTGAACCAGGCGTCCAGCTTCAACGAGGTCGTGCGCGAGAACGTTTCGGCCATGTCTGTCGGTGACCGCTACCGGCAAATCACGGAAGGCTTCAATTCCATCCGTGATGATGCCAAGGCCATGGTCGACCAGATTTCGGACGGCAAGGTCAGCGTCTGGGAGCGGGCGACCAATTCGTGGATGAAGCTCACGCGCGGCGATATCGCCGACCGCTTCGACAAGATCCGTGCCATCTACCTGTCGGTGACGAAGGAAACCAAGAACCAGATCGAGCGCGAGCATGCGATCCTGCAGGCCTATCGGGACTTCCGGGGCGCACTGAAGCAGGCTGAGGTGCTGGCGCTTGAGGTTCTGAAGAAAGCCGAGTGGAAGCTTGAAGAGGCCAAGAAGAGGCTGAACGAGGCGTCGGCGGCTGTCGGCAACTATGCCGGAACCGAGCCTGCGGAGCGCGCGAAGCTTGAGCTGATCCGCGATGAGGTGCTGCGCCAGACGCAGGATGAGGACAAGCGCTACCAGATCGCGAAGGATCTCTCGGACAACCTGACTGTCGGCTACAACACGTCCGAAGTCATCATGGCGCGGCTGATGCAGACGACCAGTGCCAAGGAGCGCATCTATGCGCAGTCGGTCAGTTTCTTCTCGACCAATGATACGGTGCTGACGGCGCTGAAGGCGTCGTTCACGGGCATGTTCGGACTGCATGAGTCCACCGAGACCGTGAATGCCATGAAGGAGGGCATGTCGAAGTCGATCGAGGTGCTGGCCGAGATTGGCGACAAGGTGCAGGAGGCTGCGATCCGCGCCGGCTATGGGCCGACGATCCGTGCCGATGCCGTGAAGAAGCTTGTCGATTCGGTTGTGAACTTCCAGGAGAAGTCCCGCATCATCATCGAGGAGATGCGCAAGCTTTCGACGCAGAACTCCACTGAAATCCGGGATGCGGTCGAGGATGGCAAGCGGCGCTTGGCTGACCTCGTGGCGCAGGGCAAGGCCTTTCACCTCTGATGCCTGAGGCGATGGGGGCTACGAAGCCCCAGACGCTCGATGAACTGATGCTTGCGATGGACGTGGTCGACACGATCCGCCATCGCGAGCTTGTCGTCGCGCGAGAGCTGGCACAGGGTGATCGCGACGCCGCGCTGAAGGCGCGACTGCGAGAGATCTATCGCGGGCAGGGGCTTGAGGTGTCCGATGCCGCGATCGAGCAGGGCATCAGGGCGCTCAAGGAAAGCCGTTTTGTCTATACGCCGCCTGCGCCGGGCCTCGGTCGCAGCCTTGCCATGGCCTGGGTCAGGCGCCGGATCATCGGGCGCTGGGTGGGTGCGATCGTCCTTGTCTGTGCCGCGCTTTGGGCAGTCGGCTATTTCGGCTACCAGCTGCCTCGCCAGCAGGCCCTTGCAGAGACGCAGATTGCCCTGACGCAGGATTTGCCGCGTTCATTGCGCGAGGCGGCAGCGTCTGCCCGCATCGAGACACGCGATGCCGCGGTGATCGCGCGGATCGACGGGTTGGAGCGCGACGGGGCTGCTGCGCTGGCACGCAGTGATGCTGCCGGTGCCCGCGCCATCATCGCTTCGATCGAGGCGCTGCGCGCCAGCCTTGCCTTGACCTATGCGCTCAATGTCATCAGTGGCCCGAATGAAACGTCGGGTGTGTGGCGCGTGTCGACGCTCAATCCAGATTCGCGGAACTATTACCTGATCGTCGAGGCGGTTCAGCCCGATGGCCAGCGTATCCCGGTCACTGTCGTCAACGAGGAGACCGGCAAGGCTGAAACCGTCACACGCTGGGGCGTTCGGGTGCCTGAGGCGTTCTTTGATACAATTCGGCGGGACAAGCAGGACAACGGCATCATCGAGCAGAACCCCATCGGGCAGAAGCTGCGGGGCGAACTCGAGCCCCGATACGGTTTCCCCAAAGAAGGCGGCGCCATCACGTCGTGGGATGAGTGATGCGGATCAACGGGCGCGACGCGCTGAGTTCCCTCGAGAATGCCATTTCCGGCGTGCGCACGAATGAGACACGCCTGACGGAGGTTCTCCGTTCCGCGGCCGGCGAAGCCGAGCGGTTGCGGCATGACCTTGCCGAGAGCTTCAAGGCGCTGGCGCTGGTGCGGCTTGACTCACTTCTGCGTAACCAGGTCGTGGGCGGGCTTGACGCTGCCGAGAGGCGCGCCCTCGATCTCATGCGCGCGCACAAGGCAAAGCTTGACCAGATGCTGGTACGCAGTGGTGGCGCGCAGAGTGCGCTCGTCGCGGCGCAGGAGGAGCACCGGCAGCGGACGGCGTCGGTGGATGAGGCGCGCGAGCCGATCGCTGCGCTGCAGGCGCGCGTTGAAGCCGAGATGGCTTCGGATCCAGCATGGCGGGCCCAGAAGGCCGGCGTCGACCAGGCGATCGAGGTTGCCAGTGCTGCCGAGGAAAAGGCGAAGGTCAGCGAGTCCGACCGGGACGAGAAGCGCAAGCCCTACGAGGCCGATCCGCTGTTCATGTATCTGTGGAACCGGAAGTTCGGCACGTCGGCTTATGTGGCTTCGAACATCGTGCGCTATTTCGACCGGCGGGTTGCAGGGCTTGTGGGATATGACATGGCCCGACCCAACTACACGCTGCTGAACGAGATCCCCGAGCGATTGCGAGAGCATGCGGCAGCCTCACTGGCGAAGGCCCGTGCGGAGGATGAAGTCCTCGAGAAGATCGAGCGTGCGGCGCTGTCACGGGCCGGCATCGAGGCGCTTGAGACCGTCCTTGAGGACAGGCTTGAGGCACTGAAGGTGGCCAGTGAGCGGCTGGCGGTTGCGCAAAAGGCGATGGCATCGCTTGACGAGGAGCGGTCGCGCCTGCAGTCGGAGGGTGACCAGCGGGCGCATGGAGAGGCGCTCAACGTTTTGACACAGGCACTGGCGCAGGAGAGCCTGCAGACCATGTACCAGGAGGCGCGCCAGACCTCGACGCCCGAGGACGACAGGCTGGTGCAGAAGATCGAGCTGACCCAGACCGCGATTGCGCGGGCCGAGGCTGACGTCGCCAAGATCCGCGAGGAGGCACGCGAGACGGCGCGGCGGCGGGGTGAACTGGAGAGCGTGCGCGACCGGATGCGGTCACGCCGCTATGACCGGCACAACAGCCAGTTCGAGCTTGACGGTGGCGACGTGCTGGGAGGCCTGATCGGCGGTATCCTGGGTGGTGTGCTGCAGAGCCGGGACCTGTGGGAGGCGCTGGAGAAGGGGCATCGCAAGCGTCGTGAGTGGGACTATGACTGGGATTATGGCGACAATGATCGCGACGATGACGACGATGACGATGATGACCCATCCGGACGCAATGGCGGTCCGTGGGGCAGCAAGCGCCATCATCCAAAGTTCCGTTTTCCCTCATCATCGATGCCCCGCATGCCAAAGGGTTTCGGCGGTGGCGGCTTCAGGTCCGGCGGCGGATTCAAGGGCGGTGGCTTCAAGACGGGCGGGCGGTTCTGAGCGCAGGACCGGGTGAGGTCGCCTAGCCCGGCCGCGCCTGCTTCCTTGCGAGGGCCTTGTGGAGCTTCATGCGTTCGGTGACGCTCAGGGGGCGCTTTGGCTTTCGTTCGAGGAATCCTGCGACGATGTTATCGTCCGGCTTGCCCTTCCTGCCTGCGCGCGCCACGAGGCTGCTTTCGACGGTCCAATGACGCACGGGACCGGAGTCCAGGTGTATGAAGTGCGATTGCGGGTACCAGCCAACGCCGCCGCGTGACATCGTCCTTGCGAGGCCCGCGGTCTTCTCGAGCCGCCGGTCCAGCGTGATGTCGATGGCGCGGCCTGCAAGGTGCTGGCTCTTTTCCGCTACACCGAAATACTTCGTTGCCAGTTTCGCGTTGGTTTGCGGCGTGCGGTAGGCCGATAACACCGTCGCGCTGGCCACACCGCTTTCGCTGATCACGTCGGCGAGGAAGTCCAGCGTTTCGACGAACATCGGGCCGCGTACATCCTCCCGGTGGTCGCGCAGGAAGTATGACAGGTCGATCATTGCGTCGGGGAGGGGGCCGACATGATCCCTGAAGGGACCGTTGAAGGTTTCTCCCGTGTGCGCATGGCGCAGGGAAAGGCGACGCGGTGTCGACGGAGCCCGCAGGGCGTCCATGTTGCCTTCCACGAGGATGCGCGCCGAGGCACTGGTGCCGAACACCAGTGTCAGCCCTGCAGCCAGAAGGAGGTCACGTCGTTTCAGGTTCATGGGGCGGCGGTTTGTTACACGCTGATGGTCTAGCATACCAGAGGTCAAAATCGTGTTGCCTTCGGCGCCCCGGGGTCATTTACCAAGGGTTTGCCTGCGTTCCCGGGCGCTTCCGGCGGCGTTACGCGGCCGACGAGGTCGCGCGCGCCCATTCTGAGACGATCGTCTCAAGCACAGGCAGAGGGACTGCGCCGTTCTCCAGGATCACGTCGTGGAACTTGCGCAGGTCGAACTTCGGTCCAAGCTGCTTGCGAGTGTTTTCGCGCAACTCAAGCATCCGGTTCCTGCCGATCTGGTAGGCGCAGGCCTGGCCCGGATAGACGAAATAGCGGTCGATCTCACGGATGACGTTGTCCCTTGTCAGTGCCGTGTTCGCGAGGAAGTACCGCACGCTCTTCTCGCGGCTCCAGCCATAGGCATGGATGCCCGTGTCCACGACGAGGCGGCAGGCGCGCCAGAGCTCCATCGTCAGGCGTCCCACCTCGTCGAGGTCGTTTTCGTAGAGTCCCATCTCGCCTGCGAGATACTCGGTGTAGAGCGCCCAGCCTTCGACGTAGGCCGTGAAACCGGTGTACTTGCGGAACTCGGGGATGTTTCCCGTCTCCTGGGCAATCGAGATCTGCAAATGGTGGCCGGGAAGGCCCTCGTGGAAGGCGAGAGCTGCCATCTGCCATTTCGGCAGCGTGGCCATCGAGGCCAGATTGTAGAACACGTAACCCGGCCGCGAGCCGTCGGGCGAGGCGGGATTGTAGAAGGCGATTGTCTGGCCGCCTTCGAGGAACGGCTCCATGCGCCTGACTTCGACGGGCGCCTTGGGCAGGGTGCCGAACACCGCCGGCAGGGCTGCCTCGGCCTTCTTCTGGAGATGCAGGGCTCGCTCGAGATAAGCGGCCCGGCCTTCGCTGGTCGAAGGATAGAGGTATTTCGGGTTTGTCCGCAGGTCGTGGTAGAATTGCCTGAGGTTGCCGCGGAAGCCGAGGCGCTTCTTCACCACTTCCATGTCGGCTGACAGGCGCGAGACCTCGGACAGGCCGAGTGCGTGGATGTCGGCTGCCGGCATCTTGAGCGTGGTGTGTGCGGCCGTGCGCTCGTCGTAGAAGGCCTTGCCGTCGGGCAGGCTGCCAACACCGTGATCCGTCGTGGCGGTGCGCCCAATCCCGGTTGCGGTCTTCAGGAACAGGTCGTAGGCCTGCTTCATGTTTGTCTGCATGGCCTTGACTGCGTCTGCCAACAGCTTCGTGCGCTGGGCCTCGGGTATCCTGGCCTTCTCGAGCTTCTTGCTGAACGCAGCGAGGATCTCGTTTTCGCCCGGGCCATCGAAAGGCTTGCCCTTCAGGACCTTGCCGGCGTCGGCGATCATCAGGGCGTAGGAGAAGCGTGGCAGGGTGATGCCCTTGGCGGCAGATGCGCGCATGAAATCGCTGACCTGCTGCATCATGAGGGGCGTTGCGTTGAGGCGGGCGATGAAGGCCTCGGCGTCGGCGGCGTCATCAATCCGGTGCTGGTTGATCAGGAGGTTCGGGATGGACTGGTGCGGGCCGCCGAAATGGGATGTGTCGTAGTTGTGGTACCGGAAGGGGTAATTGGCCAGACGCTGTTCGTTCCTGAAAAGGAAGACGTCGTAGGATACCCTCATCTGCGGGCTCAGCCGGGCGCGGCTGATCTGCTCGCGCATGAAGGTCGTGTCCTCGAGGGTTGCCTTGTAGGACTTGTCAACGAAACCTTCCGAGTAGTCGCTCCACTCGCCATAGCGCTTCTTCATGCCCAGCGCCGTCATGAATTCAGGCGAGTCTTCCAGTTCGCGGGTGAAGCTTCGGGAGAAGAACTCGAGGAGGCGTCGGTCTTCGGGGCTTGCCGGTGCCTTGCCTGGCGCTGCGCCCTCGAGGTCGTCAACGCAGGCGCCAAGCCCGAGGGCCGCTGTTGCCGCGGAGAGCTGCAGGAAGGTGCGGCGGTCGATGGAGTGGCTTTTCATGTCGGGTCCCCATTATGAATGTCGCGAGAGTATATTGCCTGTCCCCGATGATCCAGACGGCGCGGGCCATGACCCTGCGAACAAGTCCTGAAAGGCTCCCTCGATGCGCCCGGCGAAATACCCCTATCTCGAACATGGCGGCGTGCTTGCCTTTGCCCATCGGGGTGGCGCCCTCGAGGCGCCCGAGAACACGATGAAGGCCTTCGACTATGCGGTTTCGCTGGGCTATCGCTACCTTGAGACCGATGCCTATGCGACGGCTGACGGGGTGCTGGTCTCTTTCCATGATCCGCGGCTTGACCGGGTGACAGATTCGAGCGGCCTGCTTGCGACGCTGCCGTTCTCGACGGTGCAGCGGGCGCGGATCGCCGGGACAGAGCCCATCCCGCTGATGGAGGAGCTGCTGACACGCTGGCCGGATGTGCGGATCAACATCGATCCGAAGCATGATGCAGCGGTTGCCCCCCTTGTCGAATTGATCAAGCGTGTCGGCGCCGAGGATCGTGTCTGCATCGGCTCGTTTTCCGACAACCGGATCCGCCAGGTGCAGGATGCCTTTGACGGGCGCGTGTGCACGTCGCTCGGGCCTGCCGGGATCCTGCGCCTCAAGTCTGCTTCCTTTGGCCTTGGCGGTGGTGCCTGGCGCGAGGGCTGTGCGCAGGTGCCGGTCGCCGCGCGCGGCGTGACCATCGTCTCGCCACGGCTTGTCCGCGCAGCCGAGCGCCGCGGCCTGCAGGTCCATGTCTGGACGATCGACGACGAGGTCGAGATGAACCGGCTGCTTGATCTGGGCGTGCACGGGATCATGACGGACAGGCCGGCGCTTCTCAAGCGTGTGCTGCAATCGCGCGGTTACTGGGCCTGATGCGCACAGTGTGCGCTTTCTTCGCCGGACTGATTCGTGTCCCGCTGGCGTGGCGGCGCGCGTCGGTGCTGGCGGGGCCTCGCGTCGCGTTGCCACTCGCCGGAGGCGCGCATCACCAAAAAAGCATGCCGTACCCTGCCGTCCTGATGATCCCGGGGTGAGCTGAAATTCGCTGCACAGGGGAATTCCGTGCAACACGCATCGGGATTTCTTAGTTAAGTGGAATGGGCTGCGACCCCTGATTGCACAACCTGATTTCCGGGCTCAACCCGAGGTCTGATGTGGACGTGCCCGGTGCCAGTTCTGCGTGCGCGCGCCGAAGTTGGTCTGCTTCATGCGCCGTGTACGCAAACAGGCGTAAAGCCTAGACTTTATCTCGCTTTTCGCCTCTCTAGCGCTTGACTCATGTTTGCTGTCTGGCACTCAATGAATGCAGATGCGGAAGAGCGCTGCATGTCTTGCGTCCGGATATCAGGCTTGTTCCCAGTTGTACCGCCGCCATCGCGTGAGAGGACCCATGCACACATCGCGTAGCTCAGTGGATTGCGTGTTCGCACGCGTCCGGATGCGGATCGGAACGTTTTTCCGTCTCGCAGCCCTTGCTGCCATAACGATTGCGGCCTCGATGGCTGCATTGCCTGCACGGGCCGATGTCGCCGAGTGCGAACGGGCCTATCAGCTCGGGCGCAAGGACGAGGCGATCAAGCTGTGCCGGCGCGCGGCGTGGCAGGAGAATGATTTTTTCGCGCAGGTGAAGCTGGGTGACATCTATTCGGCCAAACGCGAGGACGACAAGGGCTACTACGATCCTGTCGAGGCCTATGTCTGGTACTTCATCGCCGCGCACAACTCGGCGATCTTCGACCATTTCCATCTCGATGCGGCCGCGGACTTCGTGGTTACGAAGCTGGCGAATGCCGAGAACGAGGCAGAGGCCATCTATCGCAACCTCCTGCAGGACGAGCGCATCGATGCGCGGAACCGGATCATGTACATCGCGGCCTGCCGGGGTGGTGACGGCTTCATCCTGCTGGGACAGCTGCAGGATCCCTATATCAACCAGCGGCACTCGGCTTCGACGGGGCCGCTCCAGGGCGTGGTCGCGGACTCCTGGGTTCATGTCCGCCGGCCGGGCGGTGTCGTCAGCCGCCGGGTTGACAGCTTCTCCTCGACGGGATCGAGCAGCGGCTATCCGGCGGCGACGGGGTCGTACAGGACTTCGTTCGACTTCTGGGTCAACAAGCTTTGCAGCAACAGTGACTGGTTCGGCTGGCTGATGCCGAACAGCTGTTCGCGCTTCTCGAACTTCGTGGAGGGGTCGAAGTCTGCCTTCCAGACAAGTACGATCGAGGCGATGGTTTTCTACCTGCTCGCCGAGCGTGCGGGGCATCCCGTGGCGAAGCAGTATATCGATGAACTGAAGCGCCTCACCGTTGGCAGCGGACCGGATCCAAAGGCTGCAGGCAATGACCTGCAGGCCAAGGCGAAGGCCAAGGCGCAGACATGGCTTGCGCCGTTCGAGTTCTATGCGGCGGAGACCCGGTATCGCGGCGAGACGCCCTCGGGGCTTGTGCATGGTGACGAGTGTCCCATCAACCTGCAGCGCGAGCGCGCGCTGGCGAAGGCGGACCGCCTGATGCCGCTGGGCTCCGACATGCTGCGTTCGATCGGCTTCCTGCGCGGCTCGGGCCCGCAGGAGGTGGCGCGCGCCATTGCCAAGTACCAGGACATGCTTGGCGATGCGCAGACGGGTTCCTTCTCGCCGATGCAGCTGACGCGGCTCATCCAGATCATGGCGGTGCGCGGCAACGCAAAGGCGCAGCGCGTGCTCGGGATCATGTATGTGAAGGGTGTCGGCGTTCCCGTGAACTTCGTGCGAGCGGAAAAGTGGCTGCTGCTTGCCGCGGAGCAGGGTGATGGCGAGGCGATGCATTCGCTGGCCGAGCTCTATACGCAAGGAGCGGACGGCGTGGAGAAGTCGGAGGACCGCGCGGTGCGCTATCGTCAGGGTGCTGCCGTAGCCGGGTTCGAGCCGACGCGCTCGGAGCTGATGCGGATGCTGGACACGGCGCCTGCCTCGTCGCGGGACGAGTGCCGAACGCTTCGTTGCCGCCGTGCGCGCGAGCGTGAGGCCCTTCAGGCGGTGCCGCCACCACCGCCTCCGCCGCCGCCAGCTGCCGCCAGGCCGGTGACGAACTAGGCCCATGAAGACCAACGCCACTCATCCGCTTCCCGGAGATGCACCATGAAGATACTGGATATCAGCGTGAGGCCGTTTGTGGTTGCTCTCGCGGCGACGGCGGGGATCCTCGCAAGCCTAGGCTACACCACCACGCCGGCCGCAGCGCGGGGCTACCAGGGGGCACAGGCAGAAGCGCAACTCGACGGCCAGCCGGATCCTTATTCGTTCCCGAACATCAGGCTGTGCTGCGAGCGCAAGCCTTCCTCCGGGCGGCCGCAGAACCGTCCTGACTGGCTGCCACAGCGGCCACCGTTCAATCCCGTCGTGAACTGTGCGGTGCCGACCACCCCAGGCGTGTCCTATGGCTCGGTGCGCGAGGCGCTGGATGCGCTCGGCGGGAGGCCGGGGCAGATCAGCGTCGTTCCCGGCGCGCCCTGCGACGTGTCCGGGCTTTCCTTCGGCAGTGGCGTGGTCGTCACTTCGGCGAATTATGCCTATGGAACGCGGGCGCGGCTTGTGGGCGGGGCCTGCGCGCAGGTGCAGGCTGCCGGTGGGCGCGGACCGGTTACGTTCGGTGGCATCGACATGGACGTTTGCATCAATGTCCGTGGCGGCGAGGTCAACCTGGAGGAGGTCAATCTTGCCTGGCGCGGGGCGGATTCGGCGATCCTGGTGACCAATGGCGGGCTGACGATGCGCCGCTCGACCATCCGGGCGAAGGATGCTGCGGTCTTTGCGGTTTCAGCTGGCCGGGTCTGGATCAGCGAGAGCCGACTTGCAACCACGCAGACGGGACCCTTCGTGGTGCGCATGAATGCCGGCAACATCAACCTGAATGATGTCCTTGTGAAGGGCGCGAAGGCTGGCGTGGTGGTGGATGGTGCACGGGATGCCCTGCAGATTACCGGCGTCAACGTCGTGCGGTCGGAGCCTGAGGATCCCTATCCGGCCTCGAGCCCGGGTGACTTCGGCATGCTGATCGGTGGCGGACAGGCGCTCAACGACCTTCCCTGGCTGTCGGGGCTTGAAGCGCGCCGCGTCGTCATCAGGCGCGTCACCGTATCGGGCTATGCCACGGGCCTGTCTCTCGGGGCGGGGGCCAGCGTGCTGGTCGAGGATACGACGGTGAATGGCCCCAACCACGGGATCAAGGTGGCGCCGGGCGCCTATGTGACCCTGCGCAACAACAAGGTGAATGGCTCCTATGGGGTGGCCATCGACCTTCAGGCGGGGGCACGAGGCGAGGCAGACCGGAACAGCCTGACGTGCAAGTCCGGCCAGTGCGTGTGCTATGGTGGCGACTGCACGTCGCGCTCAGACCGCATTTTCGGACAAGGCGCTTTCCGGATGCGCGACACGGACTGCGACCGATAGGGACCGGAGGGAGCCGGTTGGCACACAATGTCGAACCGTGAACACAAGCTGATCAGCAACCCCGTCTCCGTGAATGACGGACTGAAGCAGGCCGATGCGAAGACGTGGAAGATCCTGGGCCTTACGGCCGTTGCCACGCTGGTCATCGTTGCTGCGATCAACCTGTTCCTGCCGCGGGAGAAGGTGGACTGGCCCGACTCACCACGCCCGGCGGCAGCGCAGCCCGAACCCAAGACCTATGACGTCGTGCCTCGACGCCAACCAAAGCCGAGCGAATAGACCGATGATGTGCCTGAGCGAGATGGGGAGCTGAATGTCGAGAAAACTGATCGAGTACACACTGGTGGTGCTGGTGGCGATCATCGTTTCGCTCCTGCTGATCTGGTTGCTCATGAGCGGGGGGACCCCGGACGAGTGCAAGGGCTGCACCGTGACGGCCCTGCCGCAGCAGCGCCAGGAGTGCGAAAAGCAGTTCAGCGGCGGCGTGGGCGCGCCGCGCGTGCTGCAGCCGGGCAGCATCGACGAATATCTCGTCGGCTTCTACGATCCGATGGCCAGCGGCGGCTCGTTTGGCGGCAGTGCGCCGGCGGGCTATGGAGCACCGACCGGCATGTCACGGCCGCAAGTAGCCGGCTATGTCATTGCCCGGGTGCGGCCGCAGGTGGCCTTTGACTCGAATTCCGGGAGCTATTCGGGCGGGCAGTTCAACCCGGCCACCGTGCCGGCCGGGCAGGCTTGGGATGATGTGCGCATGGCGGTCGTGTCGTTCGTGTCGCCGCTTCGCAACGAGAGCGTCTGCGCCGAGCGGTCGGTCAAGTTCTTCGAGGACAAGTTTGAAGCCTATTGCGACCTGCCGACGCGATTTGGTCCGACGGAACCGCCCAAGCAGTCGTACCGGGTGTTCATGATCAACGACAGCACGACCCCGATCGAATACTGCCTTGTCAGCAATTGCGACGAGTCGCACGGGAAGATCTGCCAGGTCGAGCTGCAGCCAGCCTCGTGAAGCCCTTGCGGGCGGGCGCCCGGAGGGTGCCCGTCAGGGCAGGCCTTGTTTTCGAGTGGGGATGGCGCACCCAGCACGATTCGAACGTGCGACCTCTGCCTTCGGAGGGCAGCGCTCTATCCACTGAGCTATGGGTGCCATTGCGCGAGCGGACACTAACGAAAGCGGCGTGGCAACGCAATTGGCGGCCTCAGGCGCAAATGGCCCGTTCCGGGCGCTTGCAGTGCGACAACCGGTCAGTATGATCCGCCGAATTCGAAAAACCCGGGCACAAGCTTCATGAAGACCCCGCCAGCAGAAGTGATCACCGTCGACCAGCACCGCGTTGCCTGCGATGGCGGCGGGGGTGCGCTGGGCCATCCGCGGGTCTTCCTCGAGATGGGCAGCTCCGGCTCGGTCGAGTGTCCCTATTGTGACCGCAAGTTCGTGCTGTCCAAGCATGCCGCCGAGGCTGGACACCATTGACGGCGCCCAAGGCCGGCCGTGACCTCGGCAAGGGTGACCACGTCTACCTCATCGACGGGTCGGGCTACATCTTCCGGGCGTTTCACGCCCTGCCGCCCCTGACGCGCAAAAGCGACGGCTTGCCGGTAGGGGCTGTTTCAGGCTTCTGCAACATGCTCTTCAAGCTGCTGCAGGACACGAAAGCCGGCGAGCGGCCGACGCATCTTGCCGTGATCTTCGACACATCGCGCATGAGCTTTCGCAACGCGATCTATCCTGAGTACAAGGCGCACCGGCCGCCGCCGCCGGAAGACCTCGTGCCGCAGTTCTCGCTCATCCGCGATGCCACGCGTGCCTTCGGTGTTGCCGCGGTCGAACTTGAAGGCTTCGAGGCCGATGACCTGATCGCGACCTATGCGGCGCAGGCGGCTGCGACAGGCGCCTTTGTCACTGTGGTTTCATCCGACAAGGACCTCATGCAGCTTGTGGTGGATGGCCACGTCGAGCTGCAGGATCCGGTCAAATCGCGTTCGATCCGCAGTGCCGATGTCGTCGAGAAATTCGGTGTTCCGCCGGAGAAGGTCGTCGACGTGCAGGCGCTGGCGGGCGACAGCACCGACAATGTGCCGGGCGTGCCGGGCATCGGGGTCAAGACGGCAGCTGAACTGATCAACACCTATGGTGACCTCGAGACGCTGCTTGCGCGGGCTGGCGAAATCAAGCAACCCAAGCGGCGCGAGTCCCTGATCGAGCATGCCGACAAGGCCCGTGTCTCGAAGCGCCTCGTGCAGCTTGATGCGCGCGCGCCCGTACCTGTGCCACTGTCCGATCTTTCCGTCGTCGAGCCCGACCCGCGGGAGCTTGCCGGGTTCCTCAAGGCCATGGAGTTCAACACGCTGTTCCGGCGCGTTGCCGCCGAGTGGGACCTCAGCGATGCGGCCTCGATACCGCCGGCCCCTGTCAGCGTTGCGGCTGCCGCGCCTTCGGGTGAGAGCGAGGGGCCGTCGAGGGTCGAGGTCGCGGCCGGAGGACCTGGTGCGGTGGTCGCGCGGGATGCGATCGCTGCGCCGATCGACCGATCTTCCTATGAGACGGTGACCGACTTTTCGGTGCTTGAGCGCTGGATTTCGGATGCGCATGCGGCCGGTGTGATCTGCGTTGATACCGAGACGACGTCGCTGAACGAGATGGAGGCGCAGCTTGTCGGCGTCGCGCTGGCGGTTGCTCCGGGGCGGGCCTGCTACATTCCGGTTGGCCACGGAACCGGCGGGGGTCTCGACTTTTCCGGTGCGCAACCGCGGCAGCTTGCGCTTCAGGCCGTCATTGACCGGCTGAAGCCGCTGCTTGAGGACAGGGCCGTCCTGAAGGTCGGGCAGAACATCAAGTATGACTTCCACATCCTTCTGCGATACGGCATCCGCATCCATCCCTTCGACGACACGATGCTCATGTCATATGTGCTCGATGAAGGCCTGCACAAGCACGGCATGGACGAGCTTTCGGTGCTCTTCCTGCAGCACAAGCCCATCGCGTTCACCGATGTTGCCGGCAAGGGGAAGGGGCAGGTCACGTTCGACCAGGTGCCCGTTGCCGAGGCCACTGCCTATTCGGCGGAGGATGCCGATGTGACGCTGCGCCTGCATGGGCTGCTGAAGCCGCGGCTTGCCGCCGAGCAGATGACGAGCGTCTATGAGACGCTCGAGCGGCCGCTTGTCGCGGTGCTCGCGGACATGGAGCAGGCGGGTGTCCTGGTCGACCGGGATGTGCTGGCGCGGCTCTCGCACCGCTTCGCCCAGCGCATGGTCGTGCTCGAGGAGGAGATCCACAAGCTTGCCGGCGAGCGCTTCAACCTGGGTTCCCCCAAGCAGCTTGGCGAAATCCTCTTTGGCAAGCTGAGCCTGCCGGGTGGCAAGAAGACCAAGACCGGGCAGTGGTCGACCGATGCCGATGCGCTGGAGGAGCTTGCAGCCCAGGGGCATGACCTGCCGCGCCGGATCATTGACTGGCGGCAGATGTCGAAGCTGAAGAGTACCTATACCGACGCGCTGCCAACCTTCATCAATGCGCGTACGGGGCGCATCCACACTTCCTATTCGATGGCGGCAACGTCGACAGGGCGCCTGTCGTCAAACGAGCCTAACCTGCAGAACATCCCGATCCGCACGGAGGAGGGGCGTGAGATCCGCACCGCCTTCGTCGCGCCGAAGGGCATGAAGCTGGTGAGTGCCGACTACAGCCAGGTGGAGCTGCGGCTGCTGGCGCACATTGCCGACATCCCCGCCCTCAAGAAGGCCTTTGCCGAGGGCGTCGACATCCATGCGATGACGGCGTCGGAAATGTTCAATGTCCCGATCAAGGGCATGCCTGCCGCGGTGCGCAGTCGCGCCAAGGCGATCAATTTCGGCATCATCTATGGCATCTCGGGTTTCGGGCTCGCGAACCAGCTTGGCATTCCGCGCGAAGAGGCCAATGCCTACATCAAGACCTATTTCGAACGCTTCCCCGGCATCCGGGCCTACATGGACCGGACGAAGCAGGAGGCCCATGCACGAAAGCATGTGAGCACGATCTTCGGACGAAAGATCAATCTGCCGGACATCGGTTCCTCGAACCCCTCGATGCGTGCGTTTGTCGAGCGCGCGGCGATCAATGCGCCGATCCAGGGATCGGCGGCCGACATCATCCGGCGCGCCATGATCCGCATGCCCGCTGCCCTGCGCGAGGCGAGGCTCGGGGCGCGGATGCTGCTGCAGGTTCATGACGAGCTGGTCTTCGAGGTGCCTGATACGGAGGTCGACAGCACCTGCCGCGTGGTGCGACAGGTCATGGAGAGCGCGGCGGAGCCCGTGCTCAAGCTCAGCGTGCCGCTGGTCGTCGATGCGAAGGCAGGCCTGAACTGGGACGAGGCGCACTAGGCGCCCCTGCGTCCCCTCGTTCAGGCGCCGTTGCCTGAGCCGCTTACTCCGCGGCTTCGGCCAGCTTGGGTGCCGCGGCCTTCACATCGGCGCCCACATGCGCCTCGAACTTGCGGAAGTTGTCGCGGAACATCTGCACGAGCTTGATGGCCTGCTTGTCGTAGGCGGCCTTGTCGGCCCACGTCTCGCGTGGGTTCAGGATCCTGGTGTCGACGCCGGGGACTTCGACCGGCACCTCGAAGCCGAAGTGCGGATCCTTGCGCATCTCGACGGTCTTCAGCGTGCCGTCGAGGGCAGCAGAGAGCAGGGCGCGCGTGACCTTGATGGGCATGCGCGAGCCGGTGCCGAACGCACCGCCCGTCCAGCCCGTGTTGACGAGCCAGCAATCCACCTTGTGCCTGGCGATCAGGTCCCGCAGGAGGTTGCCGTACTCGGTCGGGTGACGCGGCATGAAGGGCGCGCCGAAACAGGTCGAGAAGGTGGGCTGGGGTTCCTTGCCAAGGCCCTTTTCCGTGCCGGCGACCTTCGCGGTGAAGCCCGAGAGGAAGTGGTACATGGCCTGGCTCGGCGTGAGCCTCGCGATCGGCGGCAGCACGCCGAAGGCATCGGCCGTCAGCATCACGATGTTCGAGGGCTGGCCGGCAACGCCGGTCGTGCTGGCGTTGGGGATATAGCTGATCGGATAGGCGCCGCGGGAATTCTCGGCGAGCGAGGCGTCGTTCAGGTCAAGCTCGCGTGTGCGCTCGTCGATCACGACGTTCTCAAGCACGGTGCCGAAGCGCTTGGTGGTGGCATAGATCTCGGGCTCGGCTTCCGGCGAAAGGCGGATCATCTTCGCATAGCAGCCGCCTTCGAAGTTGAACACGCCGTGCTCGGACCAGCCGTGTTCGTCGTCGCCGATCAGCGTGCGATGCGGATCTGCCGAAAGCGTTGTCTTGCCGGTGCCCGACAGGCCGAAGAAGATCGCGCTTTCCTTGGACTTGCCAACATTGACCGAGCAGTGCATCGGCATGACGTTCTTCGGCGGGAGCAGGTAGTTCAGGATCGTGAATACCGACTTCTTCATCTCGCCGGCATAGGAGGTGCCGCCGATCAGGACGAGCGTCTTCTCGAAGGAGACAGCGATCACCGTGCCCGAGGCCGTGCCATGGATGGCGGGGGCAGCCTGGAAGCCGGGGAAGTCGATGATGGTGAATTGCGGATCGAATGTCAGGCGCTCGCCAGCCTCAGGCTCGATCAGCAGGTGCTGGATGAACAGCGAGTGCCAGGCGAACTCCGTCACGACGCGCACGGGCAGCCGGTGCACCTTGTCGGCGCCGCCGAATAGATCCTGCACAAAAAGCTCGCGACCCTGTGCATAGGCGCGGAACGATGCCAGCAGTGCATCGAAATGTGCGGGCGTCATGGACTTGTTGTTGTCCCACCAGATGTGCTTTTCGACCGAGGCCTCGCGCACGACGAACTTGTCGCCTGCCGAGCGGCCGGTGTGGATCCCGGTCTTGACTACCAGCGGGCCGTCCTTCGCAAGCACGCCCTCGCGGCGCTCGACAGCCTCCTGGACGAGGCTGGCCATGGGAAGGTTCCAGTGCACGCGCCTGAGGTTCACGAGGCCGGCATTGTCGATGGCGTTCTGCGGGTGGGCGGTCGGGTGCATTCGTCGTGGTCTCCGGATCGCCCGCCTTAGGGGCGAATTGGCAGAAATCTGAGGTTTTCAATTCGGGGCGCTACCATAGGGGCCGGACCCATCCGACGCAATATCAGCAGGTCTTTCCTGCCGGCCCGAGGCCTCAAATTGGCCCAAATATCCCTATAAATCGGATGGCATGGCGCCTTGCGGCCTGCGGTCCTGTCACGTTGACCGGGTTGCCTGCTGCTACGGAACCAAGGGGGTGGGGCCTGCAACCCTCGTCCCCGACAATGGTTATGGACGGATGGTGTGCCTATACTGGCCCTGGACACCAGAATCTGTCCGGATCAGGGACCAAGCCTCACATGACCACAATTGCTCTTGTTGACGATGACCGCAACATCCTCTCCTCGCTGTCGATGGCGCTGGAGCAGGAGGGGTTCCACGTCCGCACCTATTCAGACGGGGTGACGGCGCTGTCGGCCCTGCAGGCGACACCGCCCTCGCTTGCGATCCTCGACATCAAGATGCCCCGCATGGATGGACACGAGGTGCTCAAGCGCCTGCGCCAGTCGAGCGACCTGCCGGTCATCTTCCTGACGTCGAAGGACGACGAGATCGATGAGGTCGTGGGGCTCAGCCTTGGGGCAGACGACTACATCACAAAGCCGTTCTCCCAGCGCACCCTCCTGCAACGTGTGCGCGCGGTGCTTCGGCGCGCCGAGGCGCGCAGCGCGCCGCCGGGGGCCGGCGGTTCGCGGGAGGTGATGGTCCGCGGGAAGCTTGTCCTTGACCAGCAGCGCCATTCCTGCACGTGGGATGGCAAGGACGTGCAGCTCACGGTGACCGAGTTCCTGATCCTGCAGTCACTTGCTCAGCGTCCCGGCATCGTGAAGAGCCGCGACAACCTGATGGACACCGCCTACGACGACCAGGTCTATGTCGATGACCGGACGATCGACAGCCACATCAAGCGGCTGCGCAAGAAGTTCAAGCAGGTTGATGACTCCTTCGATTCGATCCAGACGCTGTACGGCGTCGGCTACAAGTACGTCGAAGTTTGAGCGATACGGGGTCCTCGGCAAAACCTCGGGCGGCTGATGGCTCCGGTTCGCCACAGGCGGGCGGGTGGGCCGCGCGGCTTGCCATGTGGCTCTTTCCACCACGGGTGCGTGCGAAGGGGCTTGCCTTCCGGCCGCGGCAGCGGCGGCTTTCGCTGCTTACGCTCAAGGTCATCGGCTTCAACATCATAGCGCTTGCTGTCTTCCTTGTCGGAATCTTCTGGCTGCAGGAAGTGCGCGTCTCGCTTGTCGATGAACGGTTCCGGGCGCTCAAGGCGCAGGCTGAAGTCATGGCCGACGCCATTGCCCGCTATGGCGCCAAGGGAGAAGTCAACGCCGAGGATGCGACCGAACTTGACGACCTCAAGACGACCGCGCTGCTGAACTGGCTGCTGAAGCCCACCGGCATGCGCGCGCGCATCTTCAGCCCGGATGGCGGCCCGCTCCATGATTCGCGCTTCATCCTGATGCGCAACCAGGTCCTGACGCGGGAGTTGCCGGCGCCGGGGCAGGTCGATGTGCGCGAGCAGATCGAGCGGACGATCCGGCAGGGGATCGTGCGGCTGCGTCCCGGCAAGGAACTGCCTTCCCCCAACCTCGAGGAGCTTTTCATCCCCGGCGAGAGCTTTGCCGAAGTTCGCGAGGTGATGCGGTCAGCGGATTTCGCCAGCGCGGAGCGGATCAACAAGGATGGCAAGCTGATCCTTTCGGTTGCTGTTCCGATCCGCCGGCTGCGCTACGTGATGGGCGTGTTCATGCTGTCCACCGAGGCTGGTGACATCGACGATGCGCTGGCCAGCGAGGCGGCGCAGCTGGTCGCCGGTGCCGTCGTTGGTTTCGGCGTTATCTTCGCGGCTTCGCTCCTGTTGCTGTGGCACGTCACGGGACCGATCCGCAGGCTCTCGCATGGTGCCGAAGTCGTGCGCAGTGGCGGGCGGGCGCTTGACGCCATTCCCAACCTTGCCTGGCGGCGTGACGAGATCGGTGACCTGTCCGTTTCGCTGCGCGCCATGACCTCGGCGCTGCATGCGCGGATGGATGCGATCGAGCAGTTCGCCGCTGATGTCGCCCATGAAATCAAGAACCCGCTTACGTCGGTTGCCAGTGCCATCGAGACGCTGCGACGTACCACCGACGAGGAAAAACGGCAGAAGCTGATGGGCGTGATCCGCGATGACGCGGCACGCCTGAACCGGCTGATCAGTGATATCTCGGTCGCCTCTCG
>DAISVV010000019.1:0-24445 GCA_036840015.1 Micropepsaceae bacterium
GTACTTTTCCTTGTACTTCGCTTTGTCGACATAGGCCCGCGTGGCCCACGCCTGCGTGACGGGAATCATTTGCTCGGACATCTGGATCTAATCTCCTGCGGAAACCGCGGCAGCCCTTGGGCGAGCTACTCGGAAAGGACTTCATCGGTATGCGCCCCGATGGCCGGCGGATCCAGCCGGATCGAACAGGGCGTCTTCGAGAACTTCAGCCCGGGACGCATGGCAACATAGCGGCCCTCGCCCGCAATTTCGCGCTCCTCGAAGAACCCGACGGACTTCAGGTGCGGGTCCTCGAACAGCGTCGTCATCTCGTTCGCGCGCATCGCAGGAATATGGTGCTTGTCGCAGAGCGCCATCCACTCCTCGGTCGTGTGCTTCAGCGCCGCCTCGCGCATCATGTCGTAATAGGCATTCACGCGCGCCTTGCCGTCCGCTGCCGACAGGAAGCGCTCGCTCTCATAGGCATTCGCAATGCCGCCGAGTTCCAGGAACTTCACCGAGCCCTCGCGGCTGGCCGGCAGCACGACGATGAACCCGTCACGGGTTTTGTAGGGCCGACGGTGCGGCGTGATGGTGGTCGGATGACCAAACTTGCCCGGTACATCCGGATAGGTCTTGCCCCAGATATGTTCGGCCTGGATGAAGCCCGTGAAGGTCTCGAGCATTGGCACCTCGACGAACTGCCCCTCGCCCGTGCGCGCCTTGTGCTGCAGGGCGGCCAGCGTGGCGATGACCGCAAACAGGCCGCAGGTCTTGTCCGCGATGATCGACGGCAGGGGCCTGAGCGCCGGATCGCCATCATAGAGCGGAAGCAGGTCACACGCGCCCGAGGCCGCCTGGATCAGGTCGTCGAACGCCTGCCGTCCGCTATAGGCGCCACCCGATCCGTACCCGACGGCCTCGACATAGATGATGTCCGGTTTGATCGCAGCCACGTCCTGGTAGCTGAACCCGAGCCGGCGCATGGCTTCAGGGCGCATGTTGTGGATGAAGACATCGCCGCGGCGCACGATCTTCTGCAGCGCCCGCTTGCCAGCCTCGCTCTTCAGGTCGATGGCAACCGATCGCTTGTTGCGGTTGAGCGCAACGAAGAGCGGCCCCATGGTCTGCGACTTTGGTGCCTTGCCCTGTCCGCGCTGTCGATCACCCGAGGGCTCTTCGATCTTGATGACATCAGCCCCCAGGTCACCCAGCGTCTGGGTTGCGTAGGGTCCAAGCACATATTGCGTCAGGTCGATGATCCTGACCCCGTGCAGGGGGCCGGCCGGGGCCGCGCTTTTCGCCGTCATGGCCTTGCTCTTTTCTAAAATGGCGGGACAGGCTAACCCTAGCCGCCTTTCCAATCGGAATTCTAGGGGCTCCCATGCAGCTTCATCAATCGTCCTGGCCGGAAATCGAGGAATACCTCAAAACCTCGACGGGTATCATCGTTCCCATCGGGTCGCCCGAGCAGCACGGCCCGAACGGCCTCCTCGGCACCGATGCAATCTGCCCCGAAGTGATCGCCCGCCTCGCCGGTGACCAGTCGGGCATCCTCGTAGGCCCCACCTTCAACGTCGGCTCGGCACAGCATCACCTCGGCTTCCCCGGCACGATTACGCTGCGTCCCTCGACCATGATCGCCGCCATGTCGGATTGGACAGCCTCGCTCATGCGCCATGGCTTCGACCGCATCTACTGGTTCAACGGGCACGGCGGCAACATCGCGCCCGCCAGCGCGGCCTTCTCCGAGATCTACGCCGAGTTCTCCTTCGGCCGCGCAGGTTCGAACCAGCGCCCGGTGAAGCTCCTCCTGCGCAACTGGTGGGAACTGCCCGGCGTCGGTGACCTGTGTCGCGAGATCTTCCCCGTTGGCGAAGGCAGCCACGCCACCGCCTCCGAAGTGTCGGTCACCTATTACGCCTATCCGCAATCACAGAAGAAGGTCGAGATGCATCCGAAGATCGCGCCGACCGGGTCAATCCGCGATGCCGATGATTACCGCCGGCAATTCCCCGACGGACGCATCGGCTCGGACCCGAGCCAGGCTTCCCCCGAGGCGGGCGAGCGCATCGTGAAGGCAGCCGTCAAGGCCCTCATCGGCGACTTCCAGGCCTTCATGAAGGCAGCCTAGCCCGCAAGCACCAGGATACCGTCGCGCAGTTCAAGCACCACCGGCTGCAGAGATTGCCCCGCGCACGGACCGGAGACGCACAACCCGTCATCCGGCCTGAAGCGCGCGCCATGGGTGGAACAGACTAGAAGCCCCGCGCTGTCGGTGAACCGGTCAGGGAATGTCTCAAGCGGCGTACCGCGATGCGGGCAGCGATTGACAAAACCCCTGAGCACGCCGCCGCTGTTCACGACCACCACGTCACGCCGTTCCGCACCCGCGCCAACCACAAAGCCGCGCGCGTGCCCGTCACCGATCTCCGCTGCCGCGCAAAGCACGCTCATGCCCGGGCCTTCAGCCCGCCCAGCGCGCACACCCGCCGCCACTCATCAGCCGTCACCGGCTGCACCGAAAGGCGCGTATTGTTGACAAGCACCATCTTCGAAAGCGCCGGATCCGCCTTGGCCATCACCAGCGTGACCGGCGTCTTCAGCGCCTCGAGCGCAACCACGTCCACCATCGACCAGTCGCCGGCCTCGGCCGTATGGTCAGGATAGGCCTCGCGGACGATCTCGACCGTCCCGACGATCGCGCGCTGGATGTTCGAGTGATAAAAGAACCCCCGATCCCCCTTCTTCATCGCCCGCAGGAAGTTGCGCGCCTGGAAATTGCGAACGCCGCTCCACGCCTCGCCCTGCACGCCCCGCGCAACCTGCTGCTCCCACGACCAGGTGTCGGGCTCCGACTTCAGAAGCCAGTAGGCACGGCTCATGGCGCAATCGCTCCGATCGTGCAGCGCCACGTACGAATGTCGACCGACGCAAACAGGCCGCCAAGCGCATAGGGATCTGCAGCCGCAAAGGCCTGCGCCGCCGCGAGGTTCTCGACCTCCAGCACGATCAGGCTTCCCGTCATCGCCTGCCCGTCATCGGACAGGAAGGGCCCGGCCAGCTTCACGGCCGCGCGGTTGGCATCGATATAGGCAAGGTGGCGCGGCCGGATCTCCATCCGCAGCGCTCCCGCATGAGGCTTGTCAATGCAGGTCAGGACAAAAAGCATGCGTTCCTAGTGCTCGCTCTTGAGCGGCCTCGATAGCAGGGCCCGTATCGCAGTGTCGACATCAATGTCGCCCGAGACAATCCCCGCAACCGCCTCGGCGATCGGCATCTGGATGCCAAGCTGTCGTGCACGACGCACAAGCGCCGGCGCCGTCGCCGCTCCTTCGGCAAGGGGCGCGCGCCCCTCCGCTGCCGCGCCCCGCGCAAGCTGTACGCCAAGGGCGAAATTGCGCGACTGCCGGCTCGAGGCTGTCAGCACCAGGTCGCCAAAGCCGCTGAGCCCAGTCATCGTTTCAAGCCGCGCCCCCAGTGCCTGCCCGAAGCGCGCCATCTCGGCAAAGCCGCGCGTCATCACGGCCGCCCGCGCGCTCTCGCCAAGCCCGCGCCCCTCGACCACGCCGCACGCAATCGCAAGCACGTTCTTCACGGCCCCGCCGACCGCAACGCCCACGACATCGCCCGACGCATAGGGACGAAACCCGCCGACACCCAGCGCCTCGCAGAACCGGGATGCAGTCGGCGTGTCATCGAAGGCGATCGTCACCGCGCAGGGCAATCCCTGCACGACTTCATCCGCAAATCCCGGCCCCGACAGGATGCCGAACGCGGCACCCGGTTGCGCGGCAAGCGCAACTTCCTGCATCAAGAGCCCCGTGCCCCGTTCCATGCCCTTCGCGCAGATGGCAGCGGGCACGCGCATGCGGCCCATCGTCGAAAGCACCTGCCGCAGGGACTGCGCCGGACAGGCAACCAGCAGCGCATCGCAGCCGTCCAGCCCGGCTGGATCAGCCACCGCGACGACCTCCCGCGCCAGCACCCGCCCGGGCAGGAACCGCCCATTCACGTGCTGCGAATTGATCTCATCTGCCAGCGCAGCCCGGTTCGCCCAGATCGTGACCCGTCGGCCCGCCAGGGCGGCGACCTGCGCGAGCGCCGTCCCCCATGCCCCTGCCCCGGCCACGCCGATATGGTTTATTTTCGGTGTCTCTACGGCTGCGCCCATTGATCGCCTGAATGATTTATTGAAGATTCACTCGAAACCGCTAAACTGCACATTCCAATGTTGTGCAAAGACACCGTCCGTGGAAACATTCTTGAGGCCGCCAGGAAGCGGTTCCTCCACTACGGCTATGCCAAGACGACGATGGCCGAGATCGCCTCGGACTGTAGCATGTCGCCCGGCAACCTTTATCGGTATTTCCCCGGCAAGCTCGACATCGCCGAAGCCATCTGCACCGAGGCCGGCGAATACGCCGTCGCCCGCTTGCGCGAGGTGACGCGAAGGCCCAGCCGCACCGCACGCGAACGCCTGCGCGACTTCCTGTTCGCCGCCATGAAGCTAACCTACGACCAGCTCGAGTACGACAAACAGGTGTTTGAGATGGCCCGCGTGGTTGCCTCGGAAAGACCTCAGTTTGCCAACCGGATCCTCGCGCTGAACCGCGCCCTCCTGTCCGAGATCCTCGCCGCCGGAAATGCCTCGTCCGAGTTCTTTATCGAGGACGTCATCTTCACGGCCGAGATGCTCCAGTCCGCGACCATGAAGTTCCGCTACCCGCAGCTTCACTCCAAGCTTCCCTATGAGAAGCTTGAGCGCGAACTCGACGGCGTGGTGAACCTGCTTCTCAACGGCCTCGACGACGGCGGGGCCGGCAAGGAACAGCTTGCCAGGCAGGTCCAGCAGGGTGGCTCCTCTGACGACCTTGTCACCATCTGAAAGCGAAATCGCGGAAAAAGATGCGACAAAATGTCATTTGCTGTGTAGCGCTGAACAAAAACGATTTTATTCATTGATCTAAAGTCAGCGATAGCACATATAGGTCTCAGGAAGGGACGGCACACAGCGCGGCCCACAAACAGGAGACTGAATATGAACACCACCGGCAACCTGATCTCGGACATCACCGCCACCTTCGCCGCCCTCGCCCTCATCGCCTACGGCGTGGTGTTCCTGGCGAACGCCGCCAACCTGCTCTAATCCTGGGCCAAGCGGTCCCTACCCAAAGCGGCCGGCCCCATGGGCTGGCCGTTTTTTGTTGTCCGTCATAGACTTGGGCAAAGATCCTGCAGTCGGCTGTGAACCATACCTAAGGCCAGGTGAACAGGATTGCTCCACGTGGAACAACACCCCGCCCAACACGTCGACAAAACGGAATAAGACAGCAATTTCAGAAAATTAGCAGGATGTCCTGAAAAACAGGATGAGCGCGGCTCAGGCCTTGGCGCCTGCGATCCCCGCCATCCGCGCATCGAGCGGCCAGCGCGCCCGCGCTGGCGCTGCCAGCCCGTCGCTCAGCCCCGCCTCCAGCCTTTCGATCCCCGCCCATGCGACCATCGCCGCATTGTCGGTGCAAAGGCCCGGCGGCGGAACCACCAGCCGCACCCCATGGGCCTCGGCGAGGCCCCGAAGCGCGCCCCCGAGCGCGGCGTTGGCCGCAACCCCGCCCGCCACGACCAGCGACTTGATCCCCGCAGCACGGACTTCAGGCCCGCAAAGCGCGGCTTTCGTCCGGTCGATCAGGGCTGCAACCGCGGCCGCCTGGAAGCTTGCCGCCAGATCCGCAATCGCCTCATCCGTCAGCTCCGTCACCTCGACATGCCGCCGGACCGCCGATTTCAGCCCCGAGAACGAGAAATCATATCCCTCCGTCCCCGCCATGGGTCGGGGCAGCCGGTACCGCGCTGGATCACCGCCGAGCGCCGCCTTCTCCACTGCAGGCCCGCCGGGAAAGCCCAGGCCAAGCAGCTTCGCCGCCTTGTCGAAGGCTTCGCCGACGGCGTCATCGATCGTTGTCCCGAGCCGCTGGAACTGCCCCACGCCCCGGCAGATCAGCAACTGGCAATGCCCGCCTGAGACCAGCAGCAGCAGATAGGGATAGCCCACCCCGTCGACCAGCCGCGCGGTCAGCGCATGGGCCTCCAGGTGATTGAGCGCCACAAGCGGCTTGCCGCTGGCCAGCGCCAGCGCCTTGCCCATGGTCAGCCCGACGGCAACACCGCCCACAAGCCCCGGCCCCGCCGTCACTGCGATCCCGTCAAGCTGGGAAAGCCCGAGCCCCGCATCCGAAAGCGCCCGCTCGACGACACTGTCGATCAGCTCGGCATGCGCGCGGGCAGCGATCTCCGGCACAATCCCGCCATAGGGCCTGTGCGCGTCGAACTGGCTCGCCACCACGTTCGACAGGATGCGGCCAGGACCCGGCGACGCGCCCGCCACCACGGAGGCGGCTGTTTCGTCGCAGCTCGTTTCAATGCCAAGCACCGTCAGCACGATGGATCAACCCGTTCCACGCGTTGGAAAATCTGGCGAAGCAGCGCAATCCTCTATAGCTTGCGCCCCGTCAGGCCACCTCTATCACCCGAACTTCCACGCGTGCAAACACCCATTCGGATCGGAACCCGCGGCTCGCCGCTCGCGCTGGCGCAAACGAGGCTGGTCATCGCAGCCCTCGCCCGCACCCAGGGCTGGACGCCAGATGAAGCTGCCGTCCGCACGCACATCGTGACGGTCAGGACCAGTGGCGACCGCATCCAGGACAGGCCGCTGGCAGACCTCGGCGGCAAGGGCCTCTTCGCCAAGGAACTCGAGGAAGCGTTGCTGCGCAACGAGATCGATTGCGCGGTTCATTCGCTCAAGGACATGCCGACCGTCCTGCCCGACGGCCTCGTCCTCGATTGCATCCTCCCGCGCGAGGATCCGCGTGACGCCCTCGTCTGCGCCATCGCCGGCAGCATCGAAGCCCTGCCCCCGCGCGCGCGCTTTGCCACAGGCTCCGTCAGGCGCCAGGCGCAGGTGCTCAACATCCGGCCCGACCTTCAGATCCTGCCCCTGCGCGGCAACGTGGACACGCGCCTGGCCAAGGTTGCATCAGGCGAAGTCGACGCCACCCTTCTGGCCGTCGCAGGGCTGAAACGGCTTGAAAAACCTGCCTCGACGGCACACGCGCTGCCCACCGCCACCTTCCTGCCCGCCGTGGCGCAGGGCGCGATCGGCGTCGAGGCCCGCGCCGAAGACGAAGGCCTCGCCCGCCTCCTCGCATCCATCAACGACCCGAAGTCCCGGCGCGAGGTCACCCTCGAGCGCGCCTTCCTGACCGTCCTCGACGGCTCCTGCAAGACGCCGATCGCCGGCTACGCCCGCACCACGCCCGAAGGCCGGATCCTTTTCGAAGGCTGCGCCCTCTCGCCGGATGGCCGGACGCGCTACGACGTGACGCGCGAAGCCGACGCCCGCGATCTCGCCGCGGCGGCAGCAATCGGCCATGCCGCCGGCGAGGAACTTCTCGCAAGGGCCGGCAGGGCCTTCTTCCAGGTGTGATCGATGCGGGTCCTCATCACGCGCCCGCTCGACGCCGCCAGGGACACCGCAGCTGAACTCCATTCAAGGGGACACGATGCCATCGTCGAGCCTCTGCTCACGATCTTCATCGAGCAGGGCCCCCCGGTCGATGCCGCCCGCTACGCGCGCCTCATACTCACAAGCGCAAACGGCGCACGCGCAGCCGCCGCACGCATGGCCGATCGCGAGATCCCCGTTCTCGCCGTCGGACCTGCCACCGCGGCCGAGGCCAGGGCCCGGGGCTTCACGCAGGTCATCATGGCTGATGGCAACGGCATCGAGGGCATCGTCTCGGCCCTCGCCCGCCTGCCGGCCAAGGACGACCGCCCGCTGCTTCATGTCGCCGGAACCGACGTCGCTGGCGACCTCGAGGCCGAGGCACGCAAGCTCGGCCTGACACTCGAGCGCATGACCCTCTACCGCGCCATCGCGGCTGAGGCCTTGTCGCAGCAGGCCTGCGAAGCACTGAAGGCTGACCACATCGACGCCGTCATGTTCTTCTCGCCGCGGACCGCTGAAATCTTCGCCCGCCTGGCGCACGACGAAGCACTCGGCCCGCACCTCGGGCGGGTCTGCGCCTGCGTCATCAGCCAGAACGCCGCCAAAGCGTTGAAATCGCTCACATTCGGTAAGGTTTTGGTGGCAAAAGAGACGACGGCCGACGCCATGTTGGACCTGCTGGACGACCTGTGACAGACGGGCCACTGGGTTTGACCGGAAGGGCTGCGGTACACCAGAGGCCGCCTGACCGCACCGCCTGCCTTTCGTTTAGGGGCTTCACGCCATGAACCAGTTGCCAGTGTCACCCGGAACAGATCCTGCGCGATCGCGCGACCAGCGGCTCAAGCGCCATGGCCTGATCGAGGACTGGCGCGATGCCCTGGGCATTCTTCTTCTGCTCTTCGTGGCAGCCTTCCTCGGCGCACTGCTCTCACGCTTCTGGCCCGAGACCGATGTCCAGTCAGAGCCCGAGTTCACGAATCTCGACATGCGCCTGACCGCACTCGAGGGCAAGATCGCAAACCTGTCCGAGGCCCGCGACGTGACGGCTGCCCGCACGAAGGTTGATACGCTCGAGCGCCGGCTCGCATCCATCGAGACAAGCTTTGCCGCCATCGGCGCAACCCCGGCGCCCACCGACACGACAGGCGCATCGGCAGCCGCCTCGAGCCTGCTGGCAACGGCACGGCGCGTCGAGGCCATGGAGACAAGGCTCGCCGACCTCGAGACCCGGACGAAGACACTCCCCGACGACATGACAGCCGCGCGTACGAAACTTGATGCCCTCTCTACCGGAGCAACAGGCCTCACCACGCGCATGGACGATGTGGCCGCACGCATGGAAAGGCTCGAGGCCTCCGACATCCTCGACCTCGCCCGCCGCGCCTCATTGGCAACCGCCATCGCCAACCTGACCCGCGCCACGCAGGGCTCCGCACCCTTCCGGACCGAATACGACATCGTCCAGCGCCTGCTGCCAGCCGACCGGGAACTCGCCGGCATCGCCCGTCACGCCGGCACGGGATTGCCGCCGACCGGCACTCTCATCTCGACATTCGGCAACGCGGCCGCGGCCGCCGTCGGCGCCGAGCGCGCCGGCCTCGGCGCCGACGGCGTCTCCCGACTCTGGAGCAATGTCTCGGGCCTCGTGACCTGGCGCTCCACCGCCGACAAGGCCGGCACGTCGACCGAAAGCACGCTCGCCCGCGCCGAGCAGCGCCTGAAGGCCGGCGATCTTCCCGCAGCCGTCAGGGAGATGGCCGCCATCAAGGGACAGGCAGCAAAGCCGCTGGCCGCATGGCTCCAGAAGGCCGACGCACGGGTAAAGGTGGAAGCCACCCTCGCCCGCCTCAACGCACAGGCGATCGAACAGATCACAACCCCGGCACCGGCCGCACCGGCCGCACCGGCTGCGCCCCAGCCGCCCCAGCGCTAGGCAAAGGCCTCCATCATGATGCGCGCCCTCTGGCTGTTTCTTCTCATCGCCCTGATCGCCCTCGGGGCAAGCCAGCTTGCCGAGATTCCGGGGACAGTGACAATCGTCAGGCCCGACCTCGAGATCAGCCTCTCGATCCCGGTCGCAATCGTCGGCGTGATCGTCCTTTCGATCACGACGATCCTGGCCTACCGGCTGATCACCGCCTTCGTCGACGCCCCGGCAGAATTCTTCCGCTGGCGCGCGATGGGCCGGCAGACCCGCGGCCTTGCTGCCGTGACCAAGGGCCTCGTTGCCGTCGCCGCCGGCGACGACGAGGAAGCCCGCAAGCAGACGCGCAAGGCCCTGTCGCTGGTGGGCGAACCACCTTTGGCGCTGCTTCTGGCCGCACAGGCAGCCCAGATGGAAGGCGATGACGAGGCAGCCCAGCGCTACTTCACCCAGATGCTGCAATCGAAGGAAACCGAGTTCCTCGGCCTGCGCGGCCTCTACATGTCGGCCATGCGCCGCCAGGACATCAGCCAGGCCCTGCTGATTGCCGAGCGCGCGCGCCTGCTGCGACCGCGCACACGCTGGGCGCTCGCCGCGCTGTTCGACCTGAACGTGGGCCTGCGCAAGTGGACCGAGGCCGCAGCTGCCGTCGACACGCAGGTCAAGGCACGACAGCTCGATCCTGCGATCGCCAAGCGCCGCAAGGCCGTTCTCGCCGCCGCCGGCGCGCAAGCGGCCCGCGCGGCAGGCGAAGGAGAACACGCAGCCCGTCTCGCCGAGGAAGCCCTTGGCCTTGTCCCGGGCTTCGGCCCGGCCGCCATCATCGCCGCCGAAAGCGCGACAGCCCAGGGCAAGCTGTGGCGCGCCTCGAGCCTGATCGAAGCCGCCTGGTCCCGCGGCCCGCACCCCGACCTCGCCCGCACCTACGCCGGCATGCGCCCCGAGGAAACACCCCAGGCCCGGGCCAAGCGCCTCTCGGGCCTTGCTGCCATGAACCCGCACCACCCCGAAAGCCGCATCCTCGCGGCCGCCGCGTCCATGTCTCAGGGCCGCTACCAGGAAGCCAGCGAGCACCTGCGCCCGCTGACCGAAACCACGCCGACCGTCAGGGTCTGCATGCTGATGTCCGAGATCGAGCGCGGCCTTGCAGGCGAAAGCATGATCGCCCGGGACTGGGCAACCCGCGCGCTCAAGGCACCCCACGACGCGACCTGGGCCTGCGAGGCGTGCCTGAGAACCCAGAACGAATGGTCGGCCACCTGCAATGCCTGCGGGGCGTTCGACACGCTGACCTGGCAGTCCGGCGCGCCCGAGACCGCCAGCCGGCCCGCCGCCGACAGCATCACGGCCTATGCAAGCGCCGTTGGCAATGCAGCACCCCTCTACCGCAACACGGTTAAGGCCGAGCCCGGCCAGCCCCCGCAGGGCCGCGCGCCGCGCGATCGGGCAGCGGAATATTCTCCCATGCCCGGCGACGATGCTATGATGCCCACAGCGCCGCGGGCGCCCGATGATCCGGGCCCCGAAGCCGAGGACTACACCCTCGGCGGCGACAAGAAGCAAAAGAGACGCGGGCTATGGTAGGTCGGATTCTGCGGGGGATGCTCATCCTCCTCGCCATTGTGATCTTTGCAGTCATCGGGCTGCTCGTGTTCCTGTCGGATTCCGACGTGCGCGACATCGAGGCGCGCGAAAAATACGGCAAGCCGCCATCGCAGTTCATCACCCTGCCCTCCGGCGCCACCGTCCACTTCCGCGACCAGGGACAGCGCAACGGCCCCGTCCTGGTCCTCTTGCATGGCTCGAACGCCTCGCTGCACACGTGGGAACCCTGGGTCGCGCAGATCGGCGACCAGTTCCGCATGGTCAGCATCGACCTGCCTGGCCATGGCCTCACGGGCCCGGTGCCAGGCGATGACTACAGCCAGGAAGCCATGATGCAGTTCGTGAATGAATTCACGAGCGTCATGAACATCGAGCGTTACACCCTCGTCGGCCAGTCGATGGGTGGCGGCGTCGCCGCGCGTTTTGCCATCCGCTATCCCGAGCGCCTCACTTCCCTCATCCTCGTCAACGCCGCCGGCATGCCCACGAAGATGCCGCGAAACCCCGGCTGGGCACAGATCATCGCGCGCACGCCCGTCATTCAGGACGTGCTGCTCTATGTGGCACCGCGGATCCTGTTCGAGAGCGCGCTGAAAGGATCGGTTGTCAACCAGGCCATCGCAACGCCCGAAGCCATCGACAGGTACTGGATCCTCAACCGCAAGGTCGGCAACCGCGCCGCAACGCTGAAGCGCTTCCAGACGCCCTTCGACACCTTCGTGAAGGACAATGTCGGCAGGATCACCACGCCCACCCTCATCCTGTGGGGTGACAAGGACGTGATCACCCCGCCCGACATCGGGCAGGCCTACAACGCCGCCATCAAGGGTTCGAAGCTTGTCGTGTTCCGCAACATCGGTCACCTGACAATGGAGGAAACCCCCGCCCAGAGCGCGCGCGTCGTGCGGGAGTTCCTGTCGCCGGCTCCTACCGGTTCGCCACCATCCCGATAGCCCGCGCATAGGCCTCGACATTCTTCTCCAGCGCGACGGGATCGATCTTGTCGAGCGTATCGTTGTCCGTGTGGTGCAGGTCGAAATAGTCCGTTCCGTCCTGGTCGATGGCAATGATCGGGACGCCCGCCTTCTGCAGCACCGCAATGTCGGCCCCACCCGAGGTCTCGAGCTTGCCCCGCTGGATACCAAGCGGCGCCAGCGCCGCATGCACCGTCTCGAAGAAAGCAAGATCCGACGCCGGTACATTCGTGTTGAACCGCCACGGCGCACCGGCGCCGAAATCGGCCTCGGCAGCCAGCACATGGCGCTTGATCTCGTCGCCACGCCGCCGCGCATAGTCGTCACCGCCATGGGCACCGAACTCTTCCGCGCCATAGAGCACCACGCGGATCGTGCGCTTGGGCTTGAGCCCCGGACCCGCCGCACGCAACGCCGACGCCATGGCCATCGCGACGCCCGCACCATCGTCAATCGCACCCGTGCCCTTGTCCCACGAGTCGAGATGCGCACTCATCAGCACGATCTCTTCGGACTTCTCGGTTCCAGGAAGCTCCGCAATCACATTCCCCGACACCGCCTTGGGATCGAGGGTGGTGCGAATGTCCATGTGCACGCTGACACGGCCACCCGCCTTCAGCAGCCGCTCGAGCTGGTCCGCATCCGGTCCCGACAGCGAGGCCGCCGGGATCTTCTTCACCTTGTCGTCGTAGCGCATGTTGCCGGTGTGGGCGAAGCGGTGATGGCTTGTGCCAGCCGACCGGACGAGGACACCAACGGCACCGCGTCGCGCCGCTTCCACCGCACCGCGCACACGCTTGCGCACCGCAGGTCCATAGCCCGAACCATCGCGTGTCCGTTGCATCCGGTCATTGACGTAGACGATCTTGCCCCGGAAGCTTCCCTCCGGCGCCTTGAGCAGCGCATCATGGCTCTCGACCAGCACGACATCCCCCTTCAATCCCCCGCGCGGCGTTGAGACGGATCCCCCCAGCGCCGAGGCGACCAGCCGCTGCGGCGACGGCAGGACCAGCGTCACGGCTTCATGGTGGCGCTGCCAGCCGGGGAACGTGAACGCCTCCTCGCGCACGTTCTGGAAGCCAAGCGCCTTGAGCCGCGCGACCGCCCAGGCCCGCGCCTCTGCCTCCTTCTCGGTTCCCGCAAGCCGCGCCCCGACCTCGGTCGTGAGCGAACTGACGATCTCGTAGGCCAACCCGTCGCGCGCCACCGGGGCGGCCGGCGGCTCCGGCGTGACGCAGGCAGAAAGCAACAGGCAGGTCACGATGACGGGGGCAAGCCCCCGGGCGATGCGCATGGCAGGGTTCCCCGATGGTGAAGCTCAGGCATAAAGGGACGATCCCCTCTGGCCCCGCAGTCGAACCCGCTGCCAGCCCCCCGGTCAAGCCGGGCCAGCCCGACCCACTAGTGCAAACTTAACACTAGAACCCCGCAACCCGCCCGAAAACGTGGATCCCCGCCCGCTGGCAACGATTGCTTGGCAAATTTCTGCAATTGCTTGGTCGAGGGCGGCCACGTATGTTCCGCGCCTCTTTGGAAAGCCGCCTTAGCTCAGCCGGTAGAGCATCGCATTCGTAATGCGGGGGTCGCGTGTTCGAGTCACGCAGGCGGCACCATCCTCCATCTTCATCAAATCAACCCGGCTTCATAAGCCCCGCGATGGCGCGCTGCTAAAGACCATCGTGCTGCCGATGGCAACGATCGCGATCGCAGCACCAAGAAGATCGGCACCCGGGTCCGCAACAAGCAGCGCCAGCCCCGACACAAGGCAGAGCACACGGACGACCGGCCCGACAGCACCACGGAACCACCCGCCGAAGGCGACTGAGAGAAGCCCCACGCCCATCGCGGCCGTCACCGTGGTCCACACGATCGTCTGCCAGTCACCGAACATCAGCAGCGCCATGCCCGACGGCGACAGGCAGAAGACAAACGGCACCAGGAACGCCGGCAGGCAGTACTTCCATGCCTGGAACATTGTCGAGAATGCGTCCCCGCGTGTGACGGCCGCAGCCGCAAAGGGCGCCAGCGCTGTCGGCGGGGACACATCGGCCAGCACCGCATAATAGAACAGGAACATGTGGGCTGCCGGTTCAGGAATCCCAACATCGCGCAGCGCCGGCACCAGCATGACGGCCGCAATGATGTAGGACGCCGTGACGGGCACCGCGGTCCCGAGCAGCCACATGGCGATCGCAGCAAACAGCACCGTCAGGAACGCACTGCCCCCACCAAAGTCGACGATGAGCCCCGAGATGTTCAGCCCAAGCCCCGTCAGCGTGATCACCGACACGATGATGCCCGCACAAGCGCACGTGACCGCAATGCTCACCACATTGCGCGCCCCGTCGATAAGCGCCTCGACCAGGGCAAGGCTTGAAGGATCAGCCGCCCGCTGCTCGACGCGCGAGCCAACCAGGTGGCAGGCCGCATGCAGCAGGCTCGCCACCACCCCGAGGAACACCGCCTCCGACGCACGAACCCCGGCGAGCAGCAGGACCAGCGCAATGACAGCGCCGGCGGCCGCCCCCTGCATCGTGCCAAGCCGGCTTTCCGGACGCAGGAAGCTCAGCGCAACGCCAAGCGCGATCGACCAGAACACGGCCATGAAGGCGCTCATGCCGATTGCAAGGAAAACCGCAATCGCGCCCAGCGAGATGAAGTGATAGCCCTGCGTGCGCGTCAGCTGCCAGACCGATGCCTCGCTGGTCCGCACGGCAGAGACGTTGAGCCGCCGCGCATCAGCCTCCACCATGAACCAGCAAGAAAGGTAATAGAGCAGCGTCGGAATGGCTGCCATCACCAGCACGTCCAGGTAACTGATCTCGAGATACTGCGCGATCAGGAAGGCGGCCGCACCCAGCGTGGGCGGCGACAGCAGTGCCCCGATGCCGGCCGCCGACAGAAGCCCGCCGGCGACATGTGCCGGATACCCTGATTGCTTCAGCATCGGCCAGGCCAGCGTCGACAGCGTCACCGTCGTGGCAACGCCGCTGCCCGAGACAGTTCCCAGCAGGAAGCCCGATGCAACCGTCGCCCGACCGGGCGCCGAGACGCTCGGTCTTTTGCCGAACAGTGCGAAGGCCCAGTTGATGAAGAACCCGCCCGCCCCGCTGCGCGCCAGCACCGCGCCGTAGATCGTGAACAGCACGATGAAGGTCGAGGCCACATCCAGTGGCGCCGAGAAGATACCCTCGAGCGTCAGGTAATTCTGCCCGATGATGCGCGCCAGCGAGTAGCCGCGATGGTCAAGCGGCTCCGGCATGTAGGGGCCGAAATACGCATAGGCAAGGAACCCGGCCGTGATCAGCGGCAGTGCCCAGCCGGTAGTCCGGCGTGTCGCCTCGAGGATGCACAGGATCAGCGCCCCGCCCAGCCATTGCTCGATCTCGAGCGGCCGCATCGCCCTTGTCTTCACCGCATCGACCTGAACGATCAGGTAGACCAGTGCCGCCACCGAAACGCCGATCAGGATCCAGTCGACGATCCAGACACGGTCCCGGTGCGCCGAGCGCACGATGACCGGATAGAGCAGGAACGCCAGCGCCAGCACCAGCATCAGGAACATCGCACGGAACAACGTCGTCCCGATCGAATACTGCGTCCAGTAGAGCGCGAGTGCCGAGAGCGCGAAAAGAAGCCCCGCGGCAACCAGCCCGGCAAAACCCGCGAGCTGCCGCTGCGGCTGCTCCTCGGACTGGATGGTCTGCGGTGCCGCCGCGCTCACTTCGCCGCGCCGCGCGCCCTGTAGAACGCCTCAGCTGCCGGATGGAAGGGAATGGCCGTCGGCGCGGACGCCCCCTTCATCGTCAGCTGCCGCGCATCGGGATGGATCTTCTGCACCTCGGCCAGGTTATCGAAGATCCCGGCCAGGATCTTGCGCACGGTCTCGTCCTTCATGTCCCGCGACACAAACAGCAGGTTCGACACGCCAAGCCCCGGCACATCGGCTGTTGCATTCGCATAGACCCCTTTGGGCAGGTTGAAGCGCCGGTAGAGCCCGGGATAGGTGGCGTTCAGCGCCGGCAGCAGTTGCGCGGTCGGCACGAAGTTCGTCTTCACGCGGCCCGTTGTCACGAGGTCCGTCACCGCCGACGTCGGCAGCCCGCCGATCCAGAAAAAGGCATCGATCTTCCCGTCGTTCAGCGCAGCCGCGGACTCTGCAACACTCAGGTTCTCGCGCTTGACGTCCTTCGTCGGCGAAAGCCGGGCCGCGGCAAGGATCCTGTCCGCGATCGCCTCGGTGCTCGAACCGGCCGACCCCACCGAGATGCGCCGCCCCTTGAGCTTGCTCACATCCGTGATCTTCAGGTCCGCACGCGCCACCACATGCACGAAGCTGTCATAGAGCACGGCGATCGCAACGATGTCCTGCGGGCCGGTGTCGGCATAGGCCCCGACACCCTTCTTCCCGTCGACCGCCGAGTCGATCGTCGAGAACCCGATATCGGCATCCCCGGCGCCCACCAGCTTGATGTTGTCGACCGATCCGCCCGTCACCTCGGCCGTGACCTGCATGCCAGGAACCTTGTGGCTGAGCACGCGGGCAAGACCGCCGCCATAGGGAAAGAAGACGCCGCCCGTCCCGCCCGTGGCAATGGAAAGCCGCAGCTTCGAGGCCGCAACAGCACCACCGGCAACCAGGGCACACACGACCAGGGCAAACACCAGACGCTTCATCATGACCGGATCCTGCAAATTGGGGGCTGATTTTGCCCGTCCTTTGGGCTCATATCAAATCAGAGCCGGGACACGAAGCACCCATGATCAGGATTACCGACAAAATCAGCATCGACGAGGCCGAACTGCACGAGACCTTTGTCCGTGCTTCGGGCCCCGGAGGCCAGAACGTCAACAAGCTGTCGACGGCCGTGGAACTGCGCTTCGACGCCCGCTTCTCGCCCAATCTGCCGACCGACGTGTCGATCCGGCTCCAGAAACTGGCCGGAAATCGCCTGACCAAGGATGGGGTCATCGTGATCGAGGCCCAGCGCCACCGCACCCAGGAGCGCAACCGCGCCGACGCCCTCGAAAAGCTGATCGCACTCATCCGCGAGGCAACCCACGTCCCCAAGCCGCGCAAGGCCACCCGCCCCTCGCGCGCCGCCCGCGCCCAGCGCGTCGACACCAAGAAGCACCGCGGCCAGGTCAAGCGCATGCGGACCTCAAGGCCCGACCACGACTGACGTCAGGCCTGCCCGCCCTTCGGCCGGTTGAAGTGATCAGCCAGGATCGTCGCCACGGCGGACGTCACGCGCTCACCTGTCTTGATGTGCAGGAACTCGTTAGGCCCATGCGCATTCGAATGAGGCCCCAGGACGCCCGTGATCACGAACTGCGTCTCAGGGAACTTCTCGCCCAGCATGCCCATGAACGGAATGGTCCCGCCCTCGCCCATATAGACGACCGGCTTGCCGAACGCCTGTTCGGATGCACGCGCGACCGATGCCTCAAGCCACGGCGCAAGCGGCGGCGCATTCCACCCCGTGCCGCCACGATCGAACGAGACCGCAACCTCCGCACCATACGGCGGATCCTTCGTCAGGATCCGCTCGACGAGCGCAATCGCCTTGTCGGCATCAAGCGTCGGCGGCCAGCGGAACGACAGCTTCAGCGTGGTCGAGGGCAGAAGCACGTTGCCCGCATTCGCCGACGGCGTCAGCCCGTCAGCCCCGATGATGGCAAGCTGCGGCCGCCATGTCCGGTTGAGCACAAGCTCGGTCAGGTCATCGGCCATCGGCAGCGTGCCGCCGGCAAACGGCATCTTCGAATAGACCTCGGGTCCCAGCACCTTCGCCGCCGCCTGTGCCTGCGCGATGCGCTGCGGCGGAACCTGCACATAGAGCTCGTCAGGCAGGATGCGCCCCGTCGCCTCGTCCTCGATGCGCGACAGAAGCTGGCGCGCGATACGAAAGCTCGACGGCACGATCCCCGACGCGTCACCCGAATGCACGCCCTCCGTCAGCACCCGCACCGTAAGCGTGCCCACGCCATTGCCGCGCAGCGACGTGGTGAGCCACAGCTGGTCATAGTTCCCGCAGCCGGAATCAAGGCAGATCACAAGCGAGGGCTTCCCGATCCTGTGCGCCAGGTGATCGATGTAGAACGGCAGGTCATAGCTGCCCGATTCCTCGCAGGCCTCGATCAGGATCACGCAGCGCGCATGCGGCACCTTCTGGTCCTTCAGCGCCAGCAGTGCGGCCAGCGACCCGTACATCGCATAGCCATCATCCGCCCCGCCCCTTCCATAAAGCTTGCCGTCCTTGATCACGGGCGTCCACGGACCAAACCCGTCCCACCAGCCCGTCATCTCGGGCTGCTTGTCGAGATGCCCGTAGAGCAGCACCGTGTCGTCGCTTGATCCGGGAACCTCGATCAGGATCACGGGCGTGCGCCCCTCCAGCCGCACCACCTCGAGCGTGGCGCCAGGCAGCGCATCCAGACGCTTGCGCGCCCACGCCTCCATCAAACGGACGGCATCTTCCATGTAGCCGTGCTTTGCCCAGTCCGGATCATAGGCAGGCGACTTGTTGGGGATGCGGATGTAATCGACGAGCGAGGGAATGATCGCGTCATTCCAGTTCTGGTGCACGTGGTCTTGCAGGCGCTTGGTATCGAACATCGGTCTCACGACCTCCTGGGAACAAACGGCAAAGACGAGGTCAGGCCACCATCGACGGGTATGGCCTGGCCATTGACATAGGACGCCTCATCCGAGGCCAGAAACAGGGCCATGGTGGCGATTTCCGCGGGGTTGCCATAGCGCGCCGTCGGGTTGAGCTGCCCGATCTTGGCCTCCGTGCCCCTCGCCCGCGCGCCATCGAAAATGGGCTTCGTCATGCCTGTCTCGATCAGGCCCGGACAGATCGCATTGACCCGGACGCCGGTGCCGTAGAGCTCGTTGGCACTTGTCTGGACAAGCGAGATCACGCCCGCCTTCGAAGCCGAATAGGCCGTCGGCCCCGCATTCGCACGAATGCCCGCAACCGATGCCGTGCAGATGATCGAGCCCTTCTTCTGGCCAATCATGAGCGGGGCCACATGTTTGATGGCAAGGAACGGCCCGATCAGGTTGACGCGCAGGACCTCCTGCCACTGCTCGACCGCCTGCTCCGTGATGGGCATGTAGCCCCCGGAGATCCCGGCATTGGCATAGAGCACATCGACGCCGCCAAAGGCCGAAACGGCCCGCGCCACATAGCCCCGGACATCCGCCTCGACGCCCGCGTCTGCCACCATTGCCTCACCCGCGCCACCTGCAGAAACGATAGCCTTTTCAGTATCTTGCACAGCCGTTGTGCAATCCACACACAGCACCCGAGCCCCCTCGCTGGCAAACAGCAAAGCCGACGCCCGCCCGATGCCCGATCCCGCGCCCGTCACGATCGCCCGCTTGCCTGCAAGCCGCCCCATGCTCGTCTCCCCTGATTGAAGCATTCCCTAGGTGTAGAACACGGCAGATAGCCGAGAAAGCCGTTTCTTGCGCTCGGGTGCAGGTTGCAAAACGCGCCATTTCAGAGCAAATCGCCATGGCAACCAGAGCCGCGCCCGAGAGACCCATGACGACAAGTCCCGCAAGCCTTTCCATGCACCCGCGCCGCCTGGGCCCCGCCGCCCTGCGCCGGATCTGCAACCCGGCCGAACTGGGCTTCAGGACCACCGAGGAAACGCCGGCCTTCGAAGGCCTGGTCGGCCAGGAGCGGGCGCTCGAAGCCCTCGACATGGGCTCGCGCATCGACAAGCCCGGCTTCAATATGTTCATCCTCGGCGAGCGCGGCACCGCCCGCCACGGCGTCGTGCGTGGCCTCGTCGACAAGCTCGCCACCACGCTCGCCCCGCCCTCGGACTGGATCTACGTGGCCAACTGGGACCAGCCCGACCGACCCAGGGCAATCCCCCTGCCCGCCGGTCGCGGCCAGCGTTTCAAGGTGGCACTCGACGCCGCCCTCGAGGAACTCATCACGCTGGTCCCGGCCATCTTCGAGAGCACCGAATACCAGGCCAAGCGCAGGGCCGCACTCGAGAGCGTCAACGCGCAGCAGGAGCAGGCCTTCGAGGGACTGGCCGCCAAGGGCCGCGAGGAAGGCATCGCCCTCCTGCGCACCGCCAATGGCTTCACCTTCGCACCCATCGCCGACAATGCGGTGATGCCGCCCGAAGCCTTCAACGCCCTGCCCGACGAACAGCGCCATGCGATCATCGGCAAGATCGAGGCTCTCCAGGGCCAGCTTGCGGAACTGCTCGAGAAGCTTCCCGCCTGGGAACGCGAGCGCCGCCAGAAGCAGCAGGCCCTCGACCACGAATATGCCCGCCGCGTCGTGGGCGAGGTGCTGGCCGATGTCGAGGGAACCGTCACGGACATCCCCGCCCTCCTCGACCACCTGAAGGTCCTGAACGAGGAGCTGGTGCGCCACTTCGGCCTCTTCAAGTTCATGTCCATGGCCAAGCAGGAGGACGGTCCCCTGCAGGCCGAGGCCTCGATCCCCGACGACCCGAAACTCAAGCGCTTCCGCGTGAACCTGCTCGTGGGCGATGGCTCCAAGCAGAGCGCGCCGGTGATCGCGGAAGATAACCCCTCCATCGGCAACCTGATCGGCCGTATCGAGCAGCAGGCGCAGATGGGGGCGCTTTTCACCGACTTCTCGCTGATCCGTCCCGGCAGCCTTCACCTCGCCAATGGCGGCTTCCTGCTCATCGACGCGCGAAGGCTCCTGCTCGAACCCTATGCCTGGGAAATGCTCAAGCGCAGCCTGCGCGCGCGCTCCATCTCGATTGAATCGCCGACCGACCGCATGTCGGTGATGGCCACCCAGTCCCTCAAGCCCGACCCGATCCCCCTGAACGTCAAGGTGATCCTCTTCGGTGACCGATCGCTCTACTACATGCTCTTTGCAGCCGACCCGGACTTCTCCGATCTCTTCAAGATCGCCGTCGAGTTCGAAGACACGGTCGACTGGACCGCCGCGACCACGAAATCCTACGCCCATCTCATCGGTTCGATTGCCCGCCGGGAAGGCCTGAAGCACCTCTCGGCAGAAGCCGTCGCGCTCATCATGGAACAGTCATCGCGCGAGGCCGAGGACTCCAGCAAGCTGTCGCTGCGCGTGGGCGACCTTGCCGACTACCTGCGCGAGGCCGACTTCTGGGCCACCGAAGCAGGACACAAGGTCGTCGAGGTCGCAGACGTGCAGCGCGCACTTGCGGCCTGGAAGCAGCGTCACGAGCGCACGCAGCTTCAATACCTCGAGATGATCCAGCGCAACATCATGCTGGTCGACACCACATCATCCAAGACAGGCCAGATCAACGGCCTCAGCGTGCTGTCCATGGGCGGCTACGCCTTCGGAAGGCCCGTGCGCATCACGGCAAGCGTCAGGGTGGGAACCGGAGAAGTCGTCGACGTCGAGCGTGAAGTCGAACTTGGCGGCCCGCTGCACTCCAAGGGCGTCCTGATCATCGGATCCTACCTCGCGGCACGCTACGCCAAGGACCTGCCCCCGTCACTCCATGCGAGCATCGTGTTCGAACAGTCTTACGCGGGCATCGACGGTGACAGTGCATCATCAGCCGAACTCTACGCCATCCTCTCTGCCCTTGCCGGGATACCCATCCACCAGGGCTTTGCCGTCACCGGATCGGTCAACCAGCGGGGCGAGATCCAGGCCATCGGTGGCGTGAATGAGAAGATCGAAGGCTTCTTCACGCTTTGCAAGGCCCGCGGTCTCGATGGAACGCAGGGCGTCCTGATCCCCAAGGCCAATGAGCAGCACCTCATGCTCGACCGCGAAGTCGTTGATGCCGCCAGCAAAGGGCTCTTCCACGTCTTCTCGATCCAGACGATCGATGAGGGCATCTCCATCCTCACCGGCGTTCAGGCGGGCGAACGGGATGCATCAGGTCACTTCCCGGACGGAACGCTCAACCGCTCGGTGGAAGAGCGCCTGCTGGCCTATGCCGAGGCAAGGCGCAGGTTTGGTGTGGCCCCGTCCTAGGCGTCGACGACGGACCGATTGATGGCATCGATCCGGGGCGCACCCACGAGCGCCATGCTCGTGCGCAGCTCACGCTTCATCGTCTCGAGCACGGCCCCCACACCCGCCTCGCCTTTCGCGGCAACACCATAGACCCACGCCCGCCCGATCATGCAGGCCTTTGCACCCAGCGCAAGCGCGCGGGTAACATCTTGTCCTGACCGGATGCCGCCATCCATGAGGACAGTCGTCTTGTCGCCAACCGCCTCTGCAATCCGCGGCAGGACCGAAATCGAGGACTTGGCCGCATCAAGCTGCCGCCCGCCATGGTTCGACACGACGATGCCGTCTGCGCCGGTGGCAACCGCTTCGCGCGCATCGGCCTCGTCCAGCACGCCCTTCAGGATCAGCGGTCCCTTCCAGATGCTGCGCACCCACTCGAGATCCTTCCAGGTCACACTGGGGTCCAGCGCCGTGGTCGTCCAGTGCAGCAGGGCCCCGAGCGAGTTGGCACCCTTCACCACGCCGGCCAGGTTGCCGAACGTGAGCGGCCGCCCCCTGACGCCGACATCATGGATCCACCCCGGCTTCGAGGCAAAGTTCGCGGCCATGCGCAGGCGCGAAAGCAGCGGCAGCTGCACGCCCATGCCATTGCGGATGTCGCGATAGCGCGTGCCCAGCACCGGAAGGTCGACGGTGAAGACCAGCGCCCCGCAATTGGCTGCCGCCGCGCGCGAGATGATCTCCTTCACCACGCCCCGGTCCCGCATCATGTAGAGCTGGAACCAGAAGGGCTGGCTGGTCGCCCGGCGCACCTCCTCGATCGGGCAGATGCCGACGGTCGACAGCGTGAAGGGAATGCCGGCCTTCTCCGCAGCCTTCGCAGCCTGGACTTCCGCCCGCCGCGCCATCATCCCGGCAAAGCCCACGGGGGCCAGCACGATCGGGAGCGACAGCTTCTGGCCGAACAGCGCCACCGCCGTATCCAGCGCCGACACGTCGCGAAGCACTTTCTGCTTCAGCGGGATCTTCTGCAGGTCGGCGCGGTTGGCAAGCAGCGTCGCCTCGTCGAACGAACCGCCGTCGACATAGTCGAACATCAGTTGCGGCAGGCGCCGTCGGGCCAGTTCGCGATAGTCCGAGACCGAAGCGGGTGCGAGCATGGGCAGGATCCTTCCTGTCAGATTCACTTCGCGGGATAGCGCGTCGCCAGCTCGGCGATCACCTTGTGGAACTCATGCACGGTTTCGTCGATGACCTGCTTGACCGGCTTGATGCTGTCGATCCGCCCGGCCACCTGCCCCGTCAGGGCAATGGATGCCTCCATGTCCCCGCCGAAATAGAGATCCTGCGCACGCCCGAACTCCGCGACCACCGGCGGCCCCTGGTAACTGGGCACAAGCTCGCGCTCGAGCCGGCTTGTCTTCTCGGTCCTGAGCGCACGCAGCGCCGGCCGCGAGAACTGGTTCAGGAACACGGTGCTTGTGTCCTCCGCATCCAGTATCGCCTGCTTCCAGTTGTGATGCACCGGCGACTCGGCCGCCGACACCATGCGCGTGCCCATCTGCACGCCCTCCGCCCCCAGCGCGAAGGCCGCCGCCATGCTGCGCCCGCAGGTGATGCCGCCAGCCGCGATGATGGGCACATCCACCTTCTCGCGCACGAGCGGCAGGAGCACCATGGTCATCACGGGCTGCGGGTTCTTGAAGCCCCCGCCCTCGCCGCCTTCGACTACAAGCCCGTCGACCCCGGCCTCCACCGCCTTCAGCGCCGCCTTGAGTGTGGGCACGACATGGAACACGGTCAGCCCCAGCGCCTTCAGTTCACGGCAGTACTTGGCCGGGTCGCCAGCCGAGGTCGTGACGAACCGCACGCCCTGCTGCACCACCGCCTCGTCGACGAACTTGACGATGTTGGGATCCCGCACGAACGCCAGCGCGATGTTCACGCCAAAGGGATGCGGGGTCAGCGTGCGCATCCGCTTGATCTCGTTGCGCACGACCTCAAGCTCGCCCGACGAGGTCTCGATGATCCCGAGGCCCCCTGCATTGGAGACGGCGGACGCCAGCTGCGAGCGGGCAATCCAGCCCATGGGCGCCTGCACGATCGGATAGCGAACCCCGAGCATGCGGGTCAGTCTGTTGTCGATGGTCATCGGAGATACCGCGCTTCAGGAGATCAGGTTCAGGATCAGGCTCGTCAGTCGCGCAGCGTCCGCTTGACCCGGACGACAAGGACACGTCGCTCCTCGCGCAGCAGCACCAGCTCGACCACCGTGCCCTTCTTCCCCTTCAGTCCCCGTGCGAAATAGTAGATCGGCACCCCCTTCGGATAGGCCCCGTCGATGGCGATCACGGCATCCCCCTTGCGCACCCCCGCCTTCGCGGCCGGACTGTTCTTGGCCACATCCGACACCATCGGGATATGCTCTGCCTCCGACACCTGCGCGCCATTCCCGTAGAGCGTATATTGGTGTGTAAGG
>DAISVV010000020.1:0-21796 GCA_036840015.1 Micropepsaceae bacterium
CCCGAGAGGATCTTGGGCAGATGATCCTGCTTCTGCTCCTCGGTGCCAAACGTGTAGATGACGGGCCCGACCATCGCCAGGCCAAAGGGCAGCGTCATCGGCGTGTCGGCCGCCGCACACTCCTCGCCGAAGATGTACTTCTGGGTCGCCGTCCAGCCAGTGCCGCCATACTGCTTGGGCCACGAAGGTGCCACCCAGCCCTTCTTGAACAGGATCTTGTGCCACGCAAGGAAGTCATCCTTGGTCGCGAACTCACCGCGGGACTTGCCCTTGAGGTCCTGCGGATAGTTCTCTGCGATGAACTGGCGGACTTCCTTCCGGAAGGCCTCGTCTGCCGGTGTAAAGGCGATGTGCATCTTGTGGGTTCCTGCAATGCAAAGTGTCTGGATTGCGCGGGATGATAGCGTCCGGACCAGCGGATTCAAACAGCATCTTGTGGCGCAGGGACGTGTCGATTAACAAGGAACGCATGGTTGGAACGGTTGAAAGTCCCTGCGTGAAGGTGTGCGCAATTGACGCTACGACAGGTTGGTGCCTGGGCTGTGGCCGATCGATGCGCGAGATTGCCGGCTGGTCCAGCCTGCCGCCGGCCACGCGCGCGGCCATCATGGCCACGCTCGATGATCGAAAGGCACAGATCGTCGACCGTGAAAACCGCTCCCGCGTCCACAGGCTGCCGGGAACATGACCGCTCCCCGCGTGCTCGCCGTCTGCAAGAGCCCCGACCACACGATGTCCAAGCCTCGCGCCGACAGCGTACGGCTCATCCAGGGCATCGGCATCGAGGGCGACGCCCATGCCGGGACCACGGTCAAGCACCGCTCGCGTGTCGCCAAGGACCCGACCATACCCAACCTGCGCCAGGTCCACCTGATCCATGCCGAGCTCTTCGACGAGCTCAGGGCAAAGGGCTTTTCGGTCGACCCCGGCCAGATGGGCGAGAACATCACCACCACCGGCGTCGACCTCCTGTCGTTGCCCCGCGGCACGCGCCTGAGGCTCGGGACCAGCGCCACGATCGAGATCACGGGCCTGCGCAATCCCTGCAGCCAGATCGACGGGATAATGCCTGGATTGATGGAGGCGGTCCTCGAACGCAAGCCATCGGGCCTCGTGCGCAAGTCAGGCGTCATGGCGATCGTACTGGCCTCCGGCGACGTGCGGCCGGACGACCCGATCACGATCGAGCTGCCTCCACACCCACACGAGCAGCTGAAACCGGTCTGAGGCGAATCATGCGGGGCGTGCAAACACCCCCGTGGCCGATCCCCCCGTCCCTGTAGTAGAATCTCGTGCAGGCATCACCCGCCACCGCGGCCAGGGTGCAGGGAGAACGCACCATGAGCGCGCAGCAGCCACGATCAGACGCCCCCATCCTCGCCCTTCGCATCGCGATCGGCCTCGCGCAGGGCGCCGCGCTCTATGGACTGCTCGAGAAGCTCGAGGGCATCCCGAACCCCTTCACGAAGACCTGGCCTTTCACGGCGCTCGTGCTTGTGGCAGGCCTGCTACCCTTCGTCTGGCTGTCAGCGATCGCCTCCATGCGCACCTTCACGCTCGCTGCCTGGAGCCTCGCAGTCATCACCACGATCGTCGCGACCAGCAGCCACGCAGCCTGGCTTGAGGCAGGCGACAGCACCGGCGAAGGCCTCAGCCTCTTCTTCCCGCTGGCCGCCGCCCTCTTCATCGGCCACCATCTCGTGGCCGCCGCCGACCGCGACCGCAAGCCACTTGCCAGCTACGCGACCTATTTCGACCTCGGCTGGAAGGATGGCGTGCAGATCGTCCTCTGCTTTGCCTTCCTCGGCGCCTTCTGGCTGCTGCTCTGGCTGGGCGCAAGCCTCTTTGAGCTCATCGGCATCAGCTTCATCCGGGAACTGATCACTGAGCGCCCCTTCGCCTTCCTCGCCTCGGCCGTGGTCTTTGCGCTCGCTGTCCACATCACCGACACGCGCATGTCGCTCGTCATCGGCGCCCGCACGATCGCGCTCATCCTGCTGAGCTGGCTCCTGCCGCTGCTCGCCCTGTTCGCCTGGGCCTTCTTCGCCAGCCTGTTCTTCACGGGCCTCGCCCCGCTCTGGGCCACCGGAAGCGCAACCGCCCTGCTTGTGACCGCCGGCGGTGCCCTCGTCGTGCTGCTCAACGCAAACTACCAAGACGGCGACGACGAGCGCTCGCCCCCCGCCATCCTCAGGCTAGCCGTGCGCGCCGCCGCCCTGGCATTGTTGCCAATCGCGATCCTCGCCTTCTATTCGGTCTGGCTGCGCGTGGGCCAGTACGGCCTCACGCCCGAGCGCGTCGCAGGCCTTGCCATCGTTGGCGTCGGCGCCATCTATGCCACCGGCTATTCCATCGCCGCGCTCTGGCCCGGCCGCTGGATGCAACCGCTCCAGCCGACGAATGTCGCCGCCGCCTTCGCCTGGATCGCCCTCATCATCGGCATGTTGACCCCCATCGCCGACCCCGCACGCCTGTCAGTCGATAACCAGGTCAACCGCCTGCTGTCGGGCGCCGTCACGCCGGACAAGTTTGACTTCGACGCCCTGCGCTTCGACACGCAAAGGCACGGAGTGCAAGCGCTTGAACGCCTTGCCAACGATCGCTCATCACCCCTGCGCAGCGACATCGCAGACAGGGCTGCCGACGCCCTGAAGCGCAAGGTCCGCACTTCACGCCCCGCCGAGGACCGGATGACCGCCGACGCGCTCAGGTCCGGAATCACCGTCTTCCCCGCCGGAAGCGCGCTGCCCGACAGCCTTCTGGCCCACGACTGGAGCGCCAGGGCAAGCAACCCGCTCGAGAACTGCGTGCGCAACGCCGGCAATCCGCCCGGCTGCCAGGCGCTCCTCGGCGACCTCGACAATGATGGTCGCGGCGATGTTCTGCTGCGCGAAAACGCTTGGTCGATCATCGCGCTCGGCCAGGACGCCACCGGCAAGTGGGTCGAGCGTGGCACCTTCGTGACCGGGCAGTGCAACGCACCCTATTTCGATTTTTCGACCCCCGGCGTCAGCCTCGCTCCGCCGCAGCCAAGCCCGCTGGAACTCAACGTCAACGGCAAGCGCTACCAGATGACACCCGCCTGCAACCCGTGACGCCGCCCGTCAGGGGGCGCCACGTTCGCCCGCAGCCATCGCCCTCAGCGCCGGCCCGACAACCTCGAGCGGCTGTGACAGGATGATGTCGAAGAACGACTTCATCAGCCGGCAGGTCTTGCCCGCGGCACCCGACGCCACATCGCCGCTGCCTGACAGGAGCAACTCGATCTCGTTGGGCGAGACGCCCGATGTCTGCGATGCCAGCGCAAAGGCCTGTGCGGCCAGCGCCTGGAAGGGCTCCTGCGCCAGGCGCGAGGCATTCGGATCTGCCGGCGTTGCGATGATGTTGACGATCAGCGAACGCTGCCGGATCACAAGCTCGAGGTTCAGGCGCTCCTCGATGTCCCCACGGATGCGTCCAAGGGCAAGGTCGCGGCAGGCCTCGTGGTCCTTCTGCGTGTCAAGGAATGCCATTGCGTCACGCTGCAGCGCATAATAGTCGCGCACCAGCGCATCGGGCATCGACGCAACCTTGTCGGCCGCCTGCGACAGCACCTGCGAGACCGCATTGCGCCGGACCTCGTCCTCGCTGCGCCCTTCCTCTCGATCCCGCTGGATCAGCGTGACCAGCCGCTCATAGAGCGCATCCTCGACAGGCCGGATCTTTCCGATCGGCTTCAGCGCCTCCATGTAAGGCGTCACCGCATTGATCGGGACCGGTGTCGAAAACCGAAGCAGGCTGGCAGGCCAGCCCGTGATGACCATCAGCGACACCAGGCCCCCCGCAAGCCCCCCGATGCCGGCCAGCCGCAGCAGCGGCCACGTCGGGCCACGAAAGCGCCGATAGGCAAAGGCAGCCGCGCAGGCCAGGCCGGCAGCTGCAAGGCCGCCGCCCGCCACGATGATGATTGCTGCTGTCTCCATGACCCACGAACCCGCTTGGCTATTGTCCTGCATCAAGGCTGACGGCCCGCGACGCCTGCGTCAACTGAATCGATATGCTACTTGTGGTAGGCTCCGCCACCGCCCATATCCACGAAAAGACCAGAACCATGCCACCCCGCAAGCCACGTATCGACAACCGCAAGCGCACGCTGCCGCCAAGCTACCGGCTGCCCGCGCTCGACCCGGACTTCCTCCTGGGCGACTCGATGCGCGGCGTGCGCTTCATGCTCGAATACGCCAAGGCCGAGGAGATGCTGCGAAAGGCTGGCATCCGCTCGACCATCGTCGTCTTCGGGTCGGCCCGCGCAAAGCCGGGCTCCCATCACTACGAGCAGGCCCGCGTCTTCGGTCGCATCGCCTCAGAGCGTGGTGGCGCCCTCATCCGCAACGGCGGCCTGCACGACAACGTCATAGCCACCGGGGGCGGCCCCGGCATCATGGAAGCCGCCAACCGCGGCGCAGCCGATGCCGGCGCGCTGTCGGTCGGCTTCAACATCCGCCTGCCCCACGAGCAGGACCCCAATCCCTACTCGACCGCGGACCTGACATTCCAGTTCCACTATTTCGCGATGCGCAAGATGCACCTCGCCATGCGGGCGAACGGGCTTGTCGTGTTCCCCGGCGGCTTCGGCACGCTTGACGAGCTCTTCGAGATGCTCACGCTGCTGCAGACCGAAAAGATCGGCAACTTGCCCGTCGTGCTCTTCGACCGCAAGTTCTGGACAAGTCTCGTGAACTTCGACCACCTCGTCGACGAAGGCATGATTGTCCCCGAGGACCTCAGGCTTTTCAGCTACGCCGAAAGCGCCGAGGAGATCTGGTCCACCATGCTCAGGTCGGGACTGTCGATGCACGCCGTACGCAGCGGCGGCGTGTAGCCTAGCGGCGCGGCGCGCACACCGGATCGCTTGCGCCCTCTGGCAGGACGCACTCCAGGGCCGCATCACCCTCGGTCGCCCGTGCCACCGCGTCTGACAGGGATAGCCGCACGCCGTCCTTCGCGCTCGCCTTCAGCAGCTTCTCGATCTGGCTCGCCGACAGCGAGGCGCCGGCAGCTTCCGTGCGCCGGAAAAACCAGCTGCGCCGCCGCGGCGCCGGCTTGCCCGCCAGCCCCAGCACCGTGTTCAGGAGCGAGGGTTTGCGCGCCGGCAGTGTCTGCTCGATCTGCGCCAGCAGCGTGCCAGCCTGGTTCAGCGTGGCCGAAAGCTGCGCCCGCGCGCCATGCAGCGACGAGGAAGGCCCGTCACTGCGCTTGCGCCGCGCATCCTCGACAAGCTTGCTGACGAGGTCTGCGACCGGTGTTTCGTTCTTGCGATTGCGCGACATGGTCAGATCACCTCACATGCTGTGGCGGACCCATTCGGCCCGCCCCTTGGTCAGCCTGATGGCCAGGATGGGCTGCGCCACCGACTGGCTGCCCGTCAGTTCATGCTCGATCACCGACAGCACGATCATCTTCGTCGCATGCTCGGCCAGCTGCTCGGGCGGCGATGAATTCACCACATCGGCCACACGCATTTCCATCGCATGGCGCGCAATGTCGTCGCCCGCCATCAGGATCGCCCGCGACAGCGCCAGCGGCGCCTGCGAGAACGTCTGCTTCACCGACTTGCCAAGCCCCGCATCCTTCTTGGCCACTTCGTCCGAAACCGAATTGATGAGCGAGTCGATGCCTTGGCGCATCAGCTGGAACATCAGGTATTTGTAGCCCGGTTGCGCGCCCCTGAGCAGCGCGTCGATCAGGTCGGCCTGCGCATAGGACTGGATGATGGCAGGCTCCGCATTCGACGGTGTCCCCGCAGAAACCAGCTGGTGCTTCACGATCCCGCCAAAGGCCGAACCGATCCGCAGGTCGACATAGGACGGCCGTATCTCGTCGGTGCCGAACCCCGCCAGCACCACGCCCGTCTGCGGCACGCCAGGCGCCATCCAGTCGGTCAGGCATGAACCCACGGCAACTTCCGCCAGCTGAGTCTTCAGCCCTGCCGGCAGCACGTTCGGCCCGAACAGGGCATCGCTCATCCCCTCGATCAGGCGCGGCAGCAGCGTCTCGATCAGCTGCACGAGCCGCGGCGAGCTCTCGCCGATCAGCGGGCGCTTTTGCGGCGGGGTCCCGTGTGGCAGGAACAGGTTCTGGAAATAGGTGCCAGCGTACTGCGTCTCGAAGCGCAGCATGTCGAGCGCCCGCGTCAGCACCGCCTCGTCGCCTCGCCCCTTGCGGTCGGCAGCAAGCTCGATGCATTGCTGGTAACGCTGCAGCATCGCCGCGACATAGATCGCAAAGTTCAGCCTTTCCTGACCTTCGTCCACCGGCAGGAGCTTGTTCGCCTTGGCGTCGGCTCCCGACGTCCACCGGCCAAGGAAGCGCACCATCGCCTCGGCCACCAGGGGCACCGTGTCCCCGCGCGAGGCCGTGGTCGTGCGGAAAGTCTCGAAAATGGTTCCCCACGGATAACGGTAGAATTCGGCGACATCGAAGATCATCGCCGCCACCGGCATCTTCTCGTCGAGCAGGTAGACCTTGTCGACGCCGCTCTGGTAGCGGACCGTTGCCGTTCCGTCCGGATGATACTCGATGGCCGTCAGTGCGCTGTCGGCGGCAAGCGCAGCCCCCTGCACGTTCAGCAGCATGACCTCTGATGTCATCTGACCCCACATCCCCCGCTTGGACACGCAAGATGCCGGCCGGCACCCGTGCCGCGTGCGCCAGGCCCCAACCCTCGGCACGCCCTCAAATAGAGCCAACAATCGCGGTAAAGGGCAACGAAAAACGCCGGCAGGCGGCAGGGTCGCACTCGCCTGTCAGGAGAAATGTCGAGGAACCCGGCATCCTGCCCCGCATTTTCCGGGGCTTCACGGCATCAGGGCAACAGCGCCTCTTCGACGAAGTCCAGTCGGTCCTGCCCGAAAAACAGCTCGCCGTTCACGAAGAACGAAGGCGCGCCGAACACCCCGCGCGCAACCGCTCCCTCGGTGTTGGCCTTCAGCCATTCCTAGACGTCGGGCCGGTCGATGCGGGTCATGAAGTCTTCCGCCTTCACCCCGATGTCACGCAGCACATGCGCGATCTCGCCGGGGTCATTCAGGTTGCGCGGATGGGACCACATCGCATCGAACATCGCGTTGACATAGATGTCGAACAGCGGCGTCTGCTGGTAGGCGACCGCCCCGCGCATCAGCGGCAGCGTGTTAAACGGAAACTGCGCGTTCATGTTCAGCACGACCCCGTAGCGCCTGGCAAAACGCTGCAGGTCACTTCCCATGTAGCGCGCCTTCGACGGGATCATCGCCGGCGATGAATTGCCCGTCGCCTTGAAGACTGCCCCGAGCAGGATCGGCGTCCAGGTGATCCGCGCCCCATGCCGTGACGCGATCTTCGGCAGCTGCTTGTAGGCCAGAAAGGTCGTGGGGCTTCCAAAGTCGAACAGGAACTCGACGCTCTTGGTCATCGTCTCACCATGGCAGTACCGCGCGCGGGACACGAACGCCCCGCTGTCGTGCCAGTGTGCAGCATCCGGCGCGCGCCTGCAATCCGCGCATTCCCGCGTTGCTACCCCTCCGCCGCCACGAAGGCCAGTGCCTGGGTTGCCATCCTCAACCCGTGGTGCTGCTTGATCCCCGTGTTGAGATAGCGGTTGGTGGCCGCCGCCAGCAGGTCGGCAAGCGGTCCGCGACCCGCCCACGCAATCTCTTCGGCCACCGCAGCAAGCACCTTGAGCCGGTGGCTGGAGAAGATCGGATCCCTCAGGCCGTGGTCGTGGAGCCGCTCGCGTTCAAGCGCAAGGAATGCATCGATGTCGCCGACACCCCACCCGGGCGCTGCCTCGCGCGTCATGAACGGCGATACGCGCCCGAGGAAGCACCCCATCTGCAGGAGCGCCTGCGGCCAGAGCGCGGGGTCGTCGGCCGAGAGCTGGCGCACCGCATTGCCGAAGGTCAGCATATGCGTGAAGTCCAGCCAGCCCACATTGTGCGAGACAGGCTTGTCGACATGCTCATCGACGGAAAGGTCATAACGCAGCATCGCCATGGCGCTGGCCGCCAGCAGCACGCGGTAGCCCGCCTCGGGTTCGCCGCCCAACTCCAGCACACGCTCCAGCGTCACGGGAACCGGCTGGTGCAGGAACGCCTCGGGGCCCAGGCCGTCCTTTCGCACCCTGCCATCCCACCGCGCCAGTGCCGGCGCATAGCTGCGGAACTCGGGAATCTTGTCCTCACGGTTCGCATAGACGAGCCGGCGCACCAGCGCGAGCAGCACGGCCTCCACCGACCCGGCACCGAGGAGATCGACCAGCTGGAAACCCTTCACCACAAAGATCGCTGCATGGCCGTAATCCTGGTAATGCGCGAGCGCCGCCCTGCCGAACGCACGCCGAAGCGCGGCCAGCGGTACCCGCGAAGCCAGCGCCCCGCGGATGAACGAGGCCGCAAGCTGTTCCTGCTCGTTCTCGACCGCATCGAGGAAACCGGCAAGGTTCCACGGCCGGCTTTCCGTCGTGAACGCAATGACTGGCTGGCGCAGCGTATCCCACGCAACATGCGAGATGGTCTCCGAGAGGGCCACAATCCGCCGCACATCGTCAAGCGCCGCCATGTGAAGCGCGATCCAGTCAGGCATCGCGCCATAGGCGTGATCCATGCCGTACTCGTGCCGGTCCGCACGCGCGACCACAACGGCCTGCAATGCGACCATCGGATCGCCGTCCGCCTTCAGGAACCGCGCCAGGTCGCGCGCGATGCGTCCACGGTCATCGTCCTCGACAGCCGCCAGCAACTGCGTGATCGCGCGGGCCTGCAGGTCGGCCTGCGGTGGATCCGAAACATCCACGAATACGCGACCCTCGCGCACATCCACCGGATAGAGCCGCAGCGTGTCCCCGCCCACCAGCGCCTCGCCCGACGAGAGGTCGAACTTCCAGTTATGCCAGTTGCAGGTCAGCGTGCAGGCCTCGCCCGGCCGCGCCTCGCTCAGCGTCCCCTCGCTCAGTGGATAGCCCTGATGCGGGCACCGGTTGTTGCACGCAACGATCCGGTCACCCGCCTTGATGAGCAGCAGCTGGCGCCCGCCCGCCTTGAACACGCGCCGCCCGCGGGCGGAAAGTTCCTCGAGGCTTCCCGCATCGACCCAGTTTTCCATGGCATTTCCTTTACAAAAGCAATTACTTTACAAAATATGCCCTCGCCTGTTGATTTACACAAGTTTTTTCTTTATGAATTCACCCATGAGCACCGTGACCGCCACCGCTGCCCAGCGAAACATCCTCGACCACCTCAAGCGTGCCGGACCCGCGGGCGCCGTCGCCCTCGCCACAACGCTCGGCGTGACCGCCGTCGCCGTGCGCCAGCACCTTGCCGCGCTTGAGGAGGCAGGCCTTGTCGCCATGGAAGAGGCCCGCAAGGACGGCAGCAGGGGAAGGCCATCCGCCCTGTGGCGCCTGACCCCACTCGCGGACGCCGTCTTCGCCGACACCCACGCCGAACTCTCGGTCGAGCTGGTGGCCAATGTGCGCGAGATCTTCGGCGAAAAGGGCCTCACACAGCTGATCGAGGCAAGGACCACGCAGCAGGCCGCCACCTACAGGGCCGCCATGCAGGGGGCATCGACGCTGAAGGAACGGGTCCGCCGCCTCGCCAGGCTGCGCACCGACGCAGGCTACATGGCCGAGATGAAAGCGACCGCCGAGGGCTTCCTCCTGATCGAGAACCATTGCCCCATCTGCCGCGCAGCCCGTGCCTGCAACGCGCTGTGCCGGCAGGAGCAGGACGTCTTCCGCTCAACGCTCGGGCCCGACGTCACCATCGAGCGCACCGAGCACATCATCTCGGGCGCCCGGCGATGCACCTACGCCATCCGCCAGACGAAAGCGTCCTGAGAAACATCCTGTCACCACTTCTCGATCCAGGGCCTGAGGTCAAGCTCATGCGTCCACGCATCACGCGGCTGGGCATGAAGCATCCAGTACATGTCGGCGATATGGTCGGGCGCCAGGATGCCGTCGTTTTCCTTGAGCGCATAGGCTTGCGGGAAGTTATCCCGGATGAAGGCCGTGTCGATCGCGCCGTCCACCACGACATGCGCGACATGGATGCCCTGCGGCCCGAGCTCGCGCGCCATGCTCTGCGCGAGCGCACGCAGCGCATGCTTGCCGCCGGCAAAGGCCGCAAAGCCGGCCCCACCCCTGAGACTCGCCGTCGCCCCCGTGAACAGGATCGTGCCCTTCTGGCGCGGCAGCATGCGCTTTGCCGCCTCGCGCCCCATAAGGAACCCGCCCAGCGCGCACATCTCCCACACCTTGGTATAGACCCTCGCGGTTGTCTCGGTGATCGGGAAGCGCACATTGCCCCCGATGTTGAACACCGCAACCTCGATGGGGCCGATGTCGCGCTCGATCGTCTCGAAAAGCGCGACCACCTGAGCCTCGTCACGCGCATCCGAACCGAAGCCATGCGCGATGCCGCCGGCGCCGTTGATCTGCGCCAGCAGCGGCTCAAGCCGGGCCTTCTCGCGCCGGGTAACGCAGGCCGCGTAGCCCTCACGCGCGAACCGGCGGGCAATCGCCCCGCCCGTGGCATCACCGGCGCCGACAACCAGCGCCACACCCGCAGCCGAATGTTTCAACTAAAACCCTCCCCCTGAAAGATGGTTACGCGCAGACAATCCAAGCAAGTCAAACTCAAGCGAATCGCGGCATCTGAGGCCATTTCTCCGCGTCAGGACAGTGAAACAGCGCAGGGATACTGCCTCGTTAAGCAACTCGCGCGCACGCATCTGCGCTTTGCTTATTTTCAAAGGCGCGGTATGAATCGGGCTGTCAACATAAATCGTCGATCGCGTGGATGCGGCCGGCGGCCTCACGGATGAATTGCGCAAGGACTGGCGACTGACGATGCGAAAGACGGGAACTGTAAAGTGGTTCAATCAGGCTAAGGGTTTTGGCTTCATCCTTCCTGATGGCGGTGGTTCGGACGTGTTCGTCCATGTTTCGGCAGTATCAGCAGCTGGCGCACAGTCCCTCGGGGAAGGCCAGCGCGTGTCATTCGAGGTCGCACAGGACCGTGGCAAGACCATGGCCGCCGAACTCAAGCTTGAAGGCCCGGCACCGGCCCCGCAGGGACGCGGCGGCTTCGGCGGTGACCGTGGAGACCGCGGCGGCTTCGACCGCGGCGGCGACCGGGGTGGTTTCGACCGCGGCGGTGACCGTGGCGGCTTCGGCGGCCGGGGTCCCCGCGAAGGCGGCGGACGGCCCTTTGGCCCCCGTTCAGGACCCGGCGGCCCCGGTGCAGGCCCGCGCCCGCACGCGGGCATCTTCGACGCCCTGAACATGGTCGTCATGCGCGTAAAGGACCTTCGCGTCGCCCGCTCCTGGTACGAGCGCGTGCTTGAACTCCACGTGGTGGAAGAAAACGCCGCCGGCCAGACCGTGGTCCTTGACCTTGGCCGCGGCGCCAATCTCTGCCTCTGGCAGCTCGCCGTTGACGAAACCCTGGCAACGGCTCCGACGGCCGCGGCCTTCCCGAATTTCCGCACAGGCGACGTCGACGGGACCCATGCCAAGCTCGAGGCCCTCGGCGTTCATGTGACGCCTCTGCGCGACACAGGCGGCACCAAGTGGTTCTCGTTCTTCGATCCGGACGGCAACCGCATCGACGTCATGCAGAACCGCCCGCGCCCCTTCTAGCGCAGCGCCAAATCCCGTCATTCAGCCATGCCCAACGCCCCGGCCCGAAACCGGGGCGTTCAGCCATTCTTAGCCGCCTTGTCGTAGGGTGGCACCAGAAGGCACCGCAAGGCCAGCAGTCCTAACAGACCGTAAACCTGCAGGTGCCCAGGGGCTTGCGGGTACAATGCGTGGGGCAGTGATCATTCTGGCATCGGCACTCGGGGCAGCCATCGCGGCGGCGCCCCCCGTGGCTGCGGCTGCGCCCGGCGCAAGCATCGAAGACATCGCCCGCGAGAAGCTTGCCGCCATCACCCTCGTGCGCTCCAAGGCGCGCCGATATACCGCCGCCATCGCCAATGGCCGGCTGCTCCAGGCTTATCTCTCTGCGGCCACGCCCAACGAGGCCGAGCGCGTGAAGGCACGCATCGTCTCATCGATGAAGGCCATGCAGGACCGTCACGGCCTTACCCGCATTCGCATCCTCTGGCGAGACGGCCGGCGCCTGGCCGAAGCCGGCGCCGCCGACAAGGGCCCGGCACGGGAGCGGACCATCCGGGATGCGCTCGCGCAGCAGCCGGGAACCCTCTCCGGGACTATTTACGGCGACACTTTGAACTGGGTCATGCAGGTCGACCGCGAAGGCACCGGCGAGCTCGTCGTTGCCGTCGCCCAGGACATGTCGGCGTACGAGCGCGCCCTTGTCCACGGCCTTGGGCCCGCCCTGCACGTCCTTGTCGTCAACGAAAAGGGCAAGGTCGTATCCGACAGCGAGGGCACCATCACGCCAGGCCAGCCCGCCATGGTCGCAGGGCTCACGCTCGAGGCCGTTCGGAACCGCCTCGGCATCGACGGACCCGCAGGCGCAGGCGCGATCGATCTCGACGGCCGGCCGGTCAGGATCGCCCTGCAGTCAGCCGATGGCTGGACCGTGGTCGCGATGGACAAACCCGTGGCCGGTGCAGGCTGCGGCGCAGGCCGCGAGGCACCATGTCGCTGAGGCTGCGCATCATCGCCGTGTTTGCGGTCTGCATCGCCCTGCCCGTCGCCGCGGGCTGGACCAGCCTGTGGCTGTCCACGAGCCAGTCAACCCACGCTGCAGCCTTCGCGTCGCTCGAGGCCCAGGCACGCGCCACCATGCGCACCCTCGAGGAACGCCTCGCCCGCAACCTCAACCACCTGAAGGCATGGAGCACCATGCCCATGATGCAGGAGGTCCTGATCAACGACGACGGCGGCGAGCTGGCTCAGGCCCTCGCGGACCTCGTGCGCGCCTATCCCGATTTCGAAAGCCTCACGATCACCGACACACGGGGCACGATTGTGGCGACGACCGACCGCAGCCTCGCCAAGGCAGAGGCCTTCGAGGCCGGCGGCACAAGGGCAGCGATCTCCGGTCGCACGACCCAGGAGACGCTGGCAGCACGCCAGCCTGCCGCCATCCGCTTCACGGTCCCGCTAGTGGCAAGCTACGACCGCCGCACCGTGATCGGCACCCTGACGGGGATGATTGGCCTTGCCGCAATTTCCGGTGACATGCTGAAAGCGGGAGTGCCAGATCCGGCAGCACCCGACTTTGCCATCGTCGCCAGGGAACAGCGTCAGGTCGTGTTTGCAACCACGCAATCGGCAACCCTCGCCCCTGCCATCCGCAGCCTTGACACCGCAGCCAGGGCAAGGCCCGTCCCCATCAGCGTCGCAGGCGAGCCCGGCATCGCAGCGGCCTCCGGCTCGGGAACACGCATCCTCGGCCACGATCCAGGCCTCTTCGTGATCACCTTCAGGCCAAGCACGGAGATCGCCGCGCCGGCCTCCACGCTCTCGGATATCTTCCTCGCCACATCTCTCCTCGCCGCGGGCGTGTCCATCGTCATTGCGTGGCGATGGGCAACACCTCTCGTTCGACTGAACGAGGAGGCATCACGAACCCTCAAGGCAACCCGCGCGGCTACGGGCAGGAATGCCACACGCCAGGACAGCTTCACGGCACTTTGCGATGCCTTCGCACGCCTCGGCAAGGCGCGCGAGGAACGCGACGCCTTCGCAGCCCATGTGCAGGAGCTTGCCCTCGCCATCGCCATCGCCCGCGACAACGCGAAGAGCAGCAACGAACGCCTCAGGCAGATCGCAGGCACCCTCACCGCGCACATGGCCGAAGTCGCCCATCTCGTCGAACTCATCAACCGCGAGAACCTGGCCGTCGCAGGACGACGCCATTCCCAGCCGCGCCTCGAGCAACTCAACCGCGCCGCACTCGACCTGCTTCAGGTCATCCGTGACGCCGTCGACGCCGCGCAGGACGAGCCGGCGCAAACCGCGGATGTCCCCGCATCAACGCGCATGGCGGCCCGGCGCCATTCAGCCTGACACCGCTGCATCCATCTGTCGGAACATCTGCTCGGTCGCGGCGTCAGCCGGAAAGAAGCTCTCGATCGCCAGTTCGTTGGCCGTGGCATCCTGCGCGGTCCCGAAGGTCGAGATCACCGTGAAGAAGGAAACCTTCACACCATCCTTCACGATCTCGACCGGCAGCACCGGGACCAGCGGCACATCTTCCCCCGACCACAGGGTCTCGGCGCTCTGGAACTCGCTGAGGCCCGCCAGCAGCGCGCGGACATCCTCGCCCCCGGCCGCCTCCGCCTCCCGTCGCGCACGATGCCACAGCAGCGGGGCAATCGCGTCCCAGTTGGCGATGAAGGGCCTCAAGCCCTGCGGATGGAAGAACAGGGCCATCAGGTTCCTGTCGGCCCCGCCGATGCGGGTCCAGATGTCGCTCCCCAGCATCGCCGCCAGCCTGTCGAAGGGCCCGTTCGTCATCCGGATGTTCCATAACCGGTCGACCGCAAGGGCCGGGAACGGCGCATGGTTCGAAAGCATCATGCGCACCGCCGCAAGCACCTGCGCCATTTGCGGGTCGTCGAGCGGCCGCGCGCGGAACATTGGGGCAAAGCCGGCCGCCAGCAACAGCTCGTTGCGCTCGCGCAGCGGCACGTCCAGCGCCTCGCTCAATTGCAGGATCATCGACCGGCTCGGCCGCGAGCGCCCGGACTCGAGGAAGCTAACGTGACGCTGGGACACGCCACTGCTCAGCGCGAGCTGAAGCTGCGACAGCCGCCGGCGTGTGCGCCAGACCTTGAGCATCTCGGGAAAGGCAAGGCGCGGCTCTGCCCCGATCGGGGCCAGCATCTGTAAGTTCGTCTCGCTCATCGGATCACCCTGGTTCGCCCCATGATGCACAATGGCAGCTGCATTCCGCAATTACCTCGCACGTAAGCACCGGCGAGATCCCGCAAGTAGCCGCCGACCGATCTAGCCGACAGAACGGGAGACGAACCAGAACACCCCAAGGGCAAACAGCAGTGCCGCCGACAGCTCCAGCGCGATGCCTGGCAGCCGGATCCGGGCGGCCCTCAGCCCAGCCATGAACGCGACCACCACCCCGACCGCCACGAGCTGCCCCGCCTCCACCCCGAGGTTGAACGACAGCAGCGTCCAGACGAGGTTCTCCGGCGCAATCTTCAGTTCGAGCAGCGGCCCTGCAAAGCCTGCCCCGTGGGCCAGTCCGAACAGCGTGGCCACCGCCGGCGCAATCCGTCCGGCATCCACGCGGCGCGCAAGGGCCATCGCACCGGCAAAGCCTGCAAGCCCCAGCATCACCACCAGCGGCACCTGCAGCAGCCCGAGGCTCGCCGCACCTGCTGCCATCACGACGATACCGATGGCGCCCGCTATTCCAGGGACAGGGGAAAGCCCGCGCGCCCTCGCAAGCGCATCGCCCGCAGCCCACGCAACCGTAAAGCCGATGATCGCCTCGATCGCCGCCGTGTCCGGCCTCAAGACCCCCATCGCGACCAGGCCCAGCGTCACCGAGTGCCCCAGCGTGAAGCCCGTCACCGCCCATATGGTCTGGCGCACCCCACCCGCCAGCATCATGAGCGCGACGAGGAACGCGATATGGTCAAGCCCGCTCAGCACATGCTCGAAGCCCAGCACGAACAGGCTGACAAGGCTGTTTTGTCCAGTCGCGCCCGCAGGACCCACGACGACCGCCTGCTGTCCCTGCGTGAGCACGACCTCGTCGATCCGTCCATCCGCGTAGCCGACCCGCACATAGTGCACATGGCTGATCGAAACGTCGAAGAACCCGCCGATCGTCAACTGAACCTCCGCCGCACTCACCGCCTTGGGGCATGAGAACGCGAACTCGACGCGCATCTCGCCGCGCGGCGCCGCAAGCGGCCGCAGGGCCGTGCGTTTGCAGGCGACACCATCCTGCGTCGCACTCACGCGCCCGTCCAGGTGCGCCACCAGCAACCCCGCGAGGTCGGCTGGCCTCTCGGAGAGCTGTGTCACCCGGTAGGCATCGACCTGATACACGCCCTCAAGCATGTTGCCGGACACCGTCCACGACGAGAAGCTCTGGCTGCGCACATGCGCCTCGGCAGCTCGCGCGCCCAGGGCCACAAGGACGAGCACCAGGAAAAGGCGGATCGTCATTTTCCGCCTTCAGCCTTCGGTGCGGCAGCATCGTACGAGATCCGCGCCTTGCGCCTGAGCCCCTCGACATAGGCCGCAAAGGCCTTCTCGGTCTCGCGCTTCTGCCACTCCTCAAGCACGATCTCACGCACCGCATCAAGCGGTGGCGGCGGCGTCTCGGTGCGCTGCACGAGATGGACAAACACGAGCCGGTTCGCGATCGCAAGCGGCCCGATGCTCTGGCCCGGCTGCAACGACAGCGCCGCGTCCCGAACGCTGGCGCCCGCATACTCGGCAATCTTGCTGGGCACCACAGGCCCGCCCGGCAACAGAAGTCCCTCCGCCCCCGCCTGCTTCACGGCCGCGTCGAACCCTGTCCCCGAATCAAGCGCAGCCTTGAAGGCCCGTGCCCGCGCCTCGCCCTGTGCACTGAACGAGACACCCCTGACCGACAGAAGCGGCTGCGGCGCAATCAGGCGGGGACGCTCGGCATAGAACGCCTTCAGTTGCGCTTCGCTGGGCGTCCGTCGCGAGGCATCGGCGATCGAGAACTGCAGCATCGCATTGACCAGCGCCTTGCGCGACTGCGGATCGCTCTCGCCAAGTCCGAGTTCAAGCGCGCGCTGCAGCAGCAACTCCTCGTCGATGATCCTCTCCAGCGCCTCGCGCTTCTCGGCCTCCGTCAGCGGCGTGCGCTTGGCCGAAGCCAGCCCCTCGATCGCGCTGTCGAACACGCTGCGGGCGATCGGCGTGCCATCGACGACGGCGATGGCGTCGCCATATCTCTCGACGGCACTGCCGACACCCAGCGCCGACCACATGGCGCCGGCAAGCCCCAGCCCGGCGCCCGCCAGCAGAAGCAGGGTCGCCCGCGGCAGCCCCGCGCTAGCCTCCATTGGGCGCACCCGCCGGCGCCAGACCGGGCACCAACGGCCCAGCCGCCTTCACGCGATAGTCAAGGTAGATCGGCGAAGACCAGGCCCGATGCTCGGCTGGCGACGTGCAACCATCCTCGCCCGAGCGATAGTCGCCATAGCACAGCGTCGCCTTGATGCACTTGCCGTTGCCATCGCGCTCGCACTGGATCGGCTGCGCGTTGATCGCGGGCTCGGCTTCCTGGATGGCCTTCACGTAGTAGATCGTGTCGCGCTTGCCCTTGGCGAAATCCGGGTCCATGAAGCTGAAGGTGCAGCCATCCGGGTTGGGCTTGCAGGTATGGACGAGATAACGGTCCTCGATCAGCTGGCCCAGTTCCTCGCCCTTCACCACCTGCGGCCTGATCTTCACGACCTCGATCCGCGTGATCAGGCGCCGTTCGTCCGAGGGATTGTAGCACTCGCCCGAGCAGATATCCTTGATGCGCGCCTCGTCAAGCCCCGCCTTGGTGAAGTCCGGACAGCCCGGCTTCTGCTTGAAGGCCCCGACGGCCTTCACCTCGAAGGCCACAGGCTTGTCGGTCTCCAGGCGGCTGCCCATGGCGATCTTGTTGCCCTGCTCGTCGACCGCATTGAACCACAGCAGGATGCGCGGCCCCGAGGTCGCATAGACCTCACGCCGCTGCATGGCATCCCAGCCCGCATCCCGCGAGCGTTCGCGTACATGCACGGCCGCAAGCCCGCCGGCCATGAAGAACGACGACTGCCGCTCGAACTCCGTCAGCTGGAAGCCCGCCAGCGTGAACAGCTCCTCGCGCGGGATGCGCCGCGACGCCGGCTCGGATGTGCTGTTGTTGGGCAGCAGCCGGTTGCGCCACGCCTCGCTGATAGGTCCACCCGCCTCGGTGTTGCGGCGCCGGTCCACGGGCTTGTAACCCGTGCCCGGACGCGCCCGGTGATTGTCGGACGAGCCGATGAAGCCCCACTGGAATCGCGTCGGCTGGCCACCCGCCTCCTCGAAGCTCGACGTCGCAAGCCCCGCCTGCACGGAGTTCGACGCCCGGTGGTTGAAGGACGGCATGAAGCAGTCCGTGCATTGCCCGGAGTCGAGCCACTCCTCGGGGCTCTCGCCACCGACCGCCAGGTGGCCGGCCACACCCATGTTGGCATAGTCGTCACGCGCCTGCGCTGCCCGCTTCTCGCAATCGGCCATCTGCAGGCCGGCCTTGAGGCAGCGCTCCAGGATGATCTCGCCGGCACGCCAGCAGCTCGGCGTGTAGCTTCCTTGGGGCGGCGGGCACGCAGCCGACTGGCCGTCAGCCGAGAGAACCACGTCTTTCCAGGTGCGATATTCCTCCGAGTTGCCATGGCCCGAGAAGATCTCGACCAGGCGGAAGGCGTCAGGACGCTCCTGACGCAGCAGCGCCTTGTCCCATGATGTTCCCGGCGGCGTATAGAAGCCCCACGAGCTGCCATGCGGGATGATCAGCGGCTTCAGCTTGAGCTCGTCATGCAGCTTGCGCACGAGGTCGCCCGGCGTCTCCGCCGCCTCGTAGCAGGTCGCCGGCAACTCGTTTGATGGTGTCCCCGCAACGCACTCCGGCACGCCCTGCGTCAGGCGCATGAACTTGTTGAAGTCGAAATAGGTCTGGCGGTTCTTGAAGTCGAGCAGCGGCACGGCTGGCGACAGGGCCAGGCTGCTGCGCAGCGTGGCCGATGCAAGCCCGCCCGCCGCGATCGCCCGCGGCGAGACCTTGTCGTCATCGAGGTCCTTGAACACCACGTTCTTGTGCCCGAAGTGGTCCGAGGGCAAGCGCCCGACCTGCGTCCACTCATAGCCAAGGAACGAGATCAGGTCCGGGTTCGGCCCGTCACCGGCAACCTTCTGGCACGTCCTGATGGCCTCCTTCGTGCGCTTCCAGCGCAGCGGCGTCACGGTCTCCGCATGGTCCGTGATCGACCAGAAGTCCAGCGCCGAGCAATAGCGGGCAAAGTCGCAGGCATCGGCAACCGGATGCACACCCTTTCCACCCATGATGGGCAGCGAGAACTGGAACGCGTCGGCCGAATAGGTCGGGTGCACATGCAGTTCGCCAAAGAGGATCTGGCGGGTCCCGCCTTCGGGTGCCGCCTCCTTCACCTCGCGCATCCGCGCCTCGATCACCTCGGCCGGCACCCGCGGGCCCTGGATGACGCCCGTATCCCGCTCACTGCCGAACCAGCCGTCGCGGGCACCGAACCAGAAGACAGCGCCCGCGCCTGCAACGAACAGCACCGCCACCAGCAATAGCCCCAGAATGCGCCCCATGATCCACTCCAGCCCCTTGAATCGACCCCGACCAGACCAGAAAACCCTGACCTTTCCAACCCTTGCGCCATGCTGCACCTGCGTAAGGCAGGCCCGAACCTTGCGCCCTATCGTCGCGAAGACGAGGGGAGCAAGCCTGATCCTCGCGCGATTGTGACGGGAGATTGCGTGATCGCAAGTTGCTTCCGGCCCCGCGCCGGAACACTTTGCGGGCCTTCCTACGCAAAGGGGTTCTCTGAATATGAGATTGAAACGTACTCTGGCCATCACCTTGCTGGCAGGCGCGACAGCCACGGCGGGATACTTCGCCATCGGAACAACCGCGGGTGCCGCCGGCGGCGCGTCGATCGGAACATGGGGTTTCGACGTTGCCGGCATGGACACGTCCATCAAGCCCGGCGACGACTTCTTCCGGCACGTCGGCGGAACCTGGATGAAGAACACGCCGATCCCCGCGGACCGTTCGCGCTGGGGCTCTTTCAACATGCTGGCTGCCAAGTCCGAGGAGGACGTCCGGAACCTTGTCGAGGCCGTGGCGCGCGGCTCCAACCGCACCGGTTCGATCGAGCAGAAGGTCGCCGACTACTACAATTCCTATCTGGACACCTCGAAGATCGACCAGCTGGGCCTCGCGCCCTTCGAGGCCGACCTCGCCGAGATCGCCGGCCTGAAGACGCATGAGGACTTCGCCCGGCTCATCGGGCAACCGGGAATGCCCGCCAATTCGCCGGTCGGCCTCTATATCGGTCTCGACGAGAAGAACCCCGATCGCTATGCGCTCAACATCACGCAGGCCGGCCTCGGCATGCCGGATCGCGACTACTACCTGAAGCCGGACGCAAAGTTCGCCGAGACGCGCGCCGCCTACAGGGCCTACGTCGCCCAGATGCTGGGCATGGTGAAGTACCCGAACGCAGCCGCGGCGGCCGAGGCCGTCATGGCCTTTGAAACCCGGATCGCCGAGCTGCAGTGGCCAATCGAGAAGCTGCGCGACCGCGACGCGAACTATAACGCGAAGAACCGCGCCGGCTTGAAGGCCTTCGCACCCGAGTTCCCGTGGGACGACGTGCTTGCCGCCGGCGGTCTTGCCAACCAGGACCACTTCATCGTTGGCGCCCCGGATGCGGTCGCGGCGCTGGCCAAGCTCTTCCGCGCCACGCCGATCGAAACCCTGCGCGCCTACCAGACGTTCCATTACGTGAATGCCCAGGCTGACATCATGCCCACGGCCTTCGACGATGCGTCGTTCGCCTTCAACGGCAAGACCCTGACAGGCCAGCCGCAGAAGCGCGACCGCTGGAAGCGCGCCACCATCGCGCTCTCCGGCCAGACCTTCCTCGCGCCGATGGGCGAGGCCGTTGGCCAGCTCTACGTGAAGAAGCACTTCACCCCGCAAGCCAAGGCAGAGATGAAGAAGCTCGTCGACAACCTGCTCCAGGCCTATCGCGAACGCATCCAGACCCTTGACTGGATGTCGCCGGAAACACGACAGGTCGCCATGCGCAAGGCTGCCAACGTCCGCGTAAAGATCGGCTATCCCGATCGCTGGCGCGACTATTCAAGCCTTGAGGTCAGGCCCGGCGACGCCTATGGCAACCGCAAGCGCGCAACCGTCTGGGAATACAGTCGCCAGGCCGCACGCATCAACCAGCGGACCGACAAGGATGAATGGGGCATGGCACCCCAGACGGTGAACGCCTACTACAATCCGGTCTGGAACGAGATCGTATTCCCCGCCGCGATCCTGCAAGCCCCCTTCTTCGACCCGAACGCCGATGCGGCGGTGAACTATGGGGCGATCGGCGGCGTGATCGGCCACGAGATGGGCCACGGCTACGACGACCAGGGCGCGAAGTCGGATGAGAACGGCATCCTGCGCACATGGTGGAAGCCGGAAGACGAGCAGCGCTTCGCCGCGAAGGTGAAGGCGCTGGCCGCGCAGTACTCGCAGTTCGAACCGCTGCCAGGCGTCAGGGTCAATGGCGACTTTACATCCGGAGAGAACATCGGCGACCTCGGCGGCGTGGCCGTCGGCCTGCACGCCTACAAGCTCTCGCTCAAGGGCAAGCCCGCACCGGTGATCGAAGGCTTCACGCCGGAACAGCGCTTCTTCCTGGGCTGGTGCCAGGTCTGGCGCTCGAACATCCGCGACGCCGCACTGCGCAACCAGGTGACGAGCGACGTCCACTCGCCGGCCGAATACCGCTGCAACGGCGTCGTGCGCAATGTCGACGAATGGTACGAGGCCTTCGGCGTGAAGCCGGGCGACAAGCTCTACCTGAAGCCGGAAGACCGCGTCCGCATCTGGTAAGGCCCGCACCTCGCCGCAACATGCTGGAGAGCGCCCCGCAACGGGCGCTCTTTCAGTTTGGGGACATCACCGCGCCTGAGGCACCAGCGGACGGTCCGGCGGCAGCCGCAGGCCGCTCCCGCCGGTCAGCCCCGCCATACCCGCCAGCCCGCCCAGCCGGTCCGTGACCCCGCGCGCCGGATCGC